>CADCTW010000161.1 GCA_902805735.1 uncultured Gemmatimonadota bacterium | reverse complement strand
AAGCGCGCGCCGCCGAGCTGCTGGCGGCCGGCGAGGCGCGGCGGGCCCGCGAGCTGGCGGCCGCCCTGGAGCCGGCCGTCACCACCGACGGGCACCGCGTGGAGGTGGCGGCCAACGCCGGCACGCTGGCCGAGGCGGAGCGCGTAGCCGCCGTGGGCGGCGAGGGAGTGGGGCTGCTGCGCACCGAGTTCCTCTTCATGGAGCGCCACACGGCGCCCGACGAGGACGAGCAGGCGCGGAGCTACGAAGCCATCCTTCGCGCCCTGGGCCCGGACCGCCTCCTCGTCATCCGCACGCTGGACGTCGGCGGCGACAAGCCGATCCCGTACCTCGACTTGCCCGCCGAAGCCAATCCGTTTCTCGGCGAGCGCGGCGTCCGGCTGACCCTGGCGCGGCCGGAGCTCTTTCGCGCGCAGGTGCGCGCCATCCTGCGCGCGTCGGGCGCGGGGAGGGTGGCGGTGATGTTCCCCATGATCGCCACGCTGGCCGAGTGGCGGGCGGCGCGGGAGCTGGTGGAGCGCGAGCGGGAGGCGCTCGGCGTGCCGCCCATCCAGGTGGGGATCATGGTGGAGACCGCCGCCGCGGCGCTGCTGGCCGAGCGCTTCGCGCGCGAGGCGGACTTCTTTTCCATCGGCACCAACGACCTGACGCAGTACACCCTGGCCATGGACCGCACCAACCCGCGCCTGGCTCCGCAGGTGGACGCGCTGCACCCGGCCGTGCTCCGCCTGATCGCGCACACCGTGGAGGGCGCGCACGCGCACCGCCGCTGGGTCGGGGTATGCGGTGCGCTGGCCGGCGATCCGCAGGCCGTGCCCGTGCTGCTGGGGCTGGGGGTGGACGAGCTGAGCGCCGACGTGCCGCTGGTCCCCGAGGTCCGGGCGCGCGTCCGCGCGCTGGACATGGAGGCGTGCCGCGCCACCGCCCGCGAGGCGCTGGACGCCGGGGATGGAGCGGAAGTGCGCGCCATCGTGGCACGCCGCCATGGCTGACCCGCGCCCATTCCCTTATCCGGTCCCGCGGCGCGTTCCGGTGGCCGCGTCGTCCGTCCGCACGATCTCCCCACCTGAGCTCGGAGAGCCGAAATGATCCAGTGGCGCACCGCCTTCGGGTGGCTGCAGAAGATCGGGAAGTCGCTGATGCTCCCCGTCTCGGTGCTTCCCGCGGCCGGCATCCTGCTGGGGGTGGGGAGCGCCAAGTTCACCTGGCTCCCCACTATCGTCTCCAGCATGATGGCCCAGGCGGGGGGCGCGGTGTTCGGCAACCTGCCGCTGATCTTCGCCATCGGTGTGGCGCTGGGGCTCACGGGGAACGACGGCGTGGCGGCGCTGGCGGCCGTGGTCGGCTTCGCCGTGATGCTGGCCACCATGGGGGTGATGGCGCCGCTCCTGGAGTACGACCCCAAGCAGATCATGGGGATCGCCTCCATCGAGACGGGGGTGTTCGGCGGGATCCTGATCGGCGCGGTGGCGGCCGTCCTCTTCAACCGCTACTTCCGGCTGGAGCTGCCGGCTTACCTGGGTTTCTTCTCCGGGAAGCGCGCGGTGCCCATCCTCACGGCGTTCACGGCCATCGGGGTGGGGGTGGTGCTGGCGGTGCTCTGGCCCCCGGTGGGGCGGGGGATCGAGGGCTTCTCGCAGTGGGCGGCCAACGGCAACCCGGCCGCCGCCTTCTCGCTGTACGGGGTGGTGGAGCGCGCGCTGATCCCCTTCGGGCTCCACCACATCTGGAACGTCCCCTTCTTCTTCGAGGTGGGGAGCTACGTGGACCCCGATACGGGAAAGGTGATCCACGGCGAGATCTACCGCTACACGGCGGGGGACCCCACGGCGGGGCACCTGGCGGGGGGCTACCTGTTCAAGATGTGGGGGCTGCCGGCGGCGGCGCTGGCCATCTGGCGCACGGCGCGCCCCGAGAACCGGGCCAAGGTGGGCGGCATCATGATCTCCGCCGCGCTCACCTCCTTCCTCACGGGGATCACGGAGCCCATCGAGTTCGCCTTCCTCTTCGTGGCGCCGCTCCTGTACTGCATCCACGCGGCGCTGGCGGGGCTGGCGTACTTCTCCGCGGTGTCGCTGGGGATCCACCACAGCACCACCTTTTCCCACGGGCTGATCGACTTCGTGGTGCTGTACCCCAACTCGCAGCGCGGGTGGTGGCTGGTGCCGCTGGGGCTGGTCTACGCCGGGGTGTACTACGCGCTCTTCCGCACGCTGATCCTGAAGCTGAACCTGCGGACTCCGGGGCGCGAGATCGAGGACACGGCCGCGCCGCAGGGCGCCGCCGGGGCGGGGGAGACGGACGGGATGGCGCCGCGGCTGGTGGCCGCGTTCGGCGGCGCGGAGAACATCCGCAGCCTGGACGCCTGCATCACCCGCCTGCGCGTGGAGCTGGCCGACGTGTCACTGGCGCGCGCCGACACCCTGCGGTCGCTGGGCGCCGCGGGGGTGGTTCAGGTGGGGAGCGGGATGCAGGCCATCTTCGGCACCCGCTCGGAGAACCTGAAGACGGCCATGGAGGAGTACATGCGCGCGCCGCGCCGCGCCGCCGCGCCGCCGGCGGAGGCCGCGCTCCCCTTCGTGCGCGTCGTCACCGACCGGGACCGGGCCCGCGCCGCCGCCCTCACGCGGGCCCTGGGCGGCGCGGACAACGTGGTGGCGGCCGAGGTGGTGGCCATCACCCGCCTGCGCGCGGAGCTGCGGGACGCGGCGCGGGTGGACGAGGCGGCGCTGGAGCAGGCCGGGGCGCGGGGGGTGATGCACGCGGCCCCGGGCGTGGTCCACGTCATCCTGGGCAGCGACGCGGCCGCGATCGCCGCGGCGATGGAAGCCGGCGTCCCCGCCGCCGCGGGCTGAGCGCCGCCGTGGCGAACAGAATGGCCTCACACAGAGACACAGAGACACAGAGGAGAGGCGCTGGACCCTCTCTCGGCGTCTCCGCGCCGCCGCGGGTCACAGCACCATGCGCAGGGCGCCGGCGTCGCGGCCGGTGTGGACGCGGGTGATGCAGAAGGGGTTGCTGGGGCGGGCGCGCTCCGCGTGGATCACCAGGATGCCGTGCGCGTCCAGGCGGAGCTCCACGACCATGCGGCGGGTGCCCCGGGAAAGGACCTCCGTGCGCACGAAGAGCTGGCCGAACTGCTCTTCGGCCAGGTGGCGCAGCCCCTTCACGGCGGTGAACGTCACGCCGATCAGGTCGCTCGGTGTCGTTTGAGTCAGCTCCATGTGCGATCCCGGGGTAAGGGTGCCAGCCGCCGCCTTCACGAGGTCTTCCTTCCTCGCGGCGCGATATTGGAAGACTTGCTTCCAAATTAAGCTGCGTGCTCCGCTCCCCATGGGGGAAACGGCTTCCGATGAATTGTTAGAGTTCCTGTCGATTTTGTCAAGCGCCCGCGGCGAGCCGCTCCCAGTCCGCCGGAAAGCGTTGCGAACGCGGGCACGCCACGGTTATTCTCACCCCACTCCATCCCCACACCCGCACCCACGTGCCAACCATGAGAAGAGCTCTCCTCCGCGCCGCGGTCACCCTCGCGCTTGCAGCGGGCGCGGCGAGTGCCCAGGCACCCGCGGACTCCGTCGCCCACCCGGAGTGGTCGCGCCGGGCGGTGATGTACGAGGTGAACGTGCGGCAGTACACGCCGGAAGGGACCTTCGCCGCGCTGCAGACGCACCTTCCGCGGCTGCGGAGCCTGGGGGTGGACATCCTCTGGCTGATGCCGGTGCAGCCGATCGGGGTGCTGCACAGGAAGGGGTCGCTGGGGAGCTACTACGCCATCCGGGATTACAGCGCCATCAACCCCGAGCACGGCACCGAGGCGGACTTCAGGGCGTTCGTGAGCGCGGCGCACGTGCAGGGGATGAAGGTGATCCTGGACTGGGTGCCCAACCACACCGCGCACGACCACGAGTGGATCACCTCCAACCCCGGCTTCTACGAGCGCCGGGCGGACGGCACCGTGCTGAACGCGCGCGACAACGAGGGGCGCGAGACGGACTGGACCGACGTGGCCGAGCTCAACTACTCCAACGCGGCGATGCGCCGCGCCATGCTCGGCGAGATGAAGTGGTGGCTCCAGTCGATGGGGATCGACGGCTTCCGGGTGGACGTGGCGGGCGGGGTGCCGATGGACTTCTGGACGACGGCGGGGCGCGAGCTGCGCCAGGTGAGGCCGGACGTCTTCCTGCTGGCCGAGTCGGAGGACCCGCGGATGCACTCGGTGTTCAACATGACCTACGGGTGGGAGCTCCACCACCTTCTCCACGAGGTCGTGCAGGGGAAGAAGGGCACCTCCGCCCTGGACGGCTACTTCGCCCGGCAGGACAGCGCCTTTGGCCGCGGCGCGTACCGGATGTACTTCACCAGCAACCACGACGAGAACAGCTGGAAAGGCACCGAGTTCGAGCGGATGGGGGCCAACCACCTCCCCGCCTTCGTGCTCAGCGCCACCGTGCAGCAGTCCATGCCCCTCCTGTACACGGGCCAGGAGGCGAGCCTGGGCAAGCGCCTCCGCTTCTTCGAAAAGGACACGGTGGACTGGAGCGGGCCCTCGCTGGCCCCGTTCTACCGCAGCGTCTTCGACCTGAAGCACCGCAACGGCGCGCTGGCCAACGGCCCCTGGGGCGGCCCGCAGACCCGCCTCCGCACCAGCGGCGGCGAGCGGGTGTTCGCCTTCACCCGGACGCGGGGCTCCAACACCGTCGTGGTGGCCGTCAACTTCGGCGACACGCCGGTCCGCGCCCGCTACCGCTCGCTGGCCCGGCCCGGCTCGTACACCGACTGGTTCTCCCGCGCGCGCACCGCGCTCGGCACCTCGGGAACCATCGAGATCCCGGCTCACGGGTACCGGGTCCTGGTGCGGTAAAAAGCGGGCTCACACAGAGACACAGAGGCACAGAGAAGGGACTTCTTCTCCGTGCCTTCGTGTCAGCCCACGGCGGGGGCGGCGAACATGGGGGCGATGATCAGGGCGGCGGCGCCGCGCAGGCGGGTCTGCTCGTCGGCCGGTTCGGGGATGACGGGGGTGGTGGCGGCGCCGGAGGTCAGCGTGCGCTCGGTCATGGCGGCGTGCATGGTGGGGCTGATCAGGTCCCACCCGCTCAGCAGCTCGCCGCCCACCACGATGCGCGCGGGGTTGAGGGCGTTGATGATCACCGCGATCCCCACCCCCAGGTAGCGCCCGCTCTCCTCCAGCGCCGCCAGGGCGCGGTGATCGCCGCCGCGGGCCAGGGCCACCAGGTCCGTCACCGTCAGGCTGGACTCGCGAAGCTCGGCGTACGACTCGCGGGATACGAGGTCGCGCCCCAGGTAGCGAGCCACGGTGGCGGGGCTGGAGGTGAAGGCCTCCAGGCACCCGCGCGAGCCGCACAGGCAGTAGGGGCCATCCAGGCTCAGCGGGATGTGGCCGAACTCCCCGGCGGCGTCGCGGTGGCCGCGGAACACCTCGCCGTTGACCACGAGCCCGGCCCCCACGCCGTCCGACACGGTGAGGTAGACGAAGCTGTCCTGCGCGTTCCCCTTCATGGGCCCCAGCCACATCATGGAGAGGGCGCACGCCACGGCGTCGCGCTCGATCTGCACCATCATCCCCGTGGCCTCGCTCAGGGCGCCGCGCAGGTCCATGTCGCGCCATCCCAGGGTGGGGGCGTGCACCAGGTTCCCCGTGCGCCGGTCCACCATCCCGGGAACCACCAGGCCGATCCCCTCGCACGCCCCGGCGTCCCGGTGGCTGCTCAGCATCCGCTCGATGCGGGCGCTCACCCCGGCCACCAGCTCCTCGGGCGAGGCGGGGGTGGCGAAGCGCTCCAGCGCCACCATCTGCCCGCTGAAGTCGCACAGCATGACGTGCGTCTGGCTGAGCCGCACGTCCACCGCCAGCGCCAGCCGGTCGTGGGACCGCACGTGCAGCAGGGTGGGCTTGCGTCCGCGCGGCGGGTTCCCCGTCGTCCCCTCGTAGATCAGCCCGTCGGCGAGAAGCTCGTTGACCAGCGGCGTCACCATCCCGCGCGCCACCCCCATGTGCCGCGCCAGCTCCGCGCGCGAGAGCGGCTGGTGCTCGCGCACCAGGTTCAGCGCGATCTGCCGGTTGATCTCCTTGGAGGTCGTGCGGGTGGCGCGGCTGAAGTTGCGGGTGTCGATCCTGCGCACGGTGGCTTGCCTCGACGAGAGTGGGGCGAAAATAAAGTGGGGCGAGGAGAAGCGTTGCCCGGCCCCGGGCGGGCGATTACGTTGCCGCGAATCACCAGAAGATAATCGCTCCCCCCGCCGCCGCCACCCGTGCGCCGGGGCAGTGGACACGATCAGCTGTTCTCCGTGCCTCTGTGTCTCTGTGTGAGCCCTCTGTTCGCCGATCTCCAGCCAAGCGCGAGGAACGAGCATGGAAGCGGCATCCGCGGCGGCGTTCGGGCTGGTGCTGGCGGCGTGCGCGGGGCTGCGCGCCTTCCTCCCGGTGTTCGGGGCGAGCCTCGCCATCCGCACCACGGGGCTGGAGGTGCCGCCCTCGCTGGAGTGGATGGGCTCCACCACCACGCTGGTGATCTTTGGCGTGGCGACCGTGCTGGAGGTGCTGGGCGACAAGATCCCCATCGTGGACCACGCGCTGGACGCGGTGCAGACCTTCACCAAGCCCGGCCTCGCCGTGCTGGCCGCCCTCCCCTTCGTGCACCAGCTCGCCCCCGAGCACTCGGTGGCGCTGGCCATCATCGCCGGCGCGCCGCTGGCGCTGGGCGTCCACACCGCCAAGGCCGGGGCACGCGTGGGCAGCACCGCGATGACCGGCGGCCTCGGCAACCCGGTGCTCAGCCTGATCGAAGACGCCGCCGCGGTGATCCTCATCGTCCTCGGCTTCATCGCCCCCCTCCTCGCGCTCCTCCTGGGCATCGCGCTGCTGGCGCGGCTGGTGAGCTACGCCCGCCGAAAAAGAATCTCACACAGAGACACAGAGGCACAGAGATAAGTTTTCTCTGTGCCTCTGTGTCTCTGTGTGAGCCCAATCTGTTCAGCCCAGCGCCGCGATCATGCCTCCGCCCACCGCCGGAAGAGGAGCACCGCGTTGAGCCCGCCGAAGCCGAACGAGTTGGAGAGCGCGTACTCCAGCTCAGCCGGCCGGGCCTCGTTGGGAACCACGTCCAGGTCGCATTCCGGGTCGTCCTCACAGTGGTTGGCCGTGGGGGGAGCCACGCCGTGGGACAGCGCGAGGAGGGAGGCGGCCGCCTCCAGGGCCCCCGCCGCGCCCTGCGCGTGCCCGTGCATGGACTTGGTGGAGCTCACCAGCAGCGTGCGCGCATGGGTCCCGAACGTCTCGCGGATGGCCGCGGCTTCCGTGCGGTCGTTGAGCGGCGTGCCGGTGCCGTGCGCGTTGACGTACCCCACCTCCCCGGCGTCCACTCCCCCGTCGGAGAGGGCGGCGCGCATGGCCCTCACCGCGCCGACGCCGGAGGGCTGGGTGATGTGGTGCGCGTCGGCCGTCATCCCGAAGCCGGCGATCTCGCCGAAGATGTGGGCCCCCCGCGCCTGCGCCCGCTCCAGCGGCTCCAGCACCAGCATCGCCGCCCCCTCGCCCAGGATGGTGCCGCGGCGGCTGCGGCAGAAGGGGCGGCAGGTGTCCGGGTCCAGCACCTGCGCCGCCTCCCAGGCCTTCAGGTACCCCGTGCACAGGGCGGCCTCGGAGCCGCCGGCGATGGCCATGTCCACCTGGCCCTCGCGCACCATCCAGAACGCCTGTCCCAGGGCGTGGCTGGACGATGCACAGGCGGTGGACACGTTGTACGTGGGGCCTCCCACGCGCAGCTCGGTGGAGATCTGGCTGGCGCCCGCGTTGGCCATGATGCGGGGTACGCTCATGGGGTGCACGCGGGTGCGCCCTCGCTGGAAGAGCTCCACGTAGCCGTGCTCCATGGCCAGCAGCCCCCCCGCGCAGCACCCGGTGACCACCGCGGTGCGCTCGCGGAGCTCGTCCGTCCACTCGGGCGCCGCGCCGGCCACCGCCTCGCGCGCCGCCACCATGGCGAGCTGGGCGAAGCGGTCCAGCCAGAGCGTCTCGCGCCCGGCGAAGGCGGCGGCGGGGTCGAAGCCGCGCACTTCGGCCGCGTTGCGCGCCTGGAGCGACGAGGCATCCAGCGAAGCGATCGGACCGATCCCGCTGCGCCCCTCCCGGAGCGAGTCCCAGAAGGCGTGCCGGTCCAGCCCCAGCGCGGAGATCACCCCCATGCCGGTTACGACGACCCTGTGGCGTGGCACGGGGTCAGGCCGTTACGGCGATCCGTTCACCGCCATCCGCGGCCGTCAGCCGCCGAACTCCCTCCACCAGGTCGCTCACGCTGGCGGCCGCCGCCGCCTCCGCGGGCTCGATCTCGATGTTGAACTCCGCCTCCAGGTCGAAGACGATGCTCACCGCGTCCAGCGAGTCCACCCCCAGCTCGTCCAGCGTCGTGCTCGGGCTGATGCTCTCGGGCGCCACGTTCTTGACGCGGGCGACCACGGCGATCACGCGCTGAGTGAAAGTGTCGGTCATGGGACTGCTCCTTCGAGGTACGGATGGGGCACGCGGGTACGGGCCCGAGGTGGACAGTAGAGTTGAGTGCCTGGTGCCTGGTGCCTAGTGCCTAGTGCCTAGTGCCTAGTGCCTAGTGCCTAGTGCCTAGTGCTTAGTGCCTAGTGCCTGACTCCTGGTCCTTGAGACTCGGGGCTCGGCACTTAGGCATTCGCACTTCCCAGCCCCGGTGAACGCGTGAGGCCGGGATTCAGGAGCCGGGGGGCGGGGTGCGGGTGAAGTCGCGGTGGCCGGTCAGGGAGACGGAGCCGTGAAGGTCGCTCACCACCGCCGCCCGGGCGCCGAGCACGCGGCCGCTGAGCCGGAACTGCACGCGGCTGGGAAGCCGGATGGTGCCGCCGGGGACCGCCACGTCCGTGTAGGTGATGCGGCCGCCGCCAAAGGGGCGCCCCTGCCGAAGGTACTGGTAGTCGAAGGCGCGGACCTCGAAGTCGTCCTGGCCGATCCACAGCGTGCCCTGGAGGTCCACCCGGCCCTCGCGCGGAGCGCCCACGGGGCGGAACCTCACGCCCCACGCCCCGGCGAGGGGCTCCGGGGCGGCGAACACGCAGTGGGTGCGCAGGAAGTCGGCGCCGAGCAGCTCGGGGAGGTCGGGCGGGTCCAGGTTCAGCCCGCCCTCCGTGGAGCCGTACCCCACGCTCGCGCGCATCTCGCGCAGCCGGGCGTCGCGGGCGCGCGTCTCGGCGGGGACGTTGGTTACCGTCCTCCGCTTGACCATGCGCCGGTCGCGGAGCAGCCGGAGGCTGGCGGTGAGGTCCTGCTGCCAGTCGTAGCTGTAGCGGTACGCGTGGTCGAAGGCGCGCCGCACGTCGCCGGCCTTCTGCGCCTCGCGCCAGAGCGCGGCCAGCGCGGGGGCCTCGTCGAGCTGGTCGGCCGTGTGGCAGCGCTCCCCCACCACCAGGGCGGGGAGCATCACCGCGCCCATGGTGACGGCCAGGTCGTGCTTCACCGAGGCGCCGGGGCCCACCTCCACGGCCGGCGAAGTGGCGCCCTGCACGCCTACCCGCGCCAGGCCCAGGCGGTAGCTGCCCGGCGCCGCGGCCTGCAGCCGGAAGGCGCCCGCCGAATCGGTGAGGGTGGTGGCCAGCGCCGGGCGCGTGGTGTCGCCGGCCAGGAGCCGCACCACGGTGAAGGGGACGGGCGCGCCGCTCCCGCGCTCCGTGACCCGCCCGTGGATCTCGCCGCCGGCCGGGGCCTGGGCTGCCGCCGGTACGGCCATCGCGCCCGCCGCCAGGGCCCAGCGCAGTGCCCGCCCGCTCTTCCGCAACATGGCCGGACTCCCTCAGGTGTGGGCGGCGGCCGTGCCGCGCGCCTGGGCCCATCGCGCCGCGGCACCCCGCCGCAGCCCCGCCACCGGGCGGCTTCCCCACAGCGCCAGCGCCCAGCGCCGCAGCAGGAGGCCCATGGCCACCAGCGCCAGCCCGCGCCACAGCACCTCCAGCCCGGCGCTCCCGATGCGCCCCGCGGCCGGGGTGGCGGCGGACAGCTCGTCCCAGAACGCGGCGAGGATCCGCGGGTAGCCGCTCACCAGCCCCACGACGAAACGCTCCACCAGGATCCGGCAGATGTACGCCAGGAAGACGGTGCTCGTCACCGCGTACACGGCCAGCACGGCCGTGGTGCCGTTCCCCAGCCGGGGGCTGGCGGAAGGGCGCGGGGCGCGGCCGCGCAGGCGGTCGGCGGCGGCGCCCAGCACGCGCAGCGACTCCGCGCGCAGGTTGGCGATCCCCAGCAGGTCGCTCACCAGCCAGTAGCCGTCCAGCCGCAGGAAGGGGTTCAGCGCGCCCAGGATGGCCAGGTCGGTGAAGACGAAGGCGTAGAGCGGGATCTCCGAGCCCGTGAGCCCGTACCACGCGAGGAGGGCCAGCAGCACCAGCGACTGGAAGTAGATGCCTCCCAGGTCGATCACGGCCCGCTGGCGCCGCGGGAGGCGCCACGCCTCGGAGAGGTCCGTGTAGAAAACCATCATGTGGAGGTACATCCCCCACCCGATGGCCGTGCGCCGGCACCCGTAGGCCGCCGCGGCGGCGGCGTGGCCGAACTCGTGGACGAAAGCGCTGGAGAAGACGATGGCCGCGAGCACCAGGGGCGCGTACCCGTGCAGGTTCTCGATCCCCAGCGCGTGCCCGGGGGCGATGCTGAAGTAGAACGCGAAGTGCGCCGCGACGATGGCCGTCAGCATCACCGCGAGCACCGCGGGGCGGAAGAGCACGGACAGCGCCCGCGAAGCCGGGTACACGCGCTCCGGCGACAGCAGGCGAAAGCGGAAGGTGAGGTACGACGGGCCCGCGGGGAAAGCCGCGAGCCCGGCCTCGCCGGTACCCGGCGCGCAGAGAAAGCCACGCGGAACGAGCACCTCGCGCACCAGCCGGTGCAGGTCCTCTTCCGTGGGCCCCGCGGGCGCGCTCGCCGCCTGCGCGCGGATCACCTCGTCCGTGCCGAGCACCCCGTCGAAGCGCTCCACCAGGGGGAGGAGGGCGGCGGGAAGCACGTACCGCCGCGTGCTCCCGTCGGCCTGGGGAACCTCGCAGAGCCTCACTTCGTTGCGCGCGGCGCTGTCGAAGGGAAGCACCTCCAGACCGGGATTTCGCGACAGCAAACTCATCATGCCCTCGGTTGATCAGCGGGTGCACACCGGGCGCGCCTGCACCCACGTGGCCGGCCGTCGCCGGCCGGCCGTTCTCGCTCCGGAGCCGCGCTTCTCTCTCCGGTGCCTCCCTCCCGGCCGGCGGCTGCACCGGCCGGGCCGCGGGCGCCGCGAACGGCGCCCGCGGTACGGGACCAGATTGTTACGAGGTCGCCGGGGCCTCAGCCTCGGCCTTCTGCGGGCAGTAGATGTTGCACGTGTCGGCGAACTCCAGGCGGTCCTCGAGCTCCAGGATCGAGAACTCTTCCAACAGGTCGTTGCGGTCCATGGTGTCTCCTTAGAGAGATTGGAAAGGGATACTGCGCGGGGTGCTGCGGCGGGCGGCCGGTCGATGTTCCGGACTCACCCTCATGCCGGCCGGAGGGCCGGCGAAGACGTTCTTGAGCGGTGGTGGAGGCGCTATGCCGCCTCGAGAACCACCACGGCGCGGCGTGCCACCAGCCGCGAAATCAGGTCGAGGAGCTTGGAGCGGTGTAGCGGATCGGGCGCGCGCTCGGCCAGCCAGCCGCGGTCGATCCCCCGCTCGGAAGAGAGCCGGTCGAACGCTTCGGCCGCCCACTCGGGCGCCGCGAAGCTCTTGAGCGTGTGCACGTCGGTCCAAACGGGGCTGGAAGTGCCCGAGAGCGCGACCACGCGCGTGGGGTCGGTGCGCAGGCGGCCGCCCGCTTCCAGGCACCGGTCCAGCTCCGAGGGAGGGGTGGACGCCTCCGCGCCGGCGTTGGCGGGAACGCGCCACTGGTGCATGAAGGACGAGCCTTCCCACTGCTCCGGCCGTGCGCGCACCTCCCGCTCGAACGCCGCGTACATCCCCGCCATGGCCCGCGCCACGAACTCCTTCTCCTCGTCGCCGGCAAGGCGCCGGCCCGGGTCGATGACGGGCTCGAAGTGGACGGTTCCCGTGCCGTCCTCGCCGCGCGGCACCAGGACCGGCACCAGGGGGACCCCCAGGGTGGCGGCCAGGCGCGCCACCCCGCTCTTCACGCGCACGGGGCACCCCAGGAAATCGAGCGGGACGCGGCCCGCCTCGTTCCAGCACCCGCCGATCCCCCGGTTCCCGTCCACGAACACCACCACCACCTCCCCCTTGCGGAGGGCGCGGGCCATCTGGAACAGTCCGGTGGCGTCGTCGTCCACGCTCACGATGCGGAAGCGGTCCGCGAGCGGGCCCCGGTAGCCGTCCAGCAGGCTCGCCATCATCGTGTACGGCGGACCCCCCATGGGCTGGGTGACGTGCCGCCCCGCCATCACCAGGTCCGAGGCGAGAAACCGGAACGCGCCGTAGTGGAAGGAGCAGAGGATGGCCGGGCCGTCGCGCAGCGCCGCCGGGGCCGCCTCCCACCCCCGCAGCCGGTTCTCCTGCGGGCAGAGCCGGGGCCACTCGTCGGGGCCGGCGGCGCTGAACCGGTCGCAGTGCCGGGTCAGGAAGGCCTTGTGCTCCCACGAACCCCAGAGCCCCGCGCGGGT
This sequence comes from uncultured Gemmatimonadota bacterium, assembly GCA_902805735.1. GTDB lineage: Bacteria > Gemmatimonadota > Gemmatimonadetes > Longimicrobiales > Longimicrobiaceae > Longimicrobium. The sequence continues at coordinate 93,971 of CADCTW010000161.1, read as the reverse complement.
GCACTCCACCGCGGTGGCGCGCACGCGCTCCGGCGACCATTCGCCGCCGAAAACCGACACGAGGTTGAGGTGCGCCAGGTCCAGCTGGTAGGGCCGCAGAGCCGCTTCGTCGGCGTCGCGCAGCCAGGCGGCGGCGGTCTCCGGATCGGCCCTGAAGTCCGTCATGAAAGGGGGTGCGTTCGCCTCGTCGGCGGCGGCGGTCGTCACAGGGCCCCAGCCGGCGCGGCGGCAAGTACGGGGAGCGGGACGCGGCGCGCTCCCGCGGCGGACTGCTCCAGCGTGGCCACCAGGTTCGCGTGCAGGTTGCGCTTGTCGCTGGGGCAGGGGCGCCGGCCCGTCTCGATGCGGACCAGCGGGCAGCTCATCCCCGAACAGACGGGGACGTAGTAGCACTTGCGGCAGGTGGAGTCGTTCTCGAAGGCGGGCTCCGTCCAGCGCGCCATCTTGTCTTCGTCCAGCAGGAGGTCCCCGTCCGGCATGATCTGGCCGACGATGTTGAACTCCTCCTTGTCCAGGGCCACCGTGCACTTCATCACCTTCCCGTCGGCGCCGATCAGGAAGTTGAAGGGTCGCGCCGCGTAGCAGATCCCCTTGCCCAGGCGCAGCTGCTTGAACCCCGAGCCGAGTACGGTCAGCCCCTTGTCCACCGCCGATTCGCTCAGCACCCTCTTCACCTGCTGGGCCACCGACACGCCGCACGTCTCGAGGTCGGCGTCGTTCTCCCCTCCCCACTTCCCGACGGCGTGGAACGCCAGGTTGAAGCGCGGATCACCGGCGAACTCCGCCTGCAGCACGCCCAGCAGCTCTTCCAGGTGCGGCGTGTTCTTGTGGTCGAAGTTGATGCGGATGCGGATGTGGAAGTCTTCGGTGCGCCGGTGCATGGCGCGCAGGTTGGCCAGGATCGTCTCGTAGGTGCCGCTCCCGTCGCGGCCCACCCGCTTGGTGTCGTGGTGCTCGCCCACCCCGTCCAGCGTGATCTGGAAGTCGTTCACGTTCCACGAGAGGAGCTTGCCGGCCGTCTCCGGGTCCAGGAGGTAGCCGTTGGTGGTCATCGTGGAGCCGTAGGCAATGCCGTGCTCGAGGGCCACCTGCTGCACGAAGGGCGCGAGGTCCTCGATGGCCTCGAAGCCGTACAGCGGCTCTCCGCCGAACCAGCTGATGCGCAGGGACTTGAGGGCCTGGGCACGGCTGAGGATCAGCTTCTTGATCCCTTCGCGGACGATGGGCACCATGGTGCCGCGGCTGAAGTCCTCGTAGCAGTACACGCAGCGGAAGTTGCAGTCTTCCGAGGCCAGGAGGATCAGCTCCAGGGTGTCGGTGCGGTAGTGCTGCTGCCCAAAGGCGAGCTGGAAGCGGCGCACCTCGTCCGCCTCGCGGGCCACCAGGAAGCCGCGCTCCTTCAGGTACCCCGCCAGCCCGGTGGGCTCGCCGTCGAACCCGTCGCGCTGCAGCAGCGATTCCACCACGGGCACCTGCTTGCCGGTGAAGACGCTGATGGCGCCGTTGTAGGTGTTCCACATGATCAGGCGGCCCTGCTCGTCCGTGGTCCGCGCGTTGAAGCGCGACGGCACCCATCCCGTGGCCCGCAGGGCCACTTCGTCGCCCACGGCGGGGAGCGGCGCCGGGGCGGCCGCGAACGGAGACTGGAGCATGACTGCGTTGCTCATGAGGGGGTCCTGTGCGGAAAAAGGGGGGCGGAGAGCGGTGAAGGCTCCCCGGTCAGATCGCGTGTGAAGATGTAGCGGAGTGTCGAGCGGTGGCGTATTGAGCGCGGGATCGGAGATCCCGGTCTGCCTGCGGTGTTGCGTGGCGGCGATGCATGATGATAGGCAGGCGCTACGTTTGTTTCAACAGCATAAACGGACATTAATCAGCAGAAACGGAAACAAGGGTTTGGCGCACCAGGTGCCGCACCACCCGCCTCTCGAAGCGCGCCTTGGTCGCGGCCACGCCCTGCATGGGGAGCTCGCGCAGCGAGGTGTCCGCCAGCCGCTGGGCGGTGCGGGTGAGGGTGTGCTGGTGCGTCCCCAGCCCCTCGGCGATCGACGACCACTTGGCCCCCGCGGCGCGCTGGGCTACGGCGTGCAGCAGGAGGATCCACCCCATGAAGTCTTCCAGGCGCACCCCCGCCTCGGCGGGCATGGCGTTCCGCCAGTGGTGCGAGAGGACGCGCGGGGTGCAGCGGAGGTGGCCCGCCACCTCCCCCACCGACGTGGGGCACCCGTCTCCGCAAGCGTGTGAGAGCGCCTGGCGCAGCCGGGTGGGGAGGTGCTCGGCGTGCCGGATCCGCTCGCCCACCTCCGCCAGGTAGCCGCGGATGCGCGCCGTGGCCACCGCGGAGGCGATCTCCCGCTCCACGCAGGCGGCCCACCCCACGTGCGCCGGCGAGCCTGCGCGCGGCTCCGGCCGCGTGTTGCAAACCTGTACCACCGGCACCGCGGGCCACCGCTGCTGCACGCGGTCCAGGTGGAGGTCGCGCCCGTGGCGCCCCACCAGCACGGCGCACTCGGGGGTGGTGGAGAGTGCCTGCACCTCGGTCCAGGTGCGCGCCAGGTGAAGCTCCGACCCCGAGGTCGCCAGCGCGGCCAGGACGCGGGCGACGTGGATCTCGTCGGCCAGGTAGAGCAGGATCACGGTGGTCAGGTGGGGAAGAGAGGGGACGGCAATGCGCGCTACTCGCGGCGCAGCGCCAGCATGGGGTCCACCCCTACGGCTTCGCGGGCGGGGAGGTAGCTCGCCACCAGGGCGGCCAGCACCATCAGGGCGCCGCTCCCCAGGGGGATCAGCACCCCGGTGGCTTCCACCCCGAAGAAGAACGACGAGAGGAGGCGCACCACCGCGTACGCCGCGGCCGTGCCCAGCGCCACGCCGGCCAGCGCCAGGGTGAGCCCCTGGCGCATCACCAGCCGCACGACGCTGTTCGGCTGGGCTCCCAGCGCCAGCCGCGTGCCGATTTCCTGGGTGCGCTGCGCCACGCCGTACGACACCACCCCGTAGATGCCGCCCACCGCGATCACCAGCGCGCAGAGCGCGAACACGGTGAGAAGCTGCACCGTGATGCGCTCGGGTGCCGCGAAGTCCGTCATCACCTGCCGCATGGGAGCCACGGCGCTCACCGCCAGGCCGCGGTCCGCGCGGGCGATCTCGTCGCGCACCGCGCCGGCCAGCGCGGCCGGGTCGGTGGCGGTGCGCACCACCAGGTAGGCGGCGTCCGATGGGGCCTGCTGCTGGGCGACGTAGATCGTGGGCGAGGGGGGCTCGCCCAGCCCCTGGTGGAGCACGTCGCCCACCACCCCCACCACCTCCCACGAGCTCGCGCGGAAGCTCAGGCGCCGGCCGCGCGGGTCGGCGCCCGGCCAGTAGCGGCGGGCCAGCCCCTCGCTCACCACCACGGCGCGCGGAGCGTCCGGGCCGTCGCCGCTCGCCAGCGCCCGCCCGCGGAGCACCGGCACCCCCATCGCGGCGAAGTACCCCGGCGTCACCTGGCGCAGGTCGGCCACCGGCGCCTCGGACCTCGTCTGCCCCTCCACGGAGAAGCCCTGCCGGGTACCCGTGCGGCTGAACGGGAGGTGCGAGGTGACGCCCACCGCCTCCACCCCCGGCAGGTGCCCGGCGCGCTCCACCACCTGCTCGTACGCGCGGGCGGCCTCCCCTTCCGTGGCGGACGCGGGAGGGGCCATGCGCAGCGTGAGCACGCGCCCGGGGCTGAACCCCGGGTCCACGTCCAGCAGGCGGTCGAACCCGCGGAGGAGCGAGCCGGCCGCCACCACCAGCACCAGCGCCAGCGCCACCTCGGCCACCACCAGCACGCGCCGCAGGCGGCCCCCCTGCCGGTCGCCCGCCATGCCCCGCCCCCCGCTGCGCAGCCCGCGCACCGGGTCCGTGCGCGCGGCGCTGAGCGCCGGGGCAAGGCCGAACAGGACGCCGGCCAGCATGGTGGCGCACACGGTGAAGGCGAGCACCGGGGGGTTCAGCCCCAGCCGGTCCCACCCCGCCACCAGGCGCGTGAGCTCGCCGGGGAGCGCGCCGCGCAGGACCCGGATGCCGACATAAGAAAGGGCGATCCCCGCGATGCCGCCCAGGGCGGAAAGCACCAGGCTCTCGGTGAGAAGCTGCCGCACCAGGCGCCAGGGCCGCGCGCCCACCGCCACGCGCAGCGCCACCTCGCGCACGCGGCTGGTGGCGCGCGCCAGGAGAAGGTTGGCCGTGTTGGCCACCGCGATCAGGAGCACGGCGCCCACGGCCGCGAAGAGCAGGGCCAGGAATACGCGGGCGAACTTGGTGTAGCGCTCGCGCAGGGTTTCCACGCGCACTCGCCGCTCGCCCCCGGGGGATGGGTTCTCGCCGTCGAAGCGGGCCGTGGCCGACTGCAGCTCGCGCACTCCCCGCTCCATCTCCACTCCCGGACGCAGCCTGCCGAAGACCTGCAGCGACCGCGAGGGATCGCCGCCGAAAGCCGCGTCCTGGGGGAGGGGCGTCCACACGTCCGCCTGCACGGGGAGCCCCTGGCCGCGGGCCACCACCCCCACCACGGTGTGCGGCTCGCCGTCCAGCGAGATGGTCTTTCCCACCACGGCCGGGCTTCCCTGGAAGCGGAGGAGCCACAGGCGGTGGCTGAGCACCACCACCTTTTCGGCGCCCGCCGCGTCCTCCCCCGGCACGAAGGTGCGCCCCGCGGCCGGCGTGCTTCCCAGCACGCGGAACCAATCCGCCGTCACCCGGTACCCGGCCACCGGCTCGGGCTGCTCGCTGCCGGCCGCGAGCGACGCTCCCCACCCGCGCCCGGCCGCCAGCACGCCCAGCGACGGCGTATGCTGGCGCCAGTGCGAGAAGATGGCGGGCGACGCGGTGTTCCCCTCGCCCGCCGAGGCGGTAGTCTCGGACACGGAGACGATCCGGTCCGGCTCGGGGAAGGAGAAGGGATCCACCACCAGCGCGTGCACGGCGCTGAAGATCACCGTGGTGGCGCCGATCCCCAGCCCCAGGGTGAGCACGACGAGAGCCGCGAAGCCGGGGCTCTTCAGCAGCCGGCGCGTCGCATAGCGGAGGTCCTGCAGCAGGGTATCCATCACCACAGCTCCAGAGTGCCTGTCCCCATCGTACGGATGGGGGGCGTGCGGGTGGCTTCCATGGAGCGCCTCTAGTCGGGAAGGGAGTGCGGAGGGAGTTGCGGCGGACGTCGCCCGGCGGCGCGCGAGAGCCCGGGGGCGGCGCCGCGGAGCGCGATGGGGTGGGGCGGAATGCCGTGCGCCGCGCTACGAGCAGCGCGGCGGGCCAGGCCGGCGGAAATCATTCGTTTCCCCATTATAATGGCGGCGTCTGAAAATGGGCAACAAATATTTCCGATTCTGCGTCCTACGAAGACTCGTTGTGAGTGCGCTTGTTTCCTGGCTGCAGGTTACGTCCCCAAGCAATCTCATACAGAGACACGGAGGCACAGAGGTCACTTCTTCTCTGTGCTTCCGTGTCTCTGTGTGAGATCCGCTGTCCTGATTGCTCAGGTTGCAACCTGTCGATATACTGCAACCTGCGCAATCCGTACATCACGCGAGAGGAGACAGGTATATGGGCGCACCCAAAGACCCGCGCGCGCTGAAGGAGCGCGCGGCGCGCGGAAAGACCTTCCGGAGCGGACCCAAACGCTTCGGCACGGATGCTCCCTCGTCGGAGCGCTCGATCCGCGCCGACTTTCTGCGCCGCATGCGTGCGCTGACCCGCGACCTGGCCCGGAACGCTCCCTCCAAAGTGCTGGCCGATGCGCTCAGCCGGCCCAGCGCACGGGGCGCGATCACGCACGTCTTGGGCGAGGTGGAGCCCACCGCCGAGGAGCTGGAAGTCGCGCGGCTCAGGGAGCGAGCCATGGAGCGCGGCCTTGCCATGCGTGAGAGATTGCGGGAGGACGCCGGCGGGTTCCTGGACACCGCGCAGGTCGCGGCGCGTCTCGGCGTGCGCCGCCAGTCGGTGGACAAGCGCCGCAAGGAAGGCGGGCTGCTCGCCCTGGAGACGCCCCAGGGCCACTTCCTGTTCCCCGCCTGCCAGCTCACCAGCGACGGCACGATCCCAGGACTGAAGGAGGTGCTCGCCGTCATGAAAGGGGGGGGCTTCTGGGAGACGCTCGCGGGGCTGGTTACGCCTGCGCCGGCACTCGCGGGGCGCAGCATCCTCCAGGCACTCCAACAGTGCCGCGGCGACGAGGAGCGGCGCAGGATCGTGGAGCTCGCGGGGGCCTACACGACCGGATGAAGCCTCGCGTCGAGATCGCCGGCCGCCTCTCCGTACGCACCCTCGGCGCGGGTGGGCCTTCATCGCGCCCACGCGGTCGGGGTGGGGGCGATTTTCTTTGGACCGGGCGAGCGCAGACCGCCCACGTACCGGTTCGATTCCCCGGACGGGAGCTACGGGGTGTGTTACCTGGGGCTCAGCGAGGAGGCTGCATTCGTGGAAGGAGTGCTCCACCAGCCGCTCCCGCGCCGGGTGTTCTCCGGGGCGAGCCTCGCCGCACGCGCAATCGCGACCGTCGGCATCGAGGAGAACATCCGCGCCGTGCGGCTCTACGGCAGATACCTGATCGGCAACGGCGCGGACGCGGCCGTGGTGCACGGCGACGACTACCCGGGCCTGTCGCAGCCGTGGAGCAAGGCGGTGCACGATCACCCGGACCAGGTGGACGGCATCCTCTACACCGCCCGCCACGACGACTCGGTGATGGCGCTCGCGCTTTTCGGGCGGGCCGCGCACAAGATTCGTGTGGGTCCGAGCCTGCCGCTGTCGGGCTCCGACCTTCGCACGTTGCGCCTCCTCGACCGCTACGGGATCGGCCTGCTTCCCTGATGCGCCACTTGGGTTCGGGGGCTGAGGTACTCTGGCCCGTGATTCGCGCAACGTCCCCGCACAATCGTCCAACACGGGAGAGCGGATGCCAAGGGAAGTCACCGACGGGGACGGGGTGCGGTGGACGTGCGTGCAGGCGTACGCCGGGCTGGCGCAGAGCGCGGACGAATCGGGGAACAAGGACGCGGCACGCGTGGACGGGGCAAAGGACCGCTTCCGGGTGGTGTGCACGCCCAGCGGCGGCGCGCAGACGGCCGAGCTGGAGCTCCCCGGCGACTGGGAGGAAGGGCTGGACGACGAGGCTCTGCTGAAGGAGATCGAGTCGGCGCGGGCAGGCTGACCCATGACTCGCACCGCGCCCATGAAGAGCATCTACGCCTTCGCGCTCGCCGCGCTCGCCGGGGCCCTGCCCGCCGCGGCGCAGACCACCACGCCCGAGGTCGGCCCGGGAAGCGCGGAGATCCGCACGGACAGCCTGCGCGACCAGGCGGACACGCTGGACGTGATGATCGCGCGCGGCGACGACGCGGTCCCCGTGGCGATGCTGGTGCTGCGGACCACGCGCACGGACACGGCCACGCTGCTGCGGGTGGAGCGGGTGACCCGTAGCGGAGGCGCCGTGATGGGCGTGGACTCCTTCACCATGCACCGGCGCACCCTCGCGCCCATCGCCGTGCATACCACGGAGGGGAACGGGACGCGGAAGCTGCGCTTCGAGGGGGGGCGGGTGCGCGGGAGCGGCGCCGCGGGGCGGGTGGACACACCCCTCGCCGCCCCCGCCTTCTACGGCAACTCCACCGACCTGGTGCTGGCCGCGCTCCCGCTGCGCGCCGGCTACGAGGCGCGCGTGCGCTTCTTTGAGCACGGCGCCCGAGCCGCTTCCGCGCGCCTCCGCGTCACCGGCTCCGAAGACGTGGCGACGCGCGACGGCGGCCGCTGCACCGCGTGGCGCGTGGAGGTGGAGGGCGGCTCCCACGCAGGCACCTACTGGATCGCCAACCGCTCTCTCGTCCGCTACGACGGGGACGGCGGGCTGCGCATCGTGCGCCGCTTCGGCTGCGCCGCCGCCTCGCCCGGCGCCCGCGACGCCCGCTGAGGTCCTCGGCCATTCTGCGTCGGGCGGCCCGGCCCGCCTCGACGTATCCGTAATCCACGTTGTTCCCCGCAGGGGCGCGATTCGTCGCGCCCACCCCCTCCGCGCCCCTGGTCTGCGCCCCACAGGGCCGGGCTCTCGGCGGCCGACGCGGCGGGCGCGATGAATCGCGCCCCTGCAGGGACGATTCTCCCGGGGCACCGGCCCATCGATTTTCCCGGGCTTTTCGTGAGGCCGGCGTTCGTCCTTGCGCCTCCCGGCACGCGGGATCAGAATGTGCACCGCCGCATGTGTACCTTCGCACGCCAACACGCAGCCCGGGCAAGCCCATGGACAGCAGCACCCCCCAGATCGTCGCCGACATCCTTGCGCAGGACCCGCAAGGGATGCAGGAAGCGTGGGTGGCCGAGCAGATGGCCTCGCCCGAGCGGCGCCCCGACCTGATCACCGAGGCGGAGATCCGCCAGCAGTCGGGCGAGTTCCTGGGGCTGCTGCGCACCGCCACGCTGGAAGGCGGCGACTTCGGCGGGCCGGGCTGGGCCGGCGTGCGCGACATGCTGGGCCGCGTCTCCCGCGCGCGGGCCCTCAAGGGGTTCACGCCCTCCGAAACGGCCACCTTCATCTTCTCCCTGCGCTCCCCCCTCTTCGAACGCCTGCGCCAGAGCGCGGGCGACGACGCGGCCCGCTTCCACGAGGGGCTGCGGGGGGTGACGGCGCTGGTGGACCGGCTGGGGCTTTACACCACCGAGGTCTTCCAGCGCAGCCGCGAAGAGGTGATCCACCGGCAGCAGCAGGAGCTGATGGAGCTCTCCACCCCCGTGATCAAGCTGTGGGAGGGAATCCTGGCGGTGCCGCTGATCGGCACGCTGGACAGCGCGCGCACGCAGGTGGTGATGGAGAGCCTCCTCCAGCGCATCGTGGAGACGGAGGCCAGCATCGCCATCATCGACATCACGGGCGTTCCCACGGTGGACACGCTGGTGGCCCAGCACCTCCTCAAGACGGTGGCGGCGGCGCGGCTGATGGGGGCGGAGTGCATCATCAGCGGCATCCGCCCGCAGATCGCGCAGACCATCGTGCACCTGGGGGTGGAGCTGCACGGGGCCACCACCAAAGCCACGCTGGCCGACGCCATCCTCATGGCGCTGCGGCAGAACGGGTGGCGGGTGATGCGCACCGCGCAGGGGTGACGCATGGAGCGCATCCCGATCCTCAAGATGGGGCGGTTCCTCCTGGTCACCATCCAGGTGGACATGCACGACCGCCTGGCCCTGGCGCTGCAGGACGACCTCACCACCCAGATCGCCCGCACGAGCGCGCGCGGGGTGCTCATCGACATCTCGTCGCTGGACGTGGTGGACTCGTTCATCGGCCGGGTGCTGGCCAACATCGCCTCCATGAGCCGCGTGCTGGACGCGCAGACGGTGGTGGTGGGGATGCAGCCCGCCGTGGCCATCACCCTGGTGGAGCTGGGGCTGGACCTGCCGGGGGTGCGCACCGCCCTCAACGTGGAGCGCGGGATGGCGATCCTGCAGGCCGCGCTGCGGGCGGAGGAGGGCGAGGAGCTCCCGGACGCCGACGGCGATGCCGAGTGACGGCTACGTGATCCGCGCGGACGCCGACGTGGTGGCCGCCCGGCAGGCCGTCCGTGCCCTGGCGGTGGAGCTGCGCTTTTCCCTGGTGGACCAGACCAAGATCGTGACGGCGGCCAGCGAGCTGGCGCGCAACACGCTGGTGTACGGCGGGGGCGGCACCATGCGGCTGGAGGTGCTGGAGAAGCACCCGCGCGTGGGGCTGCGCATGACCTTCGAGGACCAGGGCCCGGGGATCGCGGACGTGCAGCAGGCGCTGGGCGACGGCTTCACCACGGGGAGCGGGCTGGGACTGGGGCTGGGGGGCTCGCGCCGGCTGGTCGACGAGTTCGAGATCGAATCGGCCGTGGGGCGCGGGACGCGCATCACCGCCACAAAATGGAAGTAGCCTCGATGGAGACGCGTTGCGGGTGCCTGGTGCGGGTGGAGGAGGAGAGCCAGGTGGGCGACGCGAGGCGGCAGTTCGCGCGGCTGGCCACGGAGCTCGGCTTCGACGAGACGGACGCGGGGCGGGTGGCGCTGGTGACCACGGAGATGGCCGGCAACCTGGTGAAGCACACCCCCGGCGGCGGGCACCTGCTGGCCCAGCCGCGCCTGCAGGAGGGGGTGCTGGGGATGGACGTGATGGCGCTGGACCGGGGGCCCGGCATCCCCAGCGTGTCCGCGGCGCTGCGCGACGGCTTCACCACGGCGGGGAGCCCGGGAACGGGGCTGGGCGCCATCTCGCGCGTGGCCGACCGCTTCGACATCCAGTCCACCGCCGGGCTGGGGACGGCGATCCTGGCCAGGTTCTGGCCCCGGCGCGCGGAGCCCGCCCCCGTCCCCGTGCAGGTGGGGGCCGTGCACCTTTCCAAGCCGCGCGAGTCCGTGTGCGGCGACAACTGGGCGATCCTGCGGCGCCCCGAAGGCGCGCTGCTCATGGTGGCGGACGGCCTGGGCCACGGCCCCGGCGCCGCCGAAGCCTCCAACGAGGCCGTGCGCGTCTTCCGCGGCCTCGCGGACGCCACCCCCGTGCGGGTGCTGGAGGAGGTGCACGCGGCGCTGCGCAGCACCCGCGGCGCCGCCGTGTCCGTGGCGGCGCTGGACGCGGAGCGCGGCGAGGTCAGGTTCGCGGGGGTGGGGAACGTGGCCGGAAGCATCGCGGGGGGCGCGCGCGAGCAGAGCATGGTGTCGCACAACGGCACCGCCGGCCACCAGGTGGGCCGCCTGCAGGAATTCGTGTACCCCTGGCCCGCGGATGCCATGGTCATCCTGCACTCCGACGGGGTGCAGGCGCGCTGGAGCTTTTCCCGCTACCCCGGCATCGCCGGCCGCGACCCCGTCGTGGTCGCCGGCATCCTCTACCGCGACTTCGGCCGCGACACCGACGACGCCACGGTGGTCGTCGCCCGCCGCGCAACGTGAGGCCGGGTCCTCTGCCGCGGCGACTGAAGTCGCGGCTACAACGGCACGAAGTCCCCCTCCGGGGACTGTACGGCTGCCGCTGGAGCCACGGGAACCAGTCCGCGCAGGCGGAGTTGGTGCCGTTGTTGCCGCGGTTTCAACCGCCAGGCGGCAGTGCCGGATCGCTGCACCGGATCTCCCGCATCGAGTGTGAGATCGGCCGTTCTCCTCCGCGCCCCCTGATCACGCCATGACCGTTCAGCTTCTCACGCTCGCGCTTCGCGGGGAGGAGGACGTCGTCCTTGCCCGGCAGCGCGCGCGCGAGGCCGCGGAGCGCCTGGGCTTCGACCGGCAGGACGCCACGCGCGTGGCCACCGCCGTCTCCGAGATCGCCCGCAACGCCTTTTCGTACGGGGGCGGCGGCAACGTGGACATCGCGGTGGAGGAGGAGGGCGGGGCCCAGTCGCTCACCATCCGCGTCACGGACAGCGGCCCGGGGATCCCCCACCTGGACGAGGTGCTCGGGGGGCGCTACCGCTCGCCCACCGGGATGGGGGTGGGGATCTCCGGCGCGCGGCGGCTGATGGACGGGTTCCGCATCGACGGGCAGGGCGGGACCACGGTGTGGATGGCGAAGCGCTTTCCGCCCGGCGCGGCACGGGTGGGGGCCGCCGGGGCGCGCAGCGTGGCCGAGGCGCTGGCCCGCTCCATCGGCGCCGACCCGGTGCGCGAGGTGCACCAGCAGAACCAGGAGCTGCTGCACGCCCTGTCGGCCGTGGAAGAGCGGCAGGAGGAGCTGCTGACGCTGAACCGCGAGCTGGAAGACACCAACCGCGGCGTGGTGGCGCTGTACGCGGAGCTGGACCAGCGCGCCGAGCAGCTTCGCCTGGCCAACGACCTGAAGGCCCAGTTCCTGTCGTACATGAGCCACGAGTTCCGCACCCCGCTGGACTCCATCCTGGCGCTGAGCGGTCTGCTCCTGGCCCGCACCGACGGGCCGCTCACCGGGGAGCAGGAAACCCAGGTGGGGTTCATCCGCCGCAGCGCCCGCGACCTGCTGGACATGGTGGACGACCTGCTCGCCGCGTCGCGCGTGGACGCGGGGCAGGTGCGGGTGCGCCCCTCCGTTTTCACCGTGGACGACGTGTACAACGCCGTGCGCGCCATGCTCCGCCCCCTGCTGGAGGCGGCGGGCCCCGCGCTCTGGTGGGAGGTGGAGCCGGGGGTGCCGCCGCTGCACACGGACGAGGCCAAGGTGGCGCAGGTGCTCCGCAACCTGGTCTCCAACGCCCTCAAGTTCACGGAGCGCGGCGAGGTGCGCGTGTCGGCGGCGCGCGGGGCGGACGACGCCACGGTGGTGTTTCGCGTGTCGGACACGGGAATCGGCATCGCGCCGGAAGACCGCGAGCGCATCTTCCGCGACTTCGCGCAGGTGGAGAGCCATTTGCAGCGCAGGGCGCGGGGGAGCGGGCTGGGGCTGCCGCTCTCGCGCAAGCTTGCCATGCTGCTGGGGGGCGACCTGGGGGTGGAGAGCACCCCGGGCGCCGGCTCCGTCTTCTCGCTTGTGGTACCCGTCACCTACACCGAGCCCGCCGCGGCGGAACAGCAGGAATGACCGACGAGCGGATCCTCACCGTCCTGAACGTGGACGACTACCCGGCCGCGCTGTACGCCACCTCGCGCGTGCTGCGCCAGGCCGGCTTCCGGGTGGTGGAGGCCACCACGGGCGCCGAGGCGCTCGCCCGCGCCGCGGACTGCCCGGACCTCATCATCCTGGACGTGAACCTGCCGGACGTGGACGGCTTCGAGGTGGCGCGCCGCATCAAGGGCGACCCGCAGACCTCGGCCATCCCCGTGCTGCAGATGTCGGCCGCGTACCGCGACCCCGAGCACCGCGCGCAGGGGCTGGAGGGCGGGGCGGACGCGTACCTGGCGCAGCCGGTGGAGCCCCGCGAGCTGCTGGCCACCGTGCGCGCCCTGCTGCGCGTGCGCGAGGCGGAGTCGGTGCTGCGCCAGAGCGAGGAGCGCCTGCGCGTGCTGGCCTCGGCCGTGGCCGACGTGGTGTGGACCACGGACGCGGGGGGGCGCATCACGGAGGACCTCCCGCAGTGGCGTGCCCTCACGGGGCAGACGGCCGACGAGGTGCGCGGGTGGGGGTGGCTGGACGCCATCCACCCCGACGACCGGGTGCGCACGCGCAGCCTGTGGGAGGACGCCCTGCGCCGCCACGGCACCTACGACGTGGAGTACCGCCTGCGCATGCGCGACGGCGGCTTCCGCACCTTCACCGCGCGCGGGGTGCCGGTGGTGGAGCACTCGGGGGAGATCCGCGAGTGGGTGGGGCTGTGCGTGGACGTGGAAGACCGCCGCCGCGCCGAAGACCGGCAGCGGTTCCTGAGCGACGCCGGCGCCGTGCTGGCCGCCTCGCTGGAGGAGGCGCTGATGCCGGCGCAGCTCGCCGCCATCGCCGTTCCCCTGCTGGCGGACTCGTTCGCGCTGGACATGGTGGAGGGGGTCCCCGCGGTGGACGGGCCGCCCCCGCTTCCCCCCGCGCTGGACGAGGCGCTGCGCGGGGGGAAGCCGGTGCAGCTCGCCGGCGCCGCGGCGGAGGCGCTGGGGGTGCGCTCGTACCTGGCCGCGCCCGTGATGGCGCGCGGCGAGGTGCTGGGGGCGCTGCGCGTGGCCACCGGCCCCTCCGGCCGCACCCTCGGCCCCGCCGACGCGGACGCGGTGGAGGAGCTTTCGCGGCGGGTGGCGCTGGCGGTGGACAACGCGCGGCTCTACAAGGCCGCCCTCGCCGCCAGCGAGACCAAGAGCGAGTTCCTGGCTACCATGAGCCACGAGCTGCGCACCCCCATGAACGCCATCCTGGGCTACGCGGACCTGCTGGACGCGGAGGTGGCGGGCCCGCTCACCCGCGGGCAGCGGGAGCAGCTGGGCCGCATCGGGGCGAGCGCGCGCCACCTGCTGCAGCTCATCGACGAGATCCTCACCTTTTCGCGCATCGAGGCGGGGCGCGAGCGGGTCAGCTTGGAGCGCTTCGACCTGGGCGCGCTGCTGCGCGACACGGCCGCGCTGGTGGACCCGCTGGCGAGCGCCAAGGCCCTGCGCTTCCCCCTGGAGGTGCGGGAGGAGCCAGTGTGGATGGTCTCCGATCCCGGCAAGGTGAGGCAGATTCTCCTGAACCTGCTCTCCAACGCCTTCAAGTTCACGGACGCCGGCGAGGTGCGCCTGGGGCTGGATGTGGAGGACGACCACGCCACTCTGCGCGTGACGGATACGGGAATCGGCATCGCGCCGGAGCAGCAGGGGCGGGTGTTCGACGCCTTCTGGCAGGTGGAGCAGTCGTCCACGCGCCGCGCCGGGGGCACCGGGCTGGGGCTGAGCGTCACCCGCCACCTGGCCGAGATGCTGGGCGGCGAGGTGAAGCTCGACAGCCGCGTGGGCAGCGGCAGCACCTTCGCCGTGCGCCTGCCGCTCTACCTCCCGGTGCAGGACGGCGCGGCGAGCTGAACGGCGGGGCTCGCGCGGAGGGGACGGAGAGGCGCTTCGAATCATCATCCCGGGAGCGTCGGCGCGGGATCGCCGCCCCAGGAGCGCCGGCGCAGGATCGCCGCCCCAGGACCGCCGGCGCGGGGTCGCCGCCCCAGGACCGCCGGCGCAGGATCGCCGCCCCAGGAGCGCCGGTGCGGGAGCGCCGCCCCGGGAACGCCGCCCCAGGAGCGTCGGTGCGGGATCGCCGCCCCAGGAGCGCCGGCGCGGGATCGCCGCCCCAGGAGCGCCGGCGCGGGATCGCCGCCCCAGGAGCGCCGGCGCAGGATCGCCGCCCCAGGAGCGCCGGCGCAGGATCGCCGCCCCAGGAGCGCCGGCGCAGGATCGCCGCCCCAGGAGCGCCGGTGCGGGATCGCCGCCCCAGGAGCGCCGGTGCAGGATCGCCGCCCCAGGAGCGCCGGCGCGGGATCGCCGCCCCAGGAGCGCCGGTGCGGGATCGCCGCCCCAGGAGCGCCGGCGCGGGATCGCCGCCCCAGGAGCGCCGGTGCGGGATCGCCGCCCCAGGAGCGAATGAATTCGCCGCTGGACCTGCGCGAAGTCCGCGTGCGCGGACTGTTTTCCGCTGCTCCCGGCTGGAAGAGGACAGTGCCCGCAGGGGCACTTCGCGTGGTCCCAGCGGCGAATTCATTCGCTCGCGGGCCGGGTGGCGCGACAATCTCCCAACGGGTGACGCGATCGGCACCTGACGGGCGGATTGGCGCCACGAAGAGGCACCGAGACGGACCCGCTTCACACGCATCCAAAGGACGAATGCTTCGCTATTCGCTGCTCGCAGCCGCGCTGGTGCTCGTGACGGCAGGGACCTCGGGAGCGCAGGAGCGCGCGCCGGCACCGGCTCCCGTGGCGGCAGGGGCCCGGGTGCGCATCACCGTTCCCGTGTTCGTGGATGGATACGAGTTGTCCGGCGGCCGGGCCACGCCGCGGGTGGGGACGCTGATGGGCGTCGACAGCACCTCGGTCACCGTGCGGCTGGACCGGGACGGGTCGCTGCTGACGGCGCCGCTGCGCGGGGTGAGCCACCTGGAGGTGAGCCGCGGCGCCGTCACGGCGGGTGAGGGAAGGTCGCGCGGGGTGAGGCGGGGGGCGATGATGGGCGCGGGCGTGGGGCTGGTGGGGGCGGCGGTCTTCACCCTCATCGAGTTCGCCCAGGACGACTTCAACGAGCAGACCTGCGGCGGCGAGTTCGAGGAGTGCGCCAACAACGACGCCGCGTTCAAGCCGGCCACGTTCGCCCTCAGCACCGGGGTGGGCGCGGCGGCGGGGGCGGTGATCGGGCTGGCGCTGGGCGCGCGCGCGCGGGAGCGGTGGGAGCGGGTGCCCGTGGGCTCGCTGCGCGTGGGGACGGCCGGCGCGGGAACACGCGTGGGGGTCTCGCTGCGGCTGTAGCGCCGCGCGGGCTCGCGCCTTGCCACACGGCTCCGGCGCCCGGCGCGGTGCGGGGCTGCCGGGTCCGTTCGACGTGGAGGGTGCCGTGCGTTCTCGATGGATCTTGCTGTGCGCGCTGGCGGCGTGCACCAACGCCAAAGACTCGCGCCAGAACGAGGTGACCTTCACCTGCGAGGGTGGCGCGCAGATCACCGCCTGGTTCGAGGACCGCTCCGTGCGCCTCCTCCTCCCGGAGGAGAGCGACAAGGTACGCCTCCCGCAGGTGCGCTCCCCCCGCGGCGACCTGTACGAGGGGAGCGGGCTGCGCTTTTCCGTGTTCACCGATTCCGTGGCACTGGAGCGGGACGGGCGGCGGGTTTATCATCAATGCTCTCCCTGAGCGGACCCGCCGCGCCCCCTTCCCGCCACACCCCTCCGCCATGACCCCCGCCGTCCCGTCGCCCCGCCCGGCCGCGCAGCCGGATGCGGACTACTCGCTGCGCCGCTACCTGGCGGAAGCCTTCGAGGTGGTCACCAACGCCGACTCGCGCCTGCTGCGCACCTGCCGGGCGCTGCTCACGCGGCCGGGGGTGCTGACCGCCGCGTACTTTTCCCCCGCGCGCGACGAGTACCTGCGGCCGCAGCAGGTGCTCCTCCTCAGCAGCGTGTTCTTTTTCTTCGTGCAGCCGCTGATCGGCTTCAACGGCCTCAACTCGCCGCTCTCCATCCACCTCAGCCAGACGCCGTACAGCCCGCTGGTGGCCCCGTGGATCATGGCCGAGGCGGCGCGGCACGGCGGCGGCCTGGAGGCGTACCGCGCCGTGTTCGACGCCGCGGTGGATGCGCACGCGCGCACGCTGGCCTTCCTGCTGGTCCCCATCTTCGCGTTGCTGGCGATGCTGGTGTCGTGGCGCCGATACTTCGTGCAGCACCTGGTGTTCGCCACGCACTTCGTCGCCTTCCTCCTCCTCGTCCTCACCCCCGCCGTCATGGCTCTGAGTGCGCTCGCCCGGCTCGCCTACAGGGCGGGCCTGGGGGTGGACGCGGCATACGCCATCGGAGACTCCTTCGGGCCCGCGCTGCTCTGCGCCGTGTACCTGGCCGCGGCGCTGCGCACCGCCTACGGCGAGGGTCCCGTGCCGGCGGCCGTGAAGGGCGTCGTCCTCTCCCTGGGGATGCTGCCGGTGCTGACCGCCTATCGCTTCATCCTGTTCCTGGCGACGTATTACGGGTTGTGACGGCCGGGTGCATCCCGGATCCGCCTGCCACCCGGGGCTGTGCTGCCGAATCGATGCCCGCCGACAGTGGGCGCCACGAACCGCCCTCGTACATGGCGCCGCGTCGGCGAGGTCCCACCACGTCGCGCCGACACGGAAGATGCGCCCCCCTCCCCCAGCAGTTTGGGGGAGGGGGGTCGGGGGGGTGAGGGCCACCATCCCCTGGCCCGAGGGCGCCGCGGGCGGTAAGCTGAAGGTTTTCCCCACCCCCACCCGGTCCGGATGGCACGACCTTCCCCCAGCGCCGAGCTTTCGCCGTACGCCGAGTTCCGCCGCGGCGAGTGGGCGCGGCTCCGCGGCGCCACCCCGCTCACCCTCTCCGAGGCCGAGCTCGACGCGCTGCGCGGCGTGGACGGGCACGTGTCGCTGGAGGAGGTGGCGGACATCTACCTGCCGCTCTCGCGCCTGCTGAACCTGTACGTGGCCGCGGCCCAGCAGCTCTACCGCGTCACCGACACCTTCCTGGGCAGCCCGGCGGCCAAGGTGCCGTACGTCATCGGCGTGGCCGGGAGCGTGGCGGGGGGGAAGAGCACCACGTCGCGCATCCTCCAGGCGCTGCTGGCCCGCTGGCCGGACCATCCCAAAGTGGACCTGGTAACCACGGACGGCTTCCTCTACCCCAACCGGGTGCTGGAGGCGCGGGGGATCATGCACCGCAAGGGCTTCCCCGAGAGCTACGACGTGCGCCGGCTGATCCGCTTTCTTGGGGAGGTGAAGGGGGGCGCGGAGGAGGCGAGCGCGCCCGTGTACTCGCACCTGATCTACGACATCGTCGCCGGCGAGGAGCTGGTGGTGCGGCGGCCGGACATCCTGATCGTGGAGGGGCTCAACATCCTGCAGACGGGCACCCCCGCGCCCGACCGCCCGGCGCGCGTCTTCGTCTCCGACTTCCTGGACTTCTCCATCTACATCGACGCCAGCGAGCGCAACCTGGAGGCGTGGTACATCCAGCGCTTCCAGCGCCTGCGCGAGACGGCGTTCCGCGACCCCACCTCCTTCTTCCACCGCTACGCCGTCGGCATGTCCGACGACGAGGCGATCGCCTTCGCGCGCGACGTGTGGTCCACGATCAACGGCGTGAACCTGCGCCAGAACGTGCTGCCCACGCGGGACCGCGCCCGGCTGATCCTGCAGAAGGGCAAGGACCATCGGGTGGAACGGGTGCGGCTGCGGAAGCTCTGAAGATCTTGCTCCCGCCGCTCCGCGAGGTCCACGCTGCGTACGCGTAATATACGCCGGAACATAAGGCTTGACTTACGGGATCGGGGAGGCTTATTTGTCTGTAAACGTCTGACTCACCACCGGCCGCTCGCGCTGATCTGCGCCAAGCCGTCCTCGCTACGTCCGGACCGGATGCGCAAGATACGCAAGTGGTGGGTGGTGCTCGCCGTTGCCGCGGCGGGCGGTACGGTGGCGGTGGCCGCTGCGACGCCCATCACCCCGGAGCCGGTTGCGCGGGCGTGGACCTGGTCGGTGGGTGGCCGCTACCTGGGCCGCGAGACGGTTCGCATGCAGGAGGGCGTCTGGGACTGCGGCGTTTCCGCCGTAGCGATGATCCTGGACGCCCATCGGCGTGTGCCCGGGATGGAGGCACTGCGCGGCCAGGTGCTGCACCGCCGCCGCGGGCTGTCGCTGCTGGAGATGCAGGAGGTGGCCGGGAAGAGCGGGGTCCAATCGGACGGGTGGCGCCTGGATTTCGCCGCGCTGGCGCGCATGCCGCTTCCCGCGATCGCTCACTACGACAACCACTACGTCGTGGTGGACCGCATCACCCCTTCCGGAACGGTATGGATCCGTGACCCGGCAGTCGGGCGACTGGAGCTGCCGCGCCGGAGCTTCGAAAAGCTCTGGACGGGGAACGTGCTGGTCTTCGCTCCGCTCCGGCCCCGCTGAACGCACGCGAACGCGCCGAGTATGCTCCTCGCCCGCCGCGAGTAATACCTTTTGAGAAAAAAAGTTCTAGGACTCCGTTCGGCCGGATGGTACAGTGCAACAATCCCAACGTCAAGCTGAGTGGCTCGCTCGCATCATGTCGCCGGTACCAATGGGCCAGGACTAGAAAAAAGCCTACGCTTGTTGACCCACCCGTACAGTGTACGCGTGAATCCGCGTGCCCGGCGGACCGCACACCCCGGCCCTGTCTCCGCCGACGCTTGAACCCAGCCGACGGTCGCCTCACGGCTCCAGGATCGTGAGCGGAATCGAAGGGCAAGGAGGCACAGGGGACGCCGGGGATGGTTTACCGATAGTAAGAGACAAGATTTGTAGAGCAGGGCGCATCCCGCGTCTGCACTCACCCCACGGCCAAGAGGAGAAACAGAGCGCACCGCCACGGCGGGCAGCTCAGGAGGGAAGGCACGTGAGGGTTGGTGCTGGTGACGGAGTTGGCCGGAAGTGCAATCCCACGAAGTATTTCCGCAAACCCGATTCACGAGGACGCAGACATGATCAAGAAAGTGACACTCAGCTACATGCTGGCCGTGACGGTCGCCCAGGGCGTCCTGCCGGTGGTCCCGGCGTTCGCGAGCGCCCCCGCGCCGCGCACGGCCCCGGCGGCCGCGACGTCGCTTGCGGCGGCGCCGGTCGTACTCCCGGAGCAGGCCCCGGCCGGTGCCGTGCGGCTCTCCCGCGACGAGATGGAGAAGGTGGAGGGCGGCTTCTTCAACTGGCTCAAGCGGATCTTCGCCGCGGTGACCATCATCGTGCGCATCTGGGGGCTGGTGAAGCAGCTCATCGACCTGTTCCGCGACAAGGGCACCGAGACCACCCCCAGCTCCGTCGAGGGCGGCGAGACCGTGCAGCGCAACGAGAACGAGTATCACGACTACGCGTCGCAGGAGGACTACGACGCCGGGAACGTGCAGAGCATCACCAACGAGGCCGCCAGCGACTACCAGCAGACCGAGGTGTGGTACGGCGACCAGTGCGCCAGCACGTACGAGACGTCCGGGGAGCAGACCTACCAGATGCAGGAAGAGATCCGCAGTTGCTAGCGGCCTGACCGTACCCCCGGGCGCCGCCGGCGGCGGCGTCCGGGCCTCCTGACCGCACCGCACAACCGATGTACCGCCGGTCCGGGGGAAGCCCCGGGCCGGCGGGTGCCGGGGACTTCCCCCGGCCGCGTCAAACCCGCAGGGCCGCAGGCCGCAACGGAGACGAGATGCCCTACCCCTTTCGCACCACCGCCGCAACCCGGTGCCGCTGGGCCGCCGCGGCCCTGGCCTGCGCCCTCGCCTCCCCCGCGGGGGCGCAGCGGCCGTTGATCCCCGCCGGGCCGCGCGCCCTGACGCTGGAAGACGCGATGTCGCTGGCGCGCACCCACAACCCGTCGGTGGCGCAGAGCGCCAACGAGGTGCGGCTGGCCGGCGCCTCGGTGCGCTCGGCGTACGGCGACCTCCTCCCCGGCCTCAACCTTTCCAACTCCTTCGGCTACACGGCGCCGGGCGAGCGGCGCATCGGCTCCGTGTCGCTGGGCGACCAGCCCTCCATCTACTCGTCCAACTACGGCGTCTCCGCCTCGTACTCCCTCACGGCGGGCAAGCTGATCCAGCCGCGCATCGCCCGGGCGGAGGCGCGCGAGACGGAGTGGCGCTCCACCCGCGCCGCCAACGACCTGGTGAGCGAGGTGACCCGCCGCTACATCGCCGTGCTGCAGGCGCAGGCGCGGCTGCAGCAGGTGGAGCGCGAGGTGGTACGCTCTGACGAGCACATGAGGCAGGGGCAGATCCAGGCCGCCGCGGGGTTGACCAGCCCGCTGGACCGCAAGCGCACCGAGGTGCAGCGCAGCCAGATGGAGGTGAAGCGGCTGCAGGCGCGGCGCACGTTGCGCACCGAGACGGTGGCGCTGGGCCGCGCGCTGGGGATGTCGATGGACGGCGAGGTGGAGCTCACCTCGCGCTTCACCCTGTTCGAGCCCCGCTGGACCGCGGAGGAGCTGGTGGCGATGGCCATGGACGGCAACGCCGGGCTGCGCCAGGCGTCGGGATCGGTGGAGACGGCCCGCGCCCGCGTATCGTCGGCACGCGCGGCGTACCTCCCCAGCTTCTCCCTTTCGCTGCACATGACCGGGTGGATCCAGAGCGCCGGCGACGTGGAGATGCTGGTGCAGCAGCGGCTGGGCGGGCGCACCGTCACCCCCGAGGTGGAGGCCGGCATCCGCGACCGGGTGCGGCGCGAGAACCAGGGCTTTCCCTTCGCCTACAACCGCCAGCCGGTGAACGCGTCGGCCACCCTCTCGATCCCCGTCTTCCAGGGCTTCGGGCGCCGCACGCAGCTGCAGAGGTCGCGCGCGGCGGTGGAGGACGCGGAAGGGCGGCGCCGCGCCGAGCAGCTCCGCGTGCACGCCGAGGTCACCACCGCCCTCACCAACCTGCGCGCGGGCTACGAGCTGGCGGGCGCCCAGCGCAAGGTGCGCGAGCTGGCCGCCGAAGAGGTGGAGCTCGCGCGGCACCGCCTGCGCCTGGGTGCCGGCAACGAGATGGCGCTCAACGACGCGCAGATCCGCCTGGCCCAGGCGGAGGTGGACGAGATCGACGCCAGCTACACCTTCCACCTGACGCTGGCCGAGCTCGAAGCGCTCGTCGGCACTTCACTTCGCTAGAACCTACGGGACCTCAATGCGCAAGATCGTGACGGGGCTCGTGGCGGCCTCCCTCCTGGCGGTGCTGGTGGTGATGGGCGCCGCGTTCGGCGAAGACGAGGCGGTGGAGGTGCAGACGGAGGCGGTGGCGCGCCGGGACCTGGTGAGCACCGTGCCCGGGAGCGGCCGCATCGAGCCCAAGCGCAAGGTGGACATCTCGGCCGACATCTCCGGCCGCGTGATCCACGTGGCGGTGCAGGAGGGGGAGTGGGTGGACCGGGGGGACCTGCTGCTGCGCATTGATCCCACCCGCTACCAGGCCGCGGTGTACCGCGCCGAGGCTTCGCTGGCGCAGGCCCGGGCGTCGGCGGAGCACGCGGAGGCCAACCAGATCCAGGCCCGCCGCGAGGAGCGGCGCCTGGCGGAGGTGGCAGGCTCCGGCGGCTTCGTGGCGGGCGCGGACATCGACCGCTCCCACACGCAGGTGCTGACCAGCGCGGCCCAGGCCCGGGGCGCGGGCTTCTCCATCGACCAGGCGCGCGCCGCGCTCTCGGAGGCGCGCGACGCGCTGTCCAAGGCCACCATCACCGCCCCCATGAGCGGGCGGGTGACGCGTCTCTCCATCCAGGAGGGGGAGACAGCGGTGGTGGGCACCATGAACAATCCCGGCTCGCTCCTGCTGACCATCGCCGACCTGGCGGAGATGGAGGCGCACGTGCTGGTGGACGAGACGGACGTGCCGGACATCTCCGTGGGCGACCGCGCGCAGGTGCGCATCGACGCGTACGAGCGGCGCACGTTCCCGGGGCGCGTGGTGAGGATCGCCAACAGCGCCTTCCGCGGCGGGGGGCAGCAGTCCGCGGGCTTCAAGGTGGTGGTGGCGCTCGACCGGCCCCCCGGCGACCTGCGCCCCGAGCTCTCCGCCAGCGCAGACATCGCGGTGGAGTCGCGCTCCGCAGTGCTCTCGGTGCCGGTGCTGGCGGTGACGGTGCGCGGGCCGGACGGCGCGCTCGCCGGCGGGCGCACGCGCGGGGTGGAGGGGGTGTTCGTGCTGCGCGGGCCGCAGGTGGCCTTCGTGCCGGTGAAGGTGGGGATCGCGGGGGAGCAGCACTTCGAGGTGAGGAGTGGCCTGCGCCCGGGGGACCGGGTGGTGGCGGGCCCCTACGAGGCGATCCGCTCGCTGAAGCCCGGCGCCCCGGTGCGCCCGGTGGACGGCCGGCGCGCGGAGCGCTGATGCGCTTTGCCGAGGGGGTGCGCGGGGCGCTGGAGACGGTGAGGGCGTACCCCATGCGGGCCTTCTTCACGGTGTTCGGCACCCTCACGGGGGTGGCGTTCCTGGTGGCCGTCATCACCATCCTGGAGGGGATGAGCCACTACGTGCAGACCAGCCTCATCGGCCGGTTCCACGGCTACAACACGGTCAGCATCCGCCGCGAGCCCCCGGCCGCGCTGGGCGAGAGCGAGGGGGAGCGCCGCTCGCGCAGCCGGCATCTGCCCCTCACGCTGGACGACGCGCGCTGGCTGGCGGAGCGGATGAGCACCCCCGGCGTGCTCTCGGCGGAGTGGACCGCTTCGGCCGACGCGCGCACGCCGGGCGGGAGGAAGGTGGAGAAGGTAGGGCTTTCCGGCGCTACGGCCAGCCACTTCCACGTGCGCGCGGCGCGGGTGGCGGAGGGCCGCCCCTTCTCGGAGAACGAGGCGGAGCGGGGGTTGCCGGTGGCGGTGATCGGCCGCGACGTGGCGGACCGGCTCTTCCCGGGCGCCAGCGCGCTGGGGAGGCGGGTGGTCTTCATGGGCATCCCCTACCGGGTGGTGGGCGTGCTGGCGCGGCAGGGGAAACTCTTCACCTTCTCCATGGACCGCATCGCCATCGTGCCCGCGCGCTCGCCGCTGAATGGGGTGGCCACCCCGCGCGACCGGGTGGAGGTGATCTCGTTCCGGGTCGCCCACGGCTCGCTCCTCCCCCCGGCGCTGGCCGAGGCGGAGGGGTGGATGCGCGTGCGCAAGCGGCTGCGCCCCGCCCAGCCCAACGAGTTTTCGGTCACCACCTCCGCGCGGGCGCTGGCGGCGTGGGGCAAGGTGTCGCGCGTGCTGATGGTGGCGGTTCCCGGGCTGATCGGCATCTCGCTGCTGGTGGCGGCGGCGGTCATCATGAACATCATGCTGGTGTCCGTTTCCGAGCGCACCTACGAGATCGGGGTGCGCAAGGCGCTGGGCGCCCGTGCCCGCGACATCCGCCTCCTCTTCCTGGTGGAGGCCGCCACCCTCTCCGGGCTGGGCGGCGTGCTGGGGGTGGTGGCGGGGCTGGGACTGGCCGCGGCGGTCGCCGCCCTTTCGCCCCTCCCGGCGCGCGTGGCGCCCTGGTCGGCGGTGCTGGGCCTCCTGCTGGGAATTGGTGTGGGTGTGGTGGCCGGCGTCTACCCCGCCACCCGCGCCGCCCGCCTGGACCCGGTCACCGCGCTGGGGCACGAATGACCCGCGCCGCGCGACACACCGTGACGATCACTGAGAGCCCGGGTTCCTTTTTTTCGGGAAGTCCCCAGTCCTCAGTCCCAAGTGCTGAACTGCAGGCACCAGGCACTTCAGTTCCAACGAGGAGGCGCGCGTGAAGCTCTGGACGATCGGGCACGGGGTGGGGATCGCGTGGGATGCGCTGCGGGGCAACCGGACGCGCGCCCTCCTCACCACGTCGGGAATCGTGGTGGGGGTGGCCACGGTGATGGCCATGGCCTCCGTCATCGTGGGCGTGCGCCGCGCCGTCACCGAGGAGCTGCTCGCCGCAGGGCCCGACAACTTCACCGTGGAGCGCTTCGACCTGTCCAGCGTGCGCATGGACGCGTTTGGAGAGGGGAAGTCGCCGTGGGCGGGGGTGCCCGCCGTGTCCCTCCGCGAGGCGGGGCTGCTGGAGCGGCTCCCCTCGGTGCGCTCGGCCACTCCCAACGCGAGCGGAACCACCATCCTGCGCTTCGGGCGCACCACCGCCGCCGGCCTGCACGTGGAGGGTGCGGGCGCCGACTGGCCGGACTACCGCCCCGGCACCCTGGTGTGGGGGCGCAACTTCCTGGGCGCCGAGGTGCAGCGCTCCGGCACGGTGGTGGTGCTCTCGGAAGGCCTGGCGAAGGAGATCTTCGGCCGCGCCGAGCCCACGGTGCCCGAGGTGAGCCTGGGCGGGATCACCTTTCGCGTGGTGGGCGTGTACCGCGAGACGGGGAACGTCTTCGCGGACGAGACCGCTCGCTGGATGGTGACCCCGTACACCACCGCCATCAAGCACCTCGACGCGGACCAGGGCTGGCTGGAGGTTCGCGTGGTGCCCGAGGCCGGGGTGTCGCGGATGCGCGCCATGAGCGACGTGACCGCCAGTCTGCGCGCGGCGCGCGGGCTCCGCTCGGCCCAGCCCAACAACTTCACGCTCACCACTCATGATGCCATGCAGGCGCTCTTCGACGACACCACCCGCATGTTCTTTGGGGTGATGATGGCGCTTTCGTCGCTGGGGCTGGTGGTGGGAGGCGTGGGCGTGGCCGCGATCATGACCATCTCGGTGACGGAGCGCACGCGCGAGATCGGGGTGCGCAAGGCGCTGGGCGCCACGCGCCGTGAGATCCTCTGGCAGTTCCTGGTGGAGTCGGTCACCGTGACGCTGGTGGGCGGCGCGGCCGGCGTGGTGCTGGCGGGGGGCGGCGCGTTCCTCCTGGCCCGCCTCACCCCCGTGCCCGCCGCGGTCCCGCTCTGGTCCGTCCTCGCGGGCCTGGGAGTCTCCGCGGCGTGCGGGCTGGTGTTCGGCATCGCGCCGGCGCACCGTGCCGCCCGGATGGACCCGGTGGAGGCGCTGCGGCACGCGTGAGCGGGGAAACCGCGGCCCTCACCCCCCGTCCCCCTCTCCCAAACTGCCGGGAGAGGGGGCGCATCTTCGGTGGCGGCGGGCGAGGCGGGTTTCCTCTGGGCCGCGGTGGCGCCGGCGCCCCGGTCCTGCGCGGAACTGTGGAAATCGCCCCCCTCTCCCGTTATCGGGAGAGCGGGGGTCGGGGGGGTGAGGGCCGGGTGAGGGCCTCCCCGTCACCGCGGACCGATTCTTCCCGGTGTCTCCCGTTCCCCTTTCCCGGTTCCCCGTCCCGCAGGTTCCATGGAGCTGACGCAGAAGGCCGCGCGCGCGCTGATGGTGGCCGCGCAGGGGCTGGACCGCAGGGCGCGGCGGCGGGCCGGGAAGGCGGACGTGCTGGCGGCGATCCGGAGGATGGGGGTGCTGCAGATCGACACCATCCAGGTGGTGGCGCGCAGCCCGTACCTGGTGCTGTGGAGCCGGCTGGGCGCGTACCAGCCCCGCTGGCTGGACGAGCTGCTGGCCGAGGGGGCACTCTTCGAGTACTGGGCGCACGAGGCGTGCTTCATCCCCGTGGAGGACTACGCGCTCTTCCGGCACCGCATGCTGGACCCCGCCGCGATGGGGTGGAAGTACCGCGCCGATTTCATCCGCAAGCACCGCGACGAGGTCGGCCGCCTCCTCGCCACGGTGCGCGAGCACGGCCCCGTGCGCTCCGCGGACTTCGAGCGGCGCGACGGCAAAGGGGGCGGCTGGTGGGAGTGGAAGCCCGAGAAGCGGATGCTGGAAAGCCTCTTCACCGCCGGCGAGCTGATGATCGCGCGGCGCGAGAACTTCCAGCGCGTGTACGACGTGCGCGAGCGCGTCCTGCCGTCGTGGAGCGACGACCAGCTCGCCTCGCCCGGCGAGGTGGCGCGCACCCTGGCTCTGCGGGCGGTGCGGGCGCTGGGGGTGGCGAAGGCGAAGTGGGTGGCGGACTACTTCCGCACCGCGAAGCGCACCACCCCCCTCGTCACCGCGCGCCTGGCGGACGAGGGCGCGCTGCTGCGTGTGGAGGTGGAGGGGTGGAAGGAGCCTGGCTTCGTGCACCCCGACCACGCGGAGCTGGCCGCGCGCGCCGCGGCCGGGGAGGTGCGCCCCACGCTCACCACTCTCCTCTCCCCGTTCGACCCGCTGGTCTGGGACCGCGCCCGCGCCGCCGAGCTGTTCGGCTTCGACTACCGCCTGGAGTGCTACACCCCCGCGCCCCGGCGGCGCTGGGGCTACTTCGTGCTCCCCATCCTCCGCCGCGGCGCCCTGGTGGGCCGCGTGGACGCCAAGGCCCACCGCCGCGACGGCGTGTTCGAGGTCAAGTCCCTCTTCCTGGAGCCCGGCGTCCGCCCCACCGACCGCCTCCTCGCCGACATCGGCGGCGCCCTCCGCGAATGCGCCGCCTGGCACGGCACCCCCGCCGTCGTCGTCCGCCAGTCCGACCCTTCGCAGATCGCCGCGCACATCTGAACGGCGGGGGTCACACAGAGACACAGAGGCACAGAGAACAACTTATCTCTGTGCCTATGTGTCTCCCTGCGATGCGGTGCCGCTCCCAAGGCGCCGCATATGCTGGAAACGGTTTTGGTGGAGTGCCGCATGCAGTCAGCTTCGAGCGCCGTTGTCCCGACGTTCACCCGGAGACCTGCTATGATGCGCCTCGACTACGTGCTGTTCCGAGCGGATGGAAGTCTTGCCGCCCTGGTGGAAGCGAAGGCCAGCCGCGACACCTCTCCGGAGTGGGCGGCTCAGTTCCGCCGCAACCTCATGGACTACCCGGAACTCCCCCCGGCCGAGTTCTTCGTCTTCGTCGCACGCGACTGGATCTACCTGTGGAGGGACGCGGGCCCGGAAGCCGTCCTCATTCCGCCGCATGCGGTGATCCCCACCGCGCCGCTCCTGGGCCGCTACTTCGACCGCAAATCATACACGCTCGAAACAGTGGACGGCGTGGTCTTCGACTGGACGGTGGGCGACTGGCTATCGGATCTGTGCAAGCCGTGGGGCAAAGCGGGCGACCTCGCTCTCCGGCACGGCCTGGCGGGGACCGGCTTCGTGGAAGCGTTGCGCGGCGGGCGGATCGAATACAAGGACGCAGCGTGATCGTCTACGTAGAGTCCAACTTCGTGCTGGAGATCGCGCTCCTCCAGGAACAGCACTCCGCCTGCGAAGCGCTCCTCGAGCTGTGCGTAACCGGGAGAATTCAGATCGTCGTCCCCACCTACGCCATGATCGAGCCGTTCGGCGCGCTATTCCGACGGCGAGCGGAGCGCAATTTGGTCAAAGACAAGCTCGACAATGTACTACGGGAGCTCGGCCGCACCACACCACTCTCGAAATCCGTGGAGGACGCACAGGTCAGTCTCGATACACTTCTGGGCACCAGCAGCACCGACGAGTTCATACGTTGGAAGATCACGAGGAGCCGAATTGCCGCGGTGGCGGAGCTTATACCGTTTGAAGAGCGCGTGCTGCAGGTGGCCGCGGCCTCGGAGGTTCCGCTCAACCTCGCTCCCCCCGACGCGGTGATCTATGCATCCGTCCGGAGCCACCTGAGCCAGACGCGCCCGGCGCGCAGTTGTTTTCTGAACCGGAACTTCGCGGACTTTCAGGATCCGGGGCTCGTGGCGGAGCTCGACGCACTGGGATGCAAGGTGCTACCCGCGTTCGATCAGGGGCTGAGCTACGTGCGGGGGATGCTGGCGCGCAGCGGGTGAAACAACCGGCTCACACAGAGACACAGAGGCACAGAGAACAACTTATCTCTGTGCCTCTGTGTCTCTGTGTGAGGCCGTCGTGTCTGTTTGCACGCTGTCACGGGGAGCCTTGCCGCGCGGGGCGCAGAGGCGGCGCGGCTGGTTGCCCACGAGCACCCAGGTGCAGCGGCCGCGCGTGGAGTTCACCAGCACGCCAACGATGGGGAGCGGGGCGGTGGAGGGGGGGCGGTTCTGGCGCGGGGCGGGGGCACACGCCGCGAGGAGCATGACGGCGGCGAAGGCTGCGGTGCGGAGCATGGCGCTCCTCCGGGACGGGGTGAGCCGCAGGGTGCGGCACGGAGGGTGCCACGCGCTCCCGCTCCCATACTCGCGAGGAGAGCGCATGGCGGTCAAGTTCCGGACTACCGGCTGCATGGCGAGCATCGTCCTATCGGTCGTGCTCACCGTCGTACTGAACCTGCTGCTGCGCGCCTGCTCTACGTAGCCGGCTACTCTTCAATGCCGCAGGGGGGCCGTCTCTGACAGACGCTCACTCCCCGCGCACCCGGACGGTGAGCTCCAGCTCGTCGCGCGCCTGCAGGACCTTGCGGCGGATGTCGGCCGGGAGGCGCGGGTTCTCGGCGAGGAAGCGGTCCACCACGGCCAGCGCTTCCGGCGTCGTCTGGCCGCCGATGAAGGCGTTGACCCAGCGCGGGAGAAAGAAGATCCTGCGGTTCTCGCGGATCCACTCCAGCCGGTCCAGCGAGGCGCGCAGGTGGGGGAGGGACAGCTCGGGGCGCGATGGATCGTTGAAGGCGCCCAGCGACGCCGTGGCCCACTCCTCGTTGAGCTGCGGGTCATCCAGGTAGCGCCGGAAGTACTCGGCGCGCGTGGCGGCGGTGGGGATGGCGGCGCCGGCCACGAAGGCGCGGCGCGGCCCCTCGGCGCCCGTGTCGCGCGCGGCCTCGGCGGCGATCAGGGCGGCGGGGTTCGGCTCCCCCAGCGCGGCCAGGGTGCCCACCATCGACCAGCGCGTGGGCTGCTGCACCGGCTTCCCGTCGAACTGCCGGCGCCCCGCCAGGTACTCGCGCAGCACCGCGCGGCCTTCCGCGGTGCGCGTGGTGGCGACGAGCGCGTCCAGCGACGCCTTGCGCATCCCGTAGCTGAGCGCGGCGTCGCCGGCGCGGGCCAGGAGGAGGCGCTCCCATCCCGGCGCCACGCGGGCGGCCTCGTCCGGGCGCAGGTAGAGCGTGAGGGCGGTGGACGCGCGGCCGAGCACCGCGTCCGCGATCTGCTCGTCGCGCTCGCGGGGGAGCTCGCGGACGGCCGCCTCCACGAAGCGCGCGGCCGGCATCCGCCCCGCGCGCACGCGGTCCCACAGCGCGCCCCAGAGCTGGGCGCGCAGCAGCTCGTCGCGGGTGGCGCCGACGTGCGCCGCCACCCGCTCCGCGCTGCGGTCGTCCAGCAGGAAGAGGCCGTAGCCGTAGTCGCCGTCGTTGCTCCACACGTAGTCAGGCTCCGGCAGCCCCGCCGCGCCCTCCACGGTCGTCGTCGCCCCCGCGAAGGTGACGGGGAGGACGACGTCGTCGCGGCCCGTGTAGGCCAGTCGCACGCGCACGCGCCCCGGCCACCATCCTCCCGGATCGCCGGGGAGGGCGCGCGCGGGGCGCTGAACCAGCCGAAGGGCGCGGATCTTCCCGCCCGCCGCATCCACCCGCGTCTCCACCACGGGCATCCCGGCGCGCAGGATGTACTGCTCGCCGAACTGCTTCAGCGGCGTGCCCGACGCTTCCTCGATGGCGGACAGCAGGTCGCGCCATCCCGCGTTGCCGTAGGCGTGGCGGGTGAGGAAGAGGTGCACGCCGGCGCGGAACGCGGAGTCGCCCACCAGGAAGTCGAGCTGCTTCAGGATGGAGGGCGCCTTGTTGTAGACGATGGGGCCGTAGTTGCTCTTCGCCAGGTCCAGGTTCGCCAGCTCCTGCCACACCGGAGTGGTGCCGGAGGTGGCGTCGGTGGAGTAGGCGAGGGGCTTGTTGCGGAGATAGAAGCTCTTCCACGCGCCGCTGGCCGGGTCCAGCTCGCTCTGCATGCGCGCGGCCATGTAGGTGGCGAAACCTTCCTTGAGCCACAGGTCGTCGAACCACCGCATCGTCACCAGATCGCCGAACCACTGGTGCGCGACTTCGTGGTAGATGGTCTGCTGCCGCCCCAGGCGCTGCGAAAGGGTGGGCGGCTCGCGGAAGACGAACTGCGACTCGTTGTAGAAGATGGCGCCCACGTGCTCCATCCCGCCGAAGGGGAAGGCGGGGGCCAGGAGCGCGTCCATCTTGGCGAAGGGGAAGGGGACGCCGAACCAGTTCGCCAGCCAGGCCGAGGCGCGCTGGTTGGACTGGATCAGCGAGTCCGCGTCCACCTCCGCGCGGCGGCTGGCGCGGGCGTACAGCGTAAGCCCGCCCGACTCCCACGTCGCCCACGGCCCGGCCGCGAAGGCGATCAGGTAGGTGGAGATCGGCTCCGTCGCCCCGAAGCGCCACGTGACGCGGGCGGCCGCGGAGTCGCGCCCCTCCAGCGCACCGTTGGCGAGCACCTTCCAGGCGGCGGGCGCGGTGATGCGGGTGCGCACGCGGGCCTTGAGGTCCGGCTGGTCGAAGCAGGGGAAGAGCGCGTTGGCGTCCGCCGGCACCAGCAGGGTATAGAGGTAGCTGGAGCCGTCCTTTGCGTCGTCGGCGCGGATGATGGGCGCGCCCGCCGCCGCGATGCGCGTGGTGAACTCCGCCTCCACCCGGTTGTCGCCCGCGCGCAGGTGCCGCGCGGGGATGCGCAGGTGCCCGCCGCGCCACTCGAAGTCACGCACCGCCGCGCCGTTGGCCCGCACCGCGCGCAGCCCCGGCCCGCGGAAGTCCAGCACCAGGTCGCCCGCGCCGGCCGCCCGCTTCACATCCACCTCCACGCTCCCCCGCGCCGAATCGCGCCCGGTGACGTCCAGCGCCAGGGAGTAGCGGACGTCGGACAGCGTGGCCGCGCGGCTCCGTGCCAGCTCCAGCGACACGCCGGCCTGCATGGGATCGGGGCTCATCTGTGCGTACGATGGCGCCGCGGCCAGCAGCGCGAGAACGGCAAGGATTCGCATCACCAGGGGAAGTTCCTTCTCTGTGTCTCTGTGCCTCGGTGTGAGGCCGCGGTTCAGCGGGGAAGCGCCTGCACCCGTGCCCGGAAGCGCTGGTACTCCGGCGTGTCGCGGATCAGGCGCTCGCGGTCCAGCGGCCCCAGCATGCCGATGAGCGCGCGCGTGTTCTGCACGCGCTCGGCGCTGGTGGGGTGCGACGCGAACCACTGGTCGAAGCTGGCCGGCGAGTCCGGCCGCTCGCGGAGGAGCTCTTCGAAGAAGGTGGCGATCCCCTCCGGGTCGTACCCGGCCACGGCCAGCGTATGCACGGCGTGCTGGTCGGCCTCGCGCTCGGCGTCGCGGCCGTACTTGGCGAATACGGCCGCGCCGCCGCCCTGGATCACCACCTGCTCCAGCGCCCCCGGCTCGCGGTCGAGCACCCAGTACACCAGTTGTACCAGGATGTTTGCGCGCTGCTGCTTCTCCAGTGCCTCCAGCCCGTGCCGCTCGGTGACGTGCGCGATCTCGTGCCCCAGCACCCCCGCCAGCTCCGACACCACGTCCGCGTGCTCGATCAGCCCCCGGTTCACGAACACGTGCCCGCCGGGGATGGCGAACGCGTTCACCTCCGGCGAGTTGACCAGGTAGAAGGTGTAGCGCCGCCCCGTGGAGTCCGCGCGCGAGGCCAGCCCGCGCCCCATGCGGTTGAGCGCCTCCACCGCCGCGGCGTCGCGCACCAGCGGCACCTTGCCGCGGATCTCCGCCGCGTACTGGGCGCCGAGCTGCGCCTCCTCCTCCGGCCCGATGCTCCCCGCGCATCCCGCGAGCACGAGGCAGAGTGCAAGGATCTTCTTCATGCGGCGGGTCACTTCACGTTCCGAGCCAGACGGACGGGCTCACACAGAGACACAGAGGCACAGAGATTGGTTCTTCTCTGTACCTCTGTGCCTCGCTGTGAGCAAACCACCTGCGGTGGGTCCGGTGCGATCTGGTGACGAGCCGACTTGGGTGACACGCAGGCGATCACGTTCCACGATTTACCGGGAGCAACGCTCCGTTCCAAAGTATGTAAAAATCAGCGTTCTTGGGCACTCGGCCGGGAGCGTCCGTGATCAGCAGCGGAGCATGGTCCGGGAACAAAGCTGCCCGCTTCAGAGCCGAAGCACTCCAGGCGCGCTCCTCCCCGGAGTGGTTCGAGTCCATCCCGACATATCCAACAACCCGTTTGCGCGTTGGGTCAAGGACGTAGTTAGTGATCACGACTGCGTGCCCGCTCTCCGGCGGGTAAGATTCGCGGTCGATTTGATGCGCGTCGACCACCGCGATTACGACGCGATTCGCACGAAGTGCCGTGACAAGGACTTTGTGGTCGAAGTCGTACCAGTTCGTTCCAATCCCGAACTCCGCGAGGAGCGGCTGGTATCCGCTTGGATGAAGCCACGACCCCCCGGAGTCTGGCACCAGCGTCCCATGTTGCTTCGCGAATGGAATCAGGTGCGTGTCCTGGAGATTGTTGCGTGCGCTGAAGAACATCTGCACCACATTTTCTACGGCCTCCAATCCGCAGGTGGGACCTTGCTGAAGATCAATGATCGATTGGAGGTAGCTCCGTCCTCCCGTGCTGGGGTTGTAAGGGATGTCTGGCGGGTACACAATTCCTCCCATTGTTGAAAAAGGCACTTCGCGGTGCTAAAGCCGAGTGCCGAAGAGCGGAAAACTTTGTTCCGCAAGAAGGATGCAGCAGCGATCCGGGCACACCCGGATCAAACCGCTCCCGGCGGAGCGGGAAATCCGAAGCGGGCAGCGGGCTGGATAGCCTGCATGGCTGCGTATGCGATCTGCCGGGCCAACAGGTGAGATGAGATGAGCGCGAATCTGCTGACGGACGTGATCGCCGAGCGCGAGCTGGAGCGGAACGGAAAAGATGCAGCACCCGTCGTGGTGCGGATCGGCAAGCCCACGCCCGCTCCAGACGTGGATTGGATGTGCTCCTTCCAGATTCAGGGGGTGGGAGACGAGGTGGTGCGAACCGCGTATGGGCTCGATGCCGTCCAGGCCCTGAAGCTCTGTTTGGAGATGATCAGTGCCGACCTCGGTGCTCTCCAACGATCATACGGGCTCACCTGGCTGGGCGAAGACGATCTGGGCTTTTGAACGGCTTGGCTAAGACAGAGACACAGAGGCACGGAGATGAGTTCTTCTCCGTGCCTCTGTGTGAGGCATGGTGCAGCCCGGCGGCTGCACCGTCCTCCGGTTAGATCCGCGACGGTGGGTCGTCCACGGCATCGTCCAAGCGTCGTCCGGAGCGTCGTCTGGCGTCGTCCACGAGCGAATGTATTCGCCGCTGGAACCACGCGAAGTCCCCTGTCTGGGACTGTACGGTCCACCGTTGGCGGGGAGGACAGACCGCGACGGCGGTCTTCGCGTAGGTCCAGCGGCGAATTCATTCGCTCCTGGGTTCCGCCTCCTGGGTTCCTCCTCCGTGCCTCTGTGTCTCTGTGTCTCTGTGTGAGCCATCTGTCACGGAACTCTGCCGCCCGCCCCCGGGTTCAACCAGGGAAGCCAAAATCCTAATCTGCGCCGCGGGGCCGGAGACAACCCGCTGCGGCGCATCGGGTTAAGGCAAAGGGGGCGCAATGTGGCGACATTGATCCGCTGCGCATTGCAAGGTGTTGTGGCGCTTGGATTTCCGCGCCACCACAGGGCCCGGCGACCGAATCAACTCCGAACATGACGGTTGTAAAGCGGGGTCGTTGACATTGGGGGAAAGGTGCTTTAGAGTGCAAGCACACACCCCGCGACATCCCCGGCATCACCTCCCAACCGACATCCCCAGATGCTTTCCGCCGTCCTTACCCTGGCGGCGTCTCTCGGCGTCTCTGCGCCGGGCGCGCCTGCCCCCGCGTCGGACTCTCTCCGCCTCCCGGCGGCGCGCCACGCGCTGGCCGCGCCCTCGTCCGTGGGGATGAGCGCCACGCGGCTGATCCGCGCCGAGGACGCCATCTACGAAGAGCTGCAGCGCGGGGCCTTCCCCGGCGCGGCGCTGGCCGTGGGGCGCCGCGGGGAGATCGTGCTGGAGGAGGGCTTCGGCAACACGGGGCGCGGGTGGGACTCCAGCCCGGTGGACCCGGACCACACGGTGTTCGACCTGGCGTCGCTCACCAAGGTGGTGGGGACGACGACGGCGGTGATGGTGCTGGTGGAAGACGGCAAGCTGGGGCTGGACGACCGCGTGTCGTCGTACCTCCCGGAGTTCACGGGGAACGGCAAGGAGTTCGTCACCATCCGCCACCTCCTCACCCACACGGCCGGGCTGCGGGCGGGGATCGACGTTCCCTCCGGACTGTCGCGGGCCGAGGCGCTGCGCTACGTGCTGCGCGCGCCGCTGGCCACGTACCCGGGCGGGCGGATGGAGTACTCGGACGTGAGCGCGGTGGTGCTGTACGCCGCGGCCGAGCGCGCCGCGGGGGAGCCGCTCTACCACCTGCTGGACCGCCGCGTGTACGGGCCCCTGGGGATGACCTCCACCTCGTACGTCTTCGGCACCGAGGGTTGCGCGCGCTGCGCCGGCACCTCGCGCGCCCTGGGCGACGCCTTCCGCGGGCGGGTGCACGACCCCATCGCGCGGCGCATGGGCGGCATCGCGGGGAACGCGGGGCTGTTCTCCACGGGGCACGACCTGGCGCGCTTCGCGGCGATGCTGGCCAACGGCGGCGAGCTGGACGGCACCCGGATCTTCCGCGCCTCCACCATCCGCCAGTTCTCCATGCGCCAGCCGGGCGCCGGCACGCGCGCTCTGGGGTGGGACACGCCCCCTCCCGGCGGCGGCGGCGCGGCGGGCACGCGCATCTCCACCATCGCCTTCGGCCACACCGGCTACACCGGCACCTCCCTCTGGATCGACCCGGAGCGCGGCACCTGGGTGGTGCTCCTGACCAACCGCACCTACGACACCGACCAGAACAACCGGATGCAGACCCTTCGCCGTACCGTGCACGACCGGGTGGCCGAGGCGACGAGCCACTGAAAAGCTGGGCTCACACAGAGACACAGAGGCACAGAGACATGTTCATCTCTGTGCCTCTGTGTCTCTGTGTGAGCTACTGTTTTGTGCCGGTGCGGGCGGCCTGGGCGGCGGCGGGGTCGGTGACGTCGCCGCGGGCCTGCTGGACGGCCTTTTCACGGGCGGCGCGCACGCCCTCGCGCTCGAAGCGGTTGACCCACTGCAGGACGTCGGCGGGCGGGTTGTACTGGGGCTTCTTGCGCGACTGGGCCTCGCCGCGCTCCAGGCCGGGGAGCACGGCCTCGTACTTGGAGCCCGCGCTCCACAGCACCCAGTCGTCGAATCCCACATCGTACACGCCCTGCTTCTGCTGGCGAAGCTGCTCCGGGCCGTACGGCTGGTGGTTGCGGCCCAGCCAGGTGGCCGAGAACGCCTGCAGCCAGGGGATCACGCGCGCCGGCCGCACCCCCGCCTCCTGCAGGCGGTCGTTGCGCAGCCGCGCCATCCCAGCGCTCTTGAAGAGCGTCTCGTACGGCATGTGGTCCGGCCGGCGCACCCCCGGCAGGTGCGTGGGGAAGTAGTGCGACGGGTACATCATGGGGAGGATGTGGTCCGCCGTGGCCGCCACCGTCTCCCACTGCTGGCCGATGTTGACGTCGCCCGCCTCGTTCGGCACCAGGCCGAAGACGTCGGCCGTCACCGTGACGCCCAGCGGGTGCAGGCGCCGCTTGGCCTCGTTGAGGAACGCCGCGATGGCGTCCGGGCGGGCGCCGCGCGCCTTGGGGTGCACCTGCGGCGGCAGGCTCTTGTACGGCTCGGCGAAGCGCACGTAGTCGAACTGGATCTCGTTGAAGCCGGCGCGCGCCACCTCTTCCGCGATGTCCAGATTGTAGTCCCACACGGCCTCTTCCCAGGGGCTCACCCAGGTGTTCCCCGCCTTGTCCACCCAAAGCCCGCCTCCGGGCCGCCGCACCGACCACTCCGGCCGGGCCTTGGAGAGGATGGGGTCCTTGAAGACGACGATGCGCGCGATCGTCCAGATCCGGTGCGCCCTGAGCGTGTCCATCAGCGCGGGAAGGTTGCGGATGGCCACCTCGCCCGGCTGCGCGAGCTGCTTGGGAAGCTCCAGCGACGTCTGGTAGCGGATCCCCAGCTCGTCCTTGACGTCGACCACGAAGGTGTTGATCTCCGTATCGTCCGCCATCTTCAGCAGCTTGGGGAGCCGCGTGCGCGACCCCGCCGCGTAGGCGTTGATGTAGAGCCCGCGGATCACGGCCGGCGCCTTGGCACGGATCGCCTCGTTCCCCACCGTGCTGCGGTCGTCCCCCGGCGCCGCGGCGGCCTTCCGCGTGGTGTCCTTGGGCGCGGCGGCGGCGTCGCCCTTGGCGGCCGCGTCGCCCGCCTTCGCCCCCGCATCCCCGCACGCGAGCACGCCCAGCAGCGCGAGCGGAAGGATCTTGATCGAATTTCTCATCTTTTCCTCTGTGCCTCTGTGTCTCTGTGTGAGCCCGCCGTTCAGCGGGCCGTCCACACGTTGTTGGCCCGGTTCACGTCCGGCAATATACCCTGCGGGTCGGCTTCCACGCGGGTGGGGGCGCCGGAGAGGGGGAGGGTGAAGGTGGCCGTGCGGGTGCGCGCGCCCGTCCAGCTTTCCAGCGGGATGTCGACGCTGGCCGAGGCGCCGCCCTCGCCCGTGGCCGTGACGCGCACCGGGGCCGGGATGTCGCCCAGGTCCGTGAGCGTCACCTCCACCCCGCCGCTCACCGCGCGCACGGGGCCCACGGCGAAGTCCAGCGTCCCGGTCTCGAACCACCAGGGGTAGAAGAACCAGTCCAGGTCGCGCCCGGCCACGCGCTCGAAGGTGTTGAAGAAGTCCCAGGGGTACGGGTGCTTGAACATCCACTCCCGCGCGTACGTGCGCATGGCGCGGTCAAAGGTTTCCGCGCCCAGGATGCCGCGCAGCGTAAAGAGCATCGTCCCCGGCTTGCTGTACGCCGCCACCGTGCGCGCCCCGTACGGCGACACCAGGTCCGTGTGGCGCATCAGCGGCACCTCGTTGTCGCGCCCCGCCACGCGCAGGTACGCCGCGCGCGTCTCCTCGTGCGCCCGCGCGCCGGGAAAGAAGTCCTCGCGCGCCTCGTCCTCCAAAAAGGTGGTGAGCCCCTCGTCCATCCACGCGAACGACGCCTCGTCCTGCCCGATCATCATGGGGAACCACTCGTGCCCCAGCTCGTGCGCGATCACGCTGTACAGGTCCTCGCGCTGGGCGGCGCGGTGGATGAAGACCAGCATCGGGTACTCCATCCCCGAGATGGGCCCCTCGGCGATGGTGGCCTGCGGGTACGCGTAGGGAACCAGCCGGTCGCTGAAGAAGCCGATGGAGTGCTGCCCGAAGCGCGCCGCCTCCTGCCAGTGCGGAGCGCCCGCGCGGTAGAGCGAGTGGATCAGCACCGTGCGCTCCCCGCCCTCGCCGGGGACGGTGGCGCGGGTGGCGTCCCACAGGTAGCGGTCCGACGCG
Source organism: uncultured Gemmatimonadota bacterium (assembly GCA_902805735.1). GTDB lineage: Bacteria > Gemmatimonadota > Gemmatimonadetes > Longimicrobiales > Longimicrobiaceae > Longimicrobium. The sequence goes on along the minus strand of CADCTW010000161.1, from coordinate 56,123 downwards.
GCGAAGGCGAAGTCGCGCACGTTCTCGGCCCGGAAGCGCCAGGTGAGGCGGCCTCCGCTGCGCGTGGCACGCCCAGCGGCGCGCTCCGCCTCGGTCACTACGCGCACGGTGCTGTCCGTGGTGGCGGCGCGGGCCAGGCGGGCGGTGGCCTCGGGGGTCAGCACGTCGCCCGGGTTCTGCAGGATGCCGGTGGCGCCCACCAGGTGCCCGGCGGGGAGGGTGATGGCGACGTCGAAGTCGCCGTACTCCAGGTAGAACTCGCCGTCGCCCAGGTACGGCGTGGCGTCCCAGCCGACGACGTCGTCCAGCACCGCCACCTGCGGGTACCACTGCGCCACGTTGAACGCGCGCCCGCCCAGCGCGTCCTCGTACGCCGTGCGAAAGGTACCCGCCGGCGGGATGCGGTGGCTCCACTCGATTTCTAAGATCGTGCTGTCGCCGGGCGCCACGGGGCGGGGGAGGGTGAGGCGCGCGAGCGTCCCCTGCACCTCGTACCCCGCCTCCGGCGTGCGCACGGGCGTCACCACCCCGATGCGGCCCGCGGCTACGGGGCGCAGCTCGCGCCCTTCCACGGCCACGCGGCCCAGCGTGACGCCGCCGGTGGGCGCCACGATCACCCGGTTGCGGCGGGCCGTCTCGGTGAAGATGTTCTGGTACAGGTTCAGCACCACGCTGTTCAGCGCCTGGGGCGAGCGGTTGCGGTAGACGATGCGCTCGCTGCCGCGCAGCACGGCGCTCTCCGGGTCCAGTTGCGCCTGGATGCGGTACGATACGGCCTGCTGCCAGTAGCGCGGGCCGGGCTGCCCGGTGGCGGCGCGGGTGCCCGCCTCCAGCGCGCGGCGGTACCCCTGCGTCATGGGCACGGGCCGCAGGAGCGGGCGGGTGATGGTGTCGCGCGGCGCCGGCTCGGCCACCGTACGGCCGGCCGGGGCGCAGGCCGCGGCCATGAGGACGGCCAGGGCCGTGGATGCGAGAATCTTGTGCACGTGCGAGTCTCCGGGGTAACGTGGTGCGGCGCGAATGTAGCACCCTCCGCGCCAGCGGCATCCAAACGGCGGGCTCACACAGAGACACAGAGGCACAGAGAAGGACCCCTCCTCCCTCGGACCGATCTCCCCATGCGCCGTCTGGTACTCCTCGTGGTAGCGATGATGGTCGCCGTGCCGGTTCACGCGCAGGGGCGGGCGCAGCTCACCGTGTTCCTGACGGACACGATGGCGCGGCCAGTGGCGGGGGTGCGGGTGGGGGTGAACGGGCTGGGGTTGTCGGAGCCGTCGGACAGCACGGGGGTGGTGCGGATCGCGGGGATTCCGCTGGGGTCGCGGATGGTGAGCATCGACCACCCCGGGTACCGGCACGAGGACGCGCTGGTGCAGTTCCCGTCCCCCAACAACTTCCGGCTGCGGGTCACCCTGACGCCCGCGCCCATCGCGCTGGACACGCTGACGGTGCAGGGGCGGCGCTTCAGCGTGGCGCTCCACCAGAACGGCTTCTACCGGCGCGAGCGGGAGGGGCTGGGGCGGTTCATCGGGCCCGAGACGCTGGAAGTGACGCACCGCGCCTCCCCCGACCTGGCGCCCGTGTTCGACGGGGTGGCCGGCTTCCGGGTGGACCGGGGGGCTTCCGGGGGATTCGTCCTCCGCTCCAGCCGCGGCGCGGGCCTGCAGGGGTCCTGCACGCCCGCCATCCGCATCGACGGCGTCCGCGCGGACTCGGAGCAGCTCGAAGCGCTGCCGCCCTCGGCGGTGCAGGCGATCGAGGTGTATACGAGCGCCGGCACCGTCCCCGGCGAGTACGGGGAGATGGACACCACCTGCGGGCTGGTGCTCGTGTGGCTGCGAAGATAGCCGCGGGCGGCTATCTTGCACCCCCGTCCGCGCTGGGCGGGGGTGCTTCTGTTTCCGCGGAGGAATGGGATGGAAATCGATCTTCACGGGGTGTTCGCGCCGGCCACCACGCCGTTCGATCCGGTCACCGGCGAACCGGACCTGGTCTCGCTGCGCGCCAACGTCCGCGCGTGGATGGAGTCGCCGCTGGCGGGGGTGGTGCTCTTCGGCTCCACGGGCGAGGGGCCGCTGCTGGACGAGGACGAGCGCGCGCGCCTCACCGCCGGGGTGCGCGGGGTGCTGGGCGGGCGCCTCCTGCTGGCCGGCACCGGCGCCGAGTCCACCCGCGCCACGCTGCGGATGACGCGCGCCGTCGCCGCCGAGGGCGCGGACGCCGTGCTGGTGCAGCCGCCCGGCTACTACATGCCGATGCTGACCCCCGAGGCCCTCCGCGACCACTACCTGGCGGTGGCGGAGGGGTCGCCCGTCCCCGTGATCCTGTACCAGGTGCCGCCGCGCTTCAGCGGCCCCGAGCTCCCCGCGGGGCTGGTGGGGGAGCTGGCCAAGCACCCCAACATCGTGGGGATCAAGGACTCGCACGGCGACCTGCGCACGCTGGGCGCGCTGGTGGAGGCGTGCGGGCGGCGCTGCCAGGTGCTGGCCGGGAGTGGCGCCATCCTCTACGCCGCGCTGGAGATGGGCGCCGTGGGCGGCATCCTGGGCGTGTCGCTGCTGGCCCCCGCCGAGTGCGCGGAGATCGTCACCGCCTTCCGCGAGGGGCGCCTGGGCGACGCGGGCCGCCTGCAGGAGCGCATCACTCCGCTGCACCGCTCGGTTGTGGCCGAGCTGAGCGTGCCCGGCGTCAAGGCCGCGCTGGAGATGCTGGGGCTGCGCGGCGGCCCCCTGCGCGCCCCCCTCAAGCCGCTGCGCGCCAAAGACGTGGAGCGCGTGCGCGACGCGCTGCGGGCGGCGGGGCTCACGGCGGCGGCGCTGGCGTAAACGGCGATCTCACACAGAGGCACAGAGGCACGGAGACGACTTCATCTCTGTGCCTCTGTGCCTTCCCGGCCTGTTTCCTGCCATGCGCCGCGCAGCATGAAAGGGGCAATCTGGTTCCTGGTCGTGGGGGTTCTGCTCGTCGCCATGGCGCTTTCGCGCTCGGTGCTGGCGCGGCTGCCCCTTTCCACGGCCATGCTCTACCTGGCGGCCGGGTTTGCCCTGGGGCCGCACGGGGCGGGGCTCGTCGACCTGGACGTGTACGAGCAGTCCGGGGTGTGGGAGCGGGTCACGGAGATCGCGGTGCTGGTCTCGCTTTTCGCGGCCGGGCTCAAGCTGCGGGCGCCGATCCGCGACGGGCAGTGGCTCCTCCCCCTGCGCCTGGCCACGCTCTCCATGAGCATCACCGTGGGACTGGTGACGCTGGTGGGGGTGTTCGCGCTCGGGCTGCCCCTGGGCGCGGCGGTCCTCCTGGGCGCCATCCTGGCCCCCACCGACCCGGTGCTCGCCTCGGACGTGCAGGTGACGCACGCCAGCGACCGCGACCGGCTGCGCTTCGGCCTCACGGGCGAGGCCGGGCTCAACGACGGGAGCGCCTTCCCCTTCGTGATGCTGGGGCTGGGGCTGCTGGGGCTGCACGAGCTGGGCGAGATCGGGTGGAAGTGGCTCGCGGTGGACCTGGTGTGGGCGGTGGTGTGCGGGCTGGGGGTGGGCGCGCTGCTGGGGACGCTGGTGGGGCGGCTCGTCCTGCACCTGCGGCGGGTGCACCGCGAGGCCGTGGGGCTGGACGACTTCCTGGCGCTGGGGCTGATCGCGCTGGCCTACGGGGCGGCGCTGCTGCTGAAGGGGTACGGCTTCCTGGCCGTTTTCGCCGCGGGGCTGGCCCTGCGCCGCATCGAGCGCACCGAGTCCGGCGGCGAGGCCCCGCCGGAGGACGTGGCGGCCGCCGCCCAGTCCAGCGAGGCGGACGAGGTCGCGACGGACCAGGAGAAGGCACCCGCCTACATGGCGCAGGCCGCGCTCGGCTTCACGGAGCAGCTGGAGCGCATGGGCGAGGTCACCGTCGTCCTCCTGCTGGGCGGGATGATCTCCTGGAATTTCGTCCCGCGCGAGGCCATCTGGTTCATCCCCCTCCTCTTCCTCGTCATCCGCCCCGTCTCCGTATACGTCGGCCTGCTGGGGTCGCGCTCCACCGGGCTGCAGCGGGGGATGATCGCCTGGTTCGGCATCCGGGGGATCGGCTCCGTGTACTACCTGACCTACGCCATGCAGCACGGCCTCCCGGAGGAGCTCAGCCGCCTGCTGGCCGCCCTGGTCCTCGCCACGGTCGCCGTCTCCGCCATCGCGCACGGCGTCTCGGTGACTCCGCTGATGACGCTCTACGGCCGGCGCACGCAGCGCCCCGCGGCGGGGCTGGGCGTGGAGCGTATCGACGAGAGCTAAAAGAGCGGGAGCGCGCGGACCCCGGCGCCGCTCGGGACGTCTCCGCATCTGCCATCCTCCAAGAGAACCGGGCACCGGGGCGAGCAGCATTGTCGGGCCTGGCCCGCCGCGTCGCAAGGCCGCACGCCACTTGGCACCCGGCGCTCCCCTCCGTAGCTTACCGCCCGCTCAGCCGGCACACCCAACCCACACACCCGCATCCGCCCCATGGCCGAATACACGACGCTCCTCGTGGAAGTGCAGGACCGCATCGCGGTGATCTCCATCAACCGCCCCGACAAGATGAACGCCCTCAACGAGGGGATCATCCGCGAGCTGGGCCGCGCCATGGAGGAGGTGACGGAGCGCGAGGACGTGGGCGGCATCATCCTGACCGGCGTGGGCGAGAAGGCGTTCGTGGCCGGCGCCGACATCGCCGAGCTGGCGAAGATGGGGCCCGTGGACGGCATCGACGTGAGCCGCCTGGGGCAGCGCGTGTTCCGCTCCATCGAGCTCTCGCGCAAGCCGGTGATCGCGGCCGTCAACGGCTTCGCGCTGGGCGGCGGGTGCGAGCTGGCGCTGGCCTGCCACCTCCGCATCGCCTCCGAGAACGCGCAGTTCGGCCTCCCCGAAGTCAAGCTGGGGATCATCCCGGGGTACGGCGGCACGCTGCGCCTGCCGCGCATCGTGGGGAAGGGCCGCGCGCTGGAGCTGATGCTGACCGCGCAGTTCATCAAGGCGGACGAGGCGTACCGCATCGGCCTGGCCAACAAGGTCGTGCCGCAGGCGGAGCTGATGGACACGACGCGCAAGATGATGGGCACCATCCTGGCCAACGGACCGGTGGCGCTGGGCCTCGCCATCGAGTGCACCACGCGTGGCATGGAGATGTCGGTGGATGACGGCCTGGCGCTGGAGTCCAACCTGTTCGGCCTCCTCGCCGCCACCTCCGACATGCGCGAGGGGATGACGGCGTTCCTGGAGAAGCGCCGCGCCGCCTTCACCGGCCGCTGACCGTGGCCGCTCCGCTCCGCCCGTCGGACACGCTCCACCGGCTGCTGCTGGCGTCCTCGGTGGGGCCGCTGCTGGTGGAGCACGACGGCCGGGCGGTGCAGCGGGTGCACTTCTGGGAGCAGGGGAAGCACCCCCCGGCCGGCACGCGCGTGGAGCCCACCCGCGACGACGCGCTGGGCTGGGAGATCGCGAAGCAGCTCCGCGAGTACTTCGCGGGCGCCCGCCGCGGCTTCGACCTCCCCCTGGCCCCCGCCGGCACCGACTTCCAGCGCCGCGTGTGGGACGCCCTGTGCGCCATCCCCTTCGGCGAAACCTGCTCGTACGGCGACGTGGCCCGCCGCATCGGTGTGCCGCGCGGCTCACAGGCCGTCGGCCAGGCCAACCGCCGCAACCCCATCCCCCTCATCGTCCCCTGCCACCGCGTCCTGGATGGAAAGGGCGGCATCGGCGGCTACATGGGTTCGGGTCAAGAGGGCATCTCCATCAAACGCTGGCTCCTGGAGCACGAACGGCAGTGCCTAGTGCCCAGTCCCTAGTGCCCAGTAACTTCAGGCACGCCCACTTGGCACTCGGCACCAGGCACCAGGCACTTCTCCCTTTGCACCTCGCTCGCCTCCACCTCCGCAACTACCGCAACTTCGCGGAGCAGGAGCTCGAAATCCCGCCGCAGGGCGTCGCCATCGTGGGCGACAACGGCCAGGGGAAGACGAACCTGCTGGAGTCCATCTATTACCTGGAGATCTTTCGCTCCTTCCGCGGCGCGCCGGACGAGCAGCTGGTGCGCTTCGGCGAAGAGGTGTTCCGCGTGGAGGGCACCCTGCGCGGCGACGACGGCGCCGAGCGGAAGCTGGCCGCCGCCTTCGAGCGTCGCCGCAAGAAGAAGAAGGTGACGGTGGGCGGCGCCGAGCCCGAGCGGCTGGGCGACGCCCTGGGCAAGGTGGGCGCGGTCATCTTCTCGCCCTCCGACGTGGAGATCGTGGCCGGCGGGCCGGGGGAGCGGCGGCGCTTCCTGGACATCGTGCTTTCGCTGGCGGAGCCGGGGTACCTGGGCGCGCTGCAGCGCTACCGGCAGGCGCTCTTCCAGCGCAACACGCTGCTGCGCCAGGGCAGCCCCGCCCCCCTGGTGGAGCTGTGGAACGACCCGCTGGTGGCGGCGGGGAGCCGCGTGCTGGAGGCGCGCGCCCGCTGGGTGGCCGACCGCGCGGCGAGCTTCGCGGCGCACTACGCCCGCGTGGCCGGAGGGCAGCCCGGCACCCTGGCCCTGGCTCCCTCCGTGGAGATCGGCGGCGACGCGCCCTCCGTGGCCGCCATCGCCGCGGCCTTTCGCGACAAGCTGGCGCGCGTGGCCGAACGCGAGCAGCGCCGCGGGATGACGCTGGCCGGCCCCCATCGCGACGACCTCCGCTTCGCCACGCATGCGCCGGATGGAACTGCGCTGGAGCTGCGCACGTACGGCTCGGGCGGGCAGCAGCGCACCGCCGCCATCGCCCTGCGCATGGTGGAGGCGGAGACCATCCGCCAGACGCGCGGCCGCGAGTCGGTGATCCTGCTGGACGACGTCTTCGCCGAGCTGGACCCCGGCCGCTCGCAGCGCATCGTGGAGTGGATCGAGGGCGAGGAGGGCGGCCAGGTGATCCTCACCTCCCCCAAGCCCACCGATTTCCAGGTCCACGGCGACACCCTCCCGCGCTGGACGATCCGCGACGGGGTGGTCTCGCCGCTCTGAAACGGCGGGCTCACACAGAGGCACGGAGACACAGAGGAGGAGTGCCGTGTACCGCACCTGCATCTACTGCACGGCCGATCTGGGGACCAACGAGGCCATCGAAGGGTTCGCGGTGGGGCGCACGGTGGCGTTCGACGCGGGGCGGGGGCGGCTGTGGGCCGTGTGCCCGCACTGCGCGCGCTGGAACCTGGGGCCGCTGGAGGAGCGCTGGGAGCCGGTGGAGGCGGCGGAGCGTTCCTTCGTGGATGCGCGGCTGCGCGTGCAGTCGGAGAACGTGGGGCTGGCGCGGCTGCCGGACGGGACGCAGCTCATCCGGGTGGGTCAGGCGGTGCCCGGCGAGCTGGCGGCGTGGCGGTACGGGCGGGAGCTCCAGCGGCGGCGGTGGAGGAACGCGCCGGCCATGGCCGCCAGCTTCGTGCTGCACACCGCGGCGCACGTCCAGTTCTATCCGTTCTCGATCCTGGGCGTCCGGGCGGCGCGCGTGGCGCAGGGGCTCCGCGTGGTCCACCACATCCCGGGGGAGCGCTCGCCGGCCGGTCAGCCCATCGTCATCCGCCGCGGCCATCTCACCCGCTCCTGGCTGCAGCCCGACGACCAGGGCGACCTCGCCCTCCACATCCCCGGCATCCTCCCCGCCGAGCGGGACGGCGCGCACTGGCACGTACCCTCGCTCCTCCTGCGCGGCGAGACCGCGCGCCGCGTGCTCTCCCGCGCCATCCTCGACGCCAACTCGTCTGGCGCGTCCGCGGACAAGGTGTCGGACGCGCTGTCGCGCCTGACTCAGAGCGGCTCCTCCGAAGACTACCTGCGCGCCACCGCATCCAAAGTGGTGCGCCTGGACGTCCCCGACCTCGGCTTCAACCCGCGCGGCTGGCGCGAGATGGCGGGCTGGGTGCGCGGCGAGCGGCGCGACAAGGCGTTCACCCCGCCGAAGCTGGATGGCCGCGGCGCCCTCGCCCTGGAGATGGCGCTCCACGAGGAGTCCGAGCGCCTGGCCATGCAGGGCGAGCTCCGGGCCCTGGAAGCCGCCTGGCGCGACGCCGAGGCGATCGCGGCGATCGCGGACAGGCTCTGAAAAGCGGGGGTCACACAGAGGCACAGAGGCACAGAGAAAGAACTTCATCTCTGTGCCTCTGTGCCTCTGTGTGAGATCAACTACCTCTCTGCATCCACTTCTCCGCGTCGAACCTCCGCAGGTCGATCTTGCCGAAATGGCGGGGAGGGCGCGACACGCGGATTTTCATGGTCTTCTCCGGGTCGCCGGTGTGGAAGCTCACCTCGTAGATCCGCACGAGCTGCCAGGCACGATCGCGGCGGGAGTAGGCGAAGGTGAAGTCCAGGCGCCAGCGCCACGCGGAGCCCGCGTAGTGGCTGACCGTGAACTGCCCCGGGCGCACTTCGACCCCTTCGAGCGGGTCTCCCCAGAGACCGCCGCAGCGCGAGCAGAGCACGACTCCATCGCCCTTCGCGGCGAGGCGTCCGGACGCGGTGATCACCAGGAGCGAGCGGAGACGGCCTTCTTCCGGATCGGGCGCCGGGCGCTCCAGCACGAGCAGGTAGTCGGAGCGCCCATCGCGGTCCAGGTCGCCGCGCTCCAGGGCGATCGCGCAGCTTCCGCGCTCCACGAACGGCTGCACGGCCGCGGGAAGCGAGCCGGTGGCGCGGCAGTCGAACTCCTGCGCCGCGGCGGGCGCCGCGAAGAGGGCGAGGAGGATGATTAGAGTACGCATCCCGCATAATGTAATCACCGGAGCACCGAGGCACAGAGGCACAGAGATGACGATCTTTCCTCTGTGCCTCTGTGTCTCTGTGTGAGATCACTTGACAGCCTAGTGGTGAACGTTCATCCTGTAGGTGACCACTCGACTGTCTAGTGCAAGGGTAAAAGAGAATGCTGAACCGCGTCCGCCTCTGGATCCGCTCCGTCGTGCTGCGCCGCCGCATCGAGCGCGAGATGCAGGAAGAGATGGCGCAGCACCTGGAGCGCGCCGCCGAGCGCCTCATGGCGCGCGGCCTCTCCGCCGAACAGGCGGCGCGCGAGGCGCGGCGCGAGTTCGGCAACGTGACGTACCTGCAGGAGGAGGGGCGGCTGGCGCGGGGGACGGGCGCCCTGGACGCGCTGGTGGCCGACGCGCGCTTCGCGCTTCGCCAGTTCGCGCGCAGGCCGGGAACGACGCTCACCATGTTCGGCGTGCTGGCGGTGGGGCTCTGCCTCAGCACGATCATGTTCTCCTTCGTGCAAGGGTTCGCCGTGCGGCCGCCCCCCGGCATCGCGCGCGCGGACGACCTGGTGCGCATCCGCGGCAGCCAGGAGGGGCGAGCCTCCGGGCCCGTCGCGCGCGGATTCTCCGAGGACGAGTTCCTCGAGTACCGCAAGCTGAGCGGCCCCTTCGCGGCGGTGGCCGGATGGTCCAGCGCGATGGCGGCGCTGGACGCGGGCAGCGAGGTGGAGCGCCGCGGCCTGGACGCGATGGTCACCTTCGTCACGGACGACTACTTCCCCGTGCTGGGCGTGCGCCCGGCGCTGGGCTCCGGCCTGCGGCCCGCGGGCGACCCCGCCGCCGCCCTCGTGGCGGTGATCGGGCACGCGGCCTGGAAGCAGCTCTTCGAGGCGGACCCGGGGGTGATCGGCCGCGCCGTCGCGATCAACGGCGTTCCCGTCACCGTGGTGGGGGTGGCGCCGGAGGAGTTCAATGGGGTGGACGACGGGAGCGACGCGTGGCAGCTCTGGATGCCCCTCGCGGCCCGCGCAGCGGTGATGCGGGGCGTCCCGGCGTCCTTTTGGGCGGCTGCCCGCCTCCGCCCCGGCGTAACCGCCGAGGCGGCGTCGGGGGCCGTGCGGGTGGTCGCCGCCCGCGCCGCCGCGGCCCAGGCGCCAAGCGCGACCATCCCCGAGCAGCTCCCCGTGCGCCCCTCCGCCGAGGTGGTCCCGCTCCTCGACAAGAACGGAAGCCCCACCTTCGAGGGGGAGGTCTGGGGCATGTCGGCCGGGGTGGGGCTGCTGGCGATGCTGGTGCTCCTGGTCACCTGCACCAACGTGAGCGCGCTCCTCACCGGCCTGGCGGTGGCGAGGCGCCAGGAGATCGCCGTGCGCCTGTCGCTGGGCGCCGGCCGCGGGCGGATCCTCCGCCAGCTCCTCACGGAGAACGCCGTGCTCGCCTGCGCGGCCGGGGCCGCGGCGCTCGGGCTGGCCGAGCTGGCCATCTGGGCCGTGGTCCGCTTCCTCCCCCCGCTCCCGATGAATCCGGAGATCACGGCCCCGGCGGTGGCTTTCACCTTCGGCGTCGCCCTCACCGCCGGCCTCCTCTTCGGGCTCTCGCCCGCGCTCCACGCCACCCGCCTGGGTCTGGCGGGGGTGCTGCGCGATGCCTCCTCCCACATCGCGGCGGCGCGTGGCCGGCCGCAGCGCGCCCTGGTGGTGGCGCAGATCGCCTTCACCATGCCGCTGGTGGTCCTCCTCACCGCGATGCTCCTGATCCTTCGCACAGAGCTTCGCGAGGGCGGCGCCACCGCGCTCGACGACCGGCTGGCGACGCTCTCCGTCCGCACGCACATCCCCCGCTCGGGGCCGCCGGAGGTCGTGGCGGAGGAGACGCGGCGCCTGCGCGCCTCCGTGCTGCGGGTGGCGGAGCGGGTGCGGGACACCCCCGGCGTGGAGGCGGTGGTGACGGAGTGGGCGCCGCTGGAGGGGATGGGCGCCTACTCCGTGGACCCCGCCGGCCGGGGTGGCGCGGCTCCGGGCCCGGTGGAGCTGTGGGGCAAGCGGGTGGAGGCCGGGTACCTCGCAACGATGGCGATTCCCGTCGTCCGCGGCCGCGGCTTCCGGCCGGACGACCTCGCGGCGGGACCCGGCGCCCGGGAGTCCGCCGCCCTGATCGACGCCGACCTGGCGCGCGCGCTGTGGCCCGGCGCCGATCCCGTGGGCCGCCGTCTCCGCGCGGCGGAGACGGGCGCGGCGGGCGCGGGCACGCTGGTCATCGTGGGCGTGGTCGACGACCCGGGGTTCGTGCCGCCGAAGCCGGGCGAGCAAAGGCGGATCTTCCTTCCGGCCGACACCGCCGGCCTGCCGGGCGCGGTGCTCGTCCGCACCGCCGGGCGCGCGGAATCGCTCGCCGCCACCCTGCGGAGCGTGGCGCAGAGGGAGGCGCCGGGGATGGTGATCGGTGTCCAGACGCTCGCCGGCGTCAAGGAAGAGCAGAGAAGGGAGATGGCGCCCATGGCGGGCGGCCTCCTCTGGGCGGGGCTGACGGCGCTCCTTCTTTCCGCCATCGGCCTGTATGCCGTGGTGGCGTTCTCCGTCAGCCAGCGCACCGGGGAGATCGCCGTGCGCATCGCCGTGGGCGCGCACGGCCGCCAGATCGCGCGGCGCTTCGTCGCCGATGGAGTCCGGCTGAGCGCGGTCGGGCTCGCGCTGGGCCTTCCCGTCAGCCTGCTCGGCCTGCGCTCCCTGATCGCCTCCGACGACGCATTCTCGACCGTGGCGCTGCCGACGGTCACCGCCATCGCGGCGCTCGGAGTGGCGCTAGTCGCCATAGCCGCCGCCTGGCTCCCGGCCCGCCGCGCCGCCTCCGTCGACCCCGCCGTCGTCCTGCGCGGCGTGTAGCCCGGCAAAGAAGCTCACACAGAGACACAGAGGCACAGAGGCACAGAGGCACAGAGGCACAGAGATAGAGGAATCCCCGTGCCTCTGTGCCTCTATGTGGTATCTACCGCCGTTGCTCAGCCGCGCGCCGTCGCTAACTGGATCAGGATGGCGGCCCTTAAGAATGGCTTACTGCACCCGCCCCTCCTTGATAAATCTACTGCGCGTAGACGATCATCCGCCAACGGATGGTACCCTGCGCCGAGGTGTGCTGGTGATTGTTCTGCGGCGGCAGGGGATTGCCCTGGTTCGCGGCGATCTCCTTCGCACAGCCTTCGCACCGGTAGATACCGGAGTGCGGCGTGGTGGCACCAGGCGAATGCAGCTTGTCGAACTCAGCGCTGTCAGACATCGTAATATACGCGCTGTTGTTGTACAGAGCCATTTCTCCTCGCTCGTAGTGGTGTTGATGCAGCCATCGACCTGTGAGCTGCATCCGCGAACGCTCCTACGAGCACTCTGTCGGACTCCGGGTGATTTTTTCCCACCGCGGCGCTGGATCTACCATCCCGCACCCAGACCGGCCCCGCCTTGCTTGCAGCGCACGGTTGGGGTTCTCGGCGCGTTGCCTGTCCACGGACGTCGTTTGCGCTCAGAGCTGCCAGATCTGGGCGGCAAGACCCTCGAGTGTAGCGGCGCTGCCCAGTACGCTGGGGGGTAGTGCCTCCCTAAGTCGAATGGTGCCGCAGCGCCATAGTCATGGCTCGCCACTCAGATTCGGGGCCCACCGCCCACCCTAGCCCGCCAGGAACTCGCGCAGGCGCGCGGTGCGGCCGCCAAAGGTACTCAGGTGCAGCGCGGGCAGCTCGTAGTACGGACCGCATACCAGGGCGTCCGCCCAGTCGATCACAGCTGTCAGGCGCATGCCGTCCGTGAACAGGTGGTCGGCGTGCAGGTCAGCGTGCTCGAGCCGTCGCTCCGGCGTGCGCCGCAATTGTATAGCCACCTGCACCTGGGTTCGATTACAGCGTCGCCGCTTCGCGAAGTAGAGGGTCCGCGGCAGCACTAGGAGCAGCGAGCATTTTCAAAGCACGGCGCCTAACCTCCGTATCCCTGCTGGGCATCCAAATGGTACGATCTGCAATGCGAGCCCGCACGGCGAACCCTTCTTTCCTAAGCAACTCCAGAACACCCGTCACATGCTCGCGGGCTCGGTGATCCAATCCTCTGTACATCGCGGATTCTCGCCGTCCGGATCCGCTCTGCGCATATAGCTTCTTTAAAGCGGTCAAGAGAACTTTGCTCCCGGTTGGAAGAGGAAGCTCCATGAGTGCATTGGTGGTCTCAGCCGCGTTTTCGAAGCTCTCGAAGTCACAGTCCACGAATTTCGTGGGGGGCATGTCATCGGTCCCACTCCGCCCTTCGACTCGGGTGAAGTAGCACCGGACGAAAACGGGCATGGCTGCCGCAGGAGCATCGTGTTCCACATCTAGCCTGATCACGACGCAATCCTGAAACTCGATGCGGCTCGTGTCTCCCGCATGCTTGGAGAGAATCAATTCCGGTACCATTGCTCCACGAATGAAAACCTTCGCGTCTGAGTAGGCGAAACCCATTTGCTGGATCACCATTGCTACGTCCGCCGCGAGAGTTCCCTGATCAGGTTGCTCAGCAACATACCTTAGAGCCGCGCCTAACTTTGAAGGACTGCTCCTCTGTATCCCACAACGATGCGCAATTAACTCAGTCCCCAGCGGGGGTAATGCAGCCTGCCAGTTCGAACTATCTAGTTCAGCAACGAAAGGGCTATCGATGTACCGGAGCACGTCGCCAGCACTTGCCACGGCGGCCAGATCTCGATCTATGAACACCCGGGCACCATCCTCTGAACTGTGCCCACCCAGTCCTGGCAAACGTTGAAGGAGCACCGCGCCCCGGTCGTCTGGGGTGTAACCACATACATCCGAGAACGCACCAATGATCTGGTCCGGCAGCAACGGCCCAAGTCCATCAACGGAGCTACGAGCCAACGTAGCCAGTCTTTCGATCAACGTTCGGACGGTGTCGGCATCAATCCCGGCCTCGATCTCAGCCTCACGCTCGCTAACCCGCTGTAGAAGGCCATCCCACCCGACTGCCGGACTCGAACCCAACTCGGTCCAGAGCGTTTCCTGAAGGAGACCTCGCGAGGCCAAGTAGCCCAGCAACAAGGGCCGAGAAGGAAGCCACTCGGGCACAGTGTCTTTCCACCCCCGACGGCGGAGGTACGTCGTGACCTGATCTGCAGAGAACTCGCTGAGAGTCAGCCTACGGAATGCGTTGGAAATTCCTAAAGCATCGGATAGCTCTACCTCGTTGTCGAAAAAGTGCTCTCGGCCGGCGATGATTATGCCTGTTGTGGCGGGGGACTCGCGTACAAAGCTACGAATCAACTCCATCGAGCGATAACGCAGTACCTTCAATTTCTTGGTACGTCCGGCCCAGCCCGCAGTTGCGATCTCGTCGAATCCGTCAAGCATCAACTCCGCGTACCCTGCGCGCCAAGCACGAACAAGATGAGTCGGCGAAGAAAACCCAATTTTGCGCGCGTGCCGTTCCAGAGCTTCGCTAGGATCAGTCTGCCCGTGGTGGTCTCGCAGATTCAACATAACAGGGAACCTAAGGGTCTTCAGATCCCAGAAACGTTTGGCTGAAACGTGAAAGATCTCACGCATTGTTGAGCTTTTCCCAGCACCATAGTCGCCCATTAACATAAATCGGCCACCGAGGTTTAACCCTTCGGATATCACCTTGACGCTGTACGTACCACCTTCTCGGTCGAGAATATCCAGCGGCACATAATCTAGCACAAGTTCAGCGGCCCCTGTTTCAGGGTCTCGCACGCTACCAAACGCGTGTTTGGCGCGAAGGGTAAGGTACGTTCTTGCGTCGACAAGTTTTGATCGGAATTGATCGTATGAAATTGCTACGATTCGCTCCTTCCTCCGCTCCACAGACGTCTTCTGATCCGCAGTAGGTTCTTTGAGAGTAATAAACCATCCCTTTACATGTTTAGTCGGGTGCTTGACCTCGTATTTTCGAATCAATCTTGAGAGTTTTTCGGAGTCCTCCTCGGCCTTCTTTTTCGATGGCGAGACGGTACACTCAATGAGATTCACAAATTCTTCGCTCTCGAAAATCCCGTCCCGTTCTCGGCCGTCTTCCATTACCGCTCCGCCGTATTCAGCACTAGGCCAGAGAAGGCGTGCAATCCGTCGAACCTCATCTTCGAACTGTTTGTCGTCAGTGAACATATCGCTCATAGGATAGGGATTCGCCCAATACTACCCCCACAATAGACACACGGCACGACACCCGCAAGCTTCGTCTTCGAAGCTAAACGGCACTGAAGCGAGAACGCCTCGGCGCCGTTGCAACGCGCGTTTCGCTACCCCGCAGGTGCTGTGAGTGGCTGGTGGGACGGGGAAGCTGTGAACGGCTGAGATACTCAACTCGACCCGCGCCCGCCTCGTAAGATGTTGAGCATCAGAGTTCCCTCTGCCGGATACTCGAGTCCAACTTCAAAGCTTCGTCGCGTGCAGCCGTGAGGGGCGATGAAGTCAGCGACACCCTCCGCAGCAGCATCCCAAATCCGCTTGACCTGCCCCCTCGAAGTTGATCCAGTTATTCTCCGACTCAGCGGGATCTACCCAGAGGAGGAGAGATGCGGAAGAGCCGGTTCACGGAAGAGCAGATCATCGCTGTGCTCCAAGAGGGCGAGGCGGGTGCCAAGGTGGACGACCTGTGCCGCAGGCATGGGATCAGTCGCGACACCTACTATGCCTGGAAGAAGAAGTACGGCGGGATGGGCGTCTCGGAGGCGCGCCGCCTGAAGCAGCTCGAGGAGGAGAACGCCCGGCTCAAGCGAATCGTCGCGGACCAGGCGCTGAATGTGATGGTGGTGAAGGAGCTGCTGGGAAAAGGATCGTGATGGCCTCCGAGCGGCGCGCGGTCGTCACGCAGTTGCAAGCCGCACATGGCATCTCCGAGCGCCGGGCGCTGCGCTGGACCGGCTTTCCGCCGGCGAGTGTGCGCTACCGTAGTCGCCGTCCCAAACAGGCGCTCCTGCGCGAGCGGATCCGGGCGCACGCCGCGGACCGACCCCGCTGGGGCTACCGGCGCATCCACGTGCTGCTGAAACGCGAGGGCTGGCAGGTCAACGAGAAGCGGGTGTACCGCCTCTACCGCGACGAAGGGCTGGCGGTGCGCCGCAAGGGGAAGCGGAAGCGGAGCGCGACGCCTCGCCTGGTGCGCGAGCCGATCGCGGCCACGAACCGGCGGTGGTGCCTGGACTTCGTGTCGGACACGCTGTCGAATGGACGTACCTTCCGCTGCCTCAACGTCGTCGACGAGTTCACGCGAGAGTGCCTGGGCGCATATGTGGCGCACTCGATCCCCTCGGTGGCGGTGATCGAGGTGCTGGAGCGACTGCGGGAGGAGCGGGGATTGCCTGAGGTCTTGATCAGCGACAATGGGAGCGAATTCACCAGCCGAGCCTTCGACGCTTGGGCGTATGCGCGGGGGCTGAAGCTGGAGTACATTCAGCCAGGTAAGCCGGTGCAGAACGCCTTCATCGAAAGCTTCAACGGCAGCTTCCGCGACGAGTGCCTGAATCTGCACTGGTTCCAGAGCCTGGCGGATGCGAAACGTGTGATCGAGAACTGGAAGGAGGACTACAACACAGTGCGGCCGCACAGTTCACTGGAGGGCTGCACCCCCCGAGCGTGGGCCGACCAGCAAAAGGGCTGCGTCGCTCCGCTTGCCACCCCCGCTGGAACAGCTGTCAGAGAATAAATGGACTAACAACGGGGAGCAGGTCACGCTTTTCTGAGTCTTGATCGGTCAGAACTTCCGCCTTGTGCGGGAGGAAGTCCGTCCGGTCTACGACGCAATAGCCACACTTGCAGCGGAGCTTACTCGCCGGGTATCTGGTCGAAAGGCGGAGAGCGTCGTCGCGGCAATGTACTCATACAGAGACACGGAGGCACAGAGATAGAACATCTTCTCTGTGTCCTCTGTGCCTCTGTGTGAGCCCTGTTTTTACCAGATCTTCACGCGCCGCTCCGGCGGGGCCTGGTTGCACGTTGTAGGCGCAGTAGAACTACGCACTGGTGCGGAGCACGTTCAAGCCAACGGATCGAGAAGCGCGAGGTCAGGAATCCACTGGAAGTCGCGCGTGTTGCGCGTGACCAGCGTGTGCGTCCGTGCGCGAGAGCCGTGCTCGCCACGATGTTGTCGCCGCGCCCCATACGCCGCTGCTGCCGGCGCCTGACCGCGTGCTGGACGATCACATCCGATAATGGGAGGACTTCGGTCAGTGCAAAGAATTGCTCCAGCAGGACCCGGTCCCCGGCTGTAATCGGTAGAACCCGAGCACCTCGGTCACGCTGATCGCTGACACTGCGGGGGTGTGCTCCACGATCAGGTCGCGAAGGCTCGCTTGCTCCGGCTGCGCCGCGTAAATGAGGATGTCACTATCCAGCAGCATCACTCTTCGCGGCCAGGGAGCGTGCGGTCCTGACGCACTTCGCGTTGCCACTCCAGCGGGTCGATTCCGGCGAGCCCACCGCTCTGCGCGAGCTGCTCCAGGATGCGCCCCATCTCGGCGCCGCGCGATGCGACGGGCTCCGGACCATCCTCAAGGAGAGTGATGTGCACGGGCGTGGGCCGAGCGGGCTCCGGAGGAGTGTCGATCCATTCGACGCGGTCTCCGCGAAGCACTGCCTTGTAGGTGCGCAGCATCGTTGCTCTCCCTGGTGAACGCCTGCGATCAAGATAACGCATACGAAAGCGAAACCCGTCGTTACCAGGTCTTCACGCGCTGCTACGGACGGACATCGCGTGCAGCGCTTGTTTGACGTCGAGGCCGGGCTAATCAGTCAGGATTTGCTCCAGCCGCTCGTGAAGCGCTGGCACTTTCGTCCGGACGACCTCCCAGACGAGTTCGTGGTCCACTCCGAAGTAGCCATGGATCAGGCGGTCGCGCATCCGTGCCATGGGGCGCCACTCGATCTCCGGGTGGGCAGCACGGAAGCTCTCGGGCAAGTTTTTGGTGGCTTCGCCGATCACCTCCAAGCTGCGGACGAACGCTCGCCGGAGTGTTTCATCGGCCAGAAAGGCCTCGGCGGAAACAGCCTCGCTGGCGCGCAGCAAGTAAGTGGTCTCGGTCAGGATGTGCCGAAGGTAATCACGCGGCTCGAACGACATCCTGCGCCTCGGCCAAGATGTGAGGTCCGATGTGGGGGCTGAGCGCCTCCGTCGTCACGACTTCCACGCGCCGCGCAAGAGTCTCCTCCAGCAGGTCGCACAAGCGCATGAAGCGGTCGAAGCTCTTCTGCCCCGGAGAGAACTCCACGAGCACGTCCACGTCACTGTCGGGGCGCGGTTCCGAGCGCGCGAACGAGCCGAAAAGCGCGAGCCTGCGCACGCCCAGGCCGAGGATCTCCACTTCGGCTGCCAGGAGGCGGTCGACAACGTCGGAGCGGGTAGAGGCAGGAGCGTTCATGTAGAAGAATGTAGGCAGGACCCCAGGTGTACGCTACGGTGAAACAGCGGGGCTCACACAGAGACACAGAGGCACAGAGAAAAACCGTCTTCTCTGTGCCTCTGTGTCTCTGTGTGAGCCCCGCAGTTTACCAGATCTTCACGCGCTTCTCAGGCGGCAGGTACATCTTGTCGCCCGGCTGCACGTTGTAGGCGCGGTAGAACTCCGGGATGTTGCGGAGCACGCCGTTCACGCGGTACTCGCCGGGCGAGTGCGTGTCGGTCATGATCTGCTGGCGGAGGGCGTCGGGGCGCTGCAGGGAGCGCCACACCTGGGCCCAGCCCATGAAGAAGCGCTGGTCGCCCGTGAGGCCGTTGATGACCGGCGCCTCGCGGCCGTTCAGCGACTTGCGGTAGGCGCGGTACGCCATCGCCAGGCCGCTCACGTCACCGATGTTCTCGCCCAGCGTGAGGCGGCCGTTGACGTTGAGGCCCTCCAGCGGGGAGAAGGCGCCGTACTGCTCCACCAGCGCGTCCGCGCGCGTCTTGAAGGCGGCGTTGTCCGCCTCGGTCCACCAGTCGCGCAGGTTGCCCTCGCCGTCGGAGCGGCGGCCCTGGTCGTCGAAGCCGTGGCTGATCTCGTGGCCGATCACGGCGCCGATGCCGCCGTAGTTGACCGCGTCGTCCGCGCTCGGGTCGAAGAAGGGGGGCTGCAGGATGGCGGCCGGGAACACGATCTCGTTCATGGTGGACGAGTAGTACGCGTTCACCGTCTGCGGCGTCATCCCCCACTCGCCGCGGTCGATGGGCTGACCCAGGCGGCGCACCATGCGGTTGTAGCCGAACTCGGCCGCGCGCATCATGTTGCCGGCCAGGTCACCCCGGCGGACCTCCAGCGCCGAGTAGTCACGCCACTGGTCGGGGTAGCCGATCTTGACGTTGAACTTCGACAGCTTGGCCTGCGCCTGCACCTTGGTGGCCGGGCTCATCCACTCCAGCGAGTCGATGGCCTCGCGGAAGGCCTCGCGCAGGTTGCCCACCAGCTGCTGCATCCGCTCGCGCGACTCCGGGCGGAAGCTGCGCTGCACGTACAGGCGGCCGGCCGCCTCGCCCAGCGTCCCTTCTACGGCGCCCACGGCCCGCTTCCAGCGCGGACGGTTCGTCTCCAGCCCCTGCAGCGCCTTGCCGCGGTAGGCGAACTGCGCGTTCACGAAGGGCGAGCTGAGCGCCGACGCGTAGCTGTCCACCAGCTTCACGGTGAGGTACTGCTTCAGCACGGGGAGCGGGGTGGACGCCATCACCTGGTTCATCGCCGTGAGGTAATCCGGCTGGCGCACCACCACGCCGGGCGTGCTCGCGGCGTTGGCGGCCCGCAGGAAGCGGCCCCAGGAGAAGCCCGGCATGATGGAGTCGAGCTGCGCGACCGTGCGCAGGTTGTACGTGGCCTCGCGGTCGCGGCTGCGGGCGCGGTCCCAGTGCTTCTCGGCCAGCGCGGTCTCGAAGGCGAGCACCGCGCGGGCCCCGGCGGCGGGGTCGCGGTCGCCGGCCAGGCGCAGCACCGTCTCCAGGTACGTCTGGTAGGCGGCGCGGGCGGCAGCCAGCTTGGGGTCCTGCTTCAGGTAGTAGTCACGGTCCGGAAGCCCCAGACCGCTCTGGCCCACGGACGCGATGTAGCGCGTGGCCTGCCGCGCGTCCTGCCCCACGCCGAAGCCCATGGGCGTCTGCACGCCCATGCGCATCAGGCGCGCGTACAGCTCCGGGAGCGCCGCGCGGTCGCGCAGGGCGGCGATGCGGGCCAGCTCCGGCCGCAGCGGGGCGATGCCGGCCGCCTCCACGCGGGCCGAGTCCATGTAGCTCGCGTACAGGTCGCCCACCTTCTGCGTCTCGGAGCCCGGCTGCGCGCCCCGCGCGGCGGCGGCTTCCTCCACGATGGCGCGCACCGCCTCCTCGCTGCGGTCGCGAAGCTGCACGAACGAGCCGTACGACGAGCGGTCCGCGGGGATCTCCGTGCGCTTCAGCCATCCGCCGTTGACGTAGCGGAAGAAGTCGTCCTGCGGGCGGACGCTGCGGTCGAAGTTGGTGGTGTCCACGCCCGGCGTCTGCGCGGAGGCGGTGCCGGCGAAGGTGGCGGCCAGCGCGAGCGCCAGGAGCTGCTTGGAAGGAGTCATTCGAGTTTGGAGAGGGGGAAACATACGTTCAAGCTCAGGGTGCTACACGAAAGCTGGGAAAACGGTCCTCACACGGAGACACGGAGCCACAGAGAAAAGCACTCCTCTGTGGCTCTGTGTCTCCGTGTGAGACTACCGGGCGGCGGTGGGCCGGGCGCCGGCGTTCTTGACGTAGCGGTCCATCCAGCGGACCATCTCGGCCAGCGTGTGCATCACGGACTCGCGGCCGCGGTAGCCGTGGGACTCGTGGGGGAGGACGACGTAGCGGACGGTCGCGCCGTGGCCTTTGAGGGCCGCGTAGAAGCGTTCGCTCTGGATGGGGAAGGTGCCCGAGTTGTCGTCGGCCTCGCCGTGGATCAGCAGGATGGGCTCGTTCACCTTGTTGGCGTAGGTGAAGGGGCTCATCCGCGTGTACGTTTCCGTGGCGTCCCAGTAGCTGCGCTCCTCGGCCTGGAAGCCGAAGGGGGTCAGGGTGCGGTTGTAGGCGCCGGAGCGGGCGATGCCGGCACGGAACAGGTCGCTGTGCGCCAGCAGGTTGGCCGTCATGAAGGCGCCGTACGAGTGGCCGCCCACGCCGATGCGGTTGCGGTCGGCCACGCCCATCTCCACCACCTTGTCCACGGCGGCGCGCGCGCTGGCCACCAGCTGGTCGATGTAGGTGTCGTTGGGCTCGGCCCCGCCGGCGCCGACGATGGGCATGGCGGGGTTGTCCAGCACCGCGTACCCCTGCGTGAGCAGGAAGAGGTGCGAGGTGCCGCCCGGCCGCGCGAAGCGGTTGGGCGAGTCGCTCACCTGCCCGGCGCTGGCCGCGTCACGGAACTCCGTGGGATACGCCCACATCAGCAGGGGAAGCGGGCCGTCGCGGCGCGCGTCGTAGCCGGCGGGGGTGTACAGGGTGCCGCTCAGCTCCACCCCGTCCGCGCGCTTGTAGCTGATGAGCTGGCGCTGCACCCCCGCGAGCTGCGGCGCCGGGTCCGTGAAGCGGGTGACGGCCCGCGGCGCGCCGCCGGGCAGGGTGCGCACGTAGTAGTTGGGCACCTCCGTCAGCGACTCGCGGCGGGTGAGGATCCTGGACCCGTCGCGGCTCAGCACCGTGGCCACACTCTCGAAGTGCGGGTCCTCCGCGCGCCACAGGCGCCGGGTCTCGCCGGTGGCGACGTCCATGCGGTCCAGGAAGGGGTAGAGCCCCTTGGGCGACGCGCCCTGGCCGGCCAGGTAGATCCCGCGCCCGTCTTCCGTGAGCATCATCACGGGGTGGCCGCTGCGGGTGAAGGTCAGGATGGGCGTGCCCGGATCGCCGTAGCGGTCGTCGTAGGTGCGGTCGGAGATCTTGCGCGGCGCCGCCGACGGGTCGGACGGGTTGGCGGCGTAGCGGCGTTCCCAGCGCGTCGTCCACCAGCGCGAGGTCACCTGCGCGAAGTCGTCGCGCGCCCAGCTCACGCCGGAGAAGCGCTGGTCCAGGTCCATCCACCGGCGCGGCTGCGCGGTGAAGGGCGCGTCCAGCAGGAAGAGGCGGTCGCGCACGGCGGACTGCCGGCGCGGGTCGCCGCCGTCCTGCGCCTCCACCCAGAAGAGCGTGGCCGGCGCGTCCGAGCGCCAGCGCACCGCGCGCGGGCCCGTGGCCACGGCGTCGAAGGCCGTGGGGAGGTTGTCGGTGAGGGGGATGTCGGCCACGCGCTTCACCTCGCGGCCGGTCATGTCCAGCACCTGCACGCGGTTGGGGAAGCGGCCGGCGGGCGCCACGTAGCTGTACGGTTTCGTGATGCGCGACACCAGCACGAAGCGGCCGTCCGGCGAAGGCTGCGCCTCTTCGATGACGCCCGGCTCGCCCAGGCGTCGCGGCGCGCCCCCGGCCAGCGGCACGCGCACGAGCTGCGAGGTGAAGTAGTAGTCGAACAGGCGCTCGTCGTGCGGCGTCTGCAGCAGGTCCTGGTAGGTGCGCCCCGGCGAGGTGCGCCCCAGGTTCTCCTGGATCAGCGGCCCGGAGGGCACGCCGTTGTCACGCGGGGCGGCGCCGCGCGTGGCCACCACCTGCCGCACCAGGAACCCCGAGCCGTCGGGGAGCCACTCGAAGGGCTCGCCCAGCGTGGCGTTGAGCGAGGCGGGGAGCACGCGCCGCGCCGCGCCCGTGGCCACGTCCGCCACCCACAGCTCCATCCCGCCCTGCGCCGCCGTGGCGAAGGCCATGCGCGCCCCGTCCGGCGACCACTGCGGGAAGGCGACGCGCGTCCCGGCCGGGAGGCGCACGGTGCGGCGCGCGCTGGACTCCAGGTCCTGGAAGACGATGCCGGTCACCCAGCTCGTGCGCCCGCTGGCCGGGCCGTTGATGCGCGGCGAGATGCGGTAGCCGGCCAGCCGCAGCTCGGGCTCGGCCAGCTCCGCGATCCCGGGAAGGTTCTCGCGCTCCAGCAGCGCCAGCGTGCGCCCGTCGCGCCCCACCATCACGGAGGGGGTGGGCGGCGCGTTCAGGATCTGCGGGATGGGCGCCGGGGGCGTCAGGTAGCCGCCGCTCGCGGGCTGCTGCGCGGCGGCGGGCATCGCCAGCGCCAGGAGCGCCGCGGCGGAGCGGAGCAGGGGGGTACGGAGGTGCATACGCGTTCCAGCCTCGGAAAGGGCGTGGGGGTGCGGATTTGTTAGCATCCCCCAAGATCGTGCCCCGAGGCTCGCGCAGCAAGCGGGAAGCAGTGCGTGACCGGGTGCGAGGGGCCGGTGCACGCTGAAGGAAGGGCCCTCACCTCCCGACCTCCTCCCCCAAACAGCTGGGGGAGGAGGCGCATCTTCTGTGTCGGCGCGCCAGCCGGCCACCTCGCGCGCCGCGGCCTCCGTGATGCCTGGGCGCGGCTGAAAGGTTGGAGTGCGCCCCCCTCTCCCATTATTGGGAGAGCGGGGTTGGGGGGTGAGGGCCGCCGCGGACGCCAGCGAGGTCTCCGCCCCCGCACTCACGCACTTCTGTACGTCCTCCAACGCGTCCGCACCCCTTCTTGTGCGCCGCCGGACGCGCGGGCATATTCGCCCGCTCGTACCCCCACCGGAGCCACCCCGATGCCAGCCGCCCCCTCGTTCCGCGCGTACCCCGCCATCCCGCTGCAGCCGGTGGAGCGCGACACCATCCCCAAGCTCTTCCTGCGCGGCGTGGACCGCTACGACCGCCCCGCCGCCCTGCGCTACAAGGTGGGCGGCGCGTGGAAGGAGTGGTCCCATCGCGAGGTGGAGGAGCAGGCGGCGAGGCTGGCCGCGGCGCTGGAGGGGTGGGGCGTGCGCGCCGGGGACCGGGTGGCGCTCCTTTCCGAGAACCGGCCGGAGTGGGCGATCACGGACTACGCCGTCACCGGGATGGGCGCCATCGACGTTCCCATCTACCCCACGCTCCCGGCGGGCCAGATCCAGTACATCCTGGACGACTGCGGGGCGCGGGTGATCCTGGTGTCCACGCGCGCGCAGCTCGCCAAGATCCAGGAGATCCGCGGCGAGCTTCCCGCGCTGGAGCGGGTGGTGGTGTTCGACGAGGCGGCCGGCGTGGCGTCGTGGGCGGAGGTGCAGGAGGAGGGGCGGCGCGCCATCGAGGAGGGTCGCGTGGGGAGCTTCCGCGAGCGGGCGCTGGGGGTGAAGCGCGACGACGTGGCGACGCTGATCTACACCTCGGGGACCACGGGCGACCCCAAGGGAGTGATGCTCACCCACTTCAACCTCTGCTCCAACGTGGCCGGCTCGCAGCAGCACGGCCTTTCGGACGTCATCCTCACGGGCGACCGCACGCTCTCCTTTCTCCCGCTCAGCCACGTGTTCGAGCGGATGGTGGACTACCTGTACTGGGACGTGGGGGCGTGCATCTCGTACGCCGAGAGCTTCGAAAAGGTGGTGGACAACATGGGCGAGGTGGGGCCCAACATCGCCGTCGCGGTACCCCGCCTGTTCGAAAAGATCTACACCCGCGTCACCGGCGCCACCGGGGTGAAGAAAGCGCTCGTGGGGTGGGCGCTGGGCGTGGGCACGCGGGTGGCCGACCTGCGCCTCGCGGGGAGCGAGCCGGGCGGCGCGCTGGCGCTCCAGTACCGCCTGGCGGACCGGCTGGTGTTCTCCAAGCTGCGTGCGCGCACGGGCGGGCGGATGAGGAACTTCGTCTCCGGTGGCGCGCCGCTGTCGGCGGACGTGGCGCGCTTCTTCTTCGCGGCGGGGCTCCCTGTGTACGAGGGGTACGGGCTAACGGAGACGTCGCCCGTCATCGCCGTGAACAAGCCGGGGAAGGTGCGGCTGGGCACGGTGGGCGCCATCATCCCCGGCGTGGAGGTGGGGATCGACGGCGAGACGGGCGAGATCCTCACCCGCGGGCCGCACGTGATGAAGGGCTACTGGAACCGCCCCGACGCCACCGCCCAGGCCATCGGCCCCAACGGCTGGTTCCACACCGGCGACATCGGCGAGGTGACGGACGGCGGCTTCCTGCGCATCACCGACCGCCTCAAGAACATCATCGTGACGGCGGGCGGCAAGAACGTGGCGCCCGCGCCCATGGAGAACGCCGCGCTCCTCTCCCCCTACGTCGCGCAGATCGTGATGCTGGGCGACCGGCGCCCCTTCACCACCTTCCTGGTGGTGCCGGAGTGGGAGAACCTGGAGACCTGGTGCCGCCAGCAGGGCCTCGCCGCCACGGACCGCGCCGTCCTCGCCGCCGAGCCGCGCGTGGTGGAGCACCTCACCCGCGAGACGGTGGGCCGCCTCGCCGGGTTCGCGCACTACGAGGTCCCCAAGCGCATCCTGGTCATCCCGGATGAGTTCACCATCGACGCCGGCCTCCTCACCCCCAAGCTGAGCATCAAGCGCAAAGCCGTGGAGCAGCGCTACCAGGAGCGGATCGAGGAGCTCTACCAGGGCTAGAAAACGGGGCTCACACAGAGACACAGAGGCACAGAGGAGAGGGTCTTCGTGAGCATCCAGCACTTTCTCGGCATGCAGGTGACCACCACCAGCTCGCTGGAAGGGTGGGAGGTGGACAGCTATCTCGGCCCCGTCTCGGTGCACCTGGTGGCCGGCGTGGGGCTGTTCAGCGACTTCTTCGCCTCGTTCTCGGACGTGTTCGGCGGGCGGTCGGGGGCGTACGGGGGGGAGCTGGCGCGGCTGTACAGCGAGGCGGCGGAGATGCTGGCGCGCAAGGCCAAGCTCCTGGGCGCCAACGCGGTGGTGGGGCTCCGACTGGACTTCGACGAGATCTCAGGCGGAGGGCGGTCGATGTTCATGCTCAACGCGGTGGGGACCGCCGTCCGCGTGCGCCGCACGGTGGCGGCGGGGGCGCACGCCGACGCGCGCGCGGACGTCCCGGCGGACGAGATGAACGTGATGATGAAGCGCCATTCGCTCCTCGAGGAGCTGGCGAGCGGAAAGGTGCGGCTTACCCCTGACACCTGGCTCTTCGCGATGGAGCACCGCATCGCGGCCTTCGGCGACGCGGCGCTCGGAAGCCTGCTCGTCCTCACCCCCGACGCGACGGCGCGCCGCACGATCGAGAGCACGGCCGCGCAGTTCTTTGCCGCCATCGAGCCGGAGGACGCGATCCCCTGGCTGTACCTGGGACTCGTCCGGGACAAGGGGGACGGCCCCGACCACAGCCTGCGCGGCTTCTGCGCGCGCACCATCCACACGCTCAACCTGCTGGACTTCGGCCGCGTCGCCGCGCTCCTCCGCAGCGGCGTGCCCATCGAGCGGCAGATGGCGCTGCAGGTAGCCACGGCGAACCCGCAGTCGTACGGCCCCGCCGAGATCGCCGCCCTCACGGCCCTCCACCGGCAGATCCAGGAGGCGTTCCCGCCCCGGTGGACGTCCATCCACAAGGCGGGATTCCTGGGGACGGCCGGCCGCGACGCCTGGCAGTGTCCGTGCGGCAGCCAGCCGCGGCGCGAGGACCGGCACTGCGCCGCCTGCCAGACGGACACCTACGGCCTCAAGATCAGCCAGGCCGACCGCGACCAGGTCCTCGCCCAGATCCAGGCGCGCATCGGCGTGCTCCGAGTGAGGTTCGGGGAGGAGCAGGCGGCACAGTAGCCTCACACAGAGGCACAGAGGCACAGAGACTTCATCTCTGTGCCTCTATGTCTTTGGGGTTGACGCACTCCGGGTGAATGCGCATTGTTCGGGGAAACGCATGCGCATGAAGAGGGGTGACGATGCCACGTGTGACGAAGAACCTGTCGCTGGATCCGGCGGCGGTGGAGCGGGGGGAGCGCTACAGCGAGCGGCACGCGAAGAGTCTCTCGCAGGTCGTGAGCGACTTCCTGCTGCGGCTGCCGCTGGACGAGGAGGAGCCGGATCTCACGCCGGCGGTCCGCCGCCTGGTCGGGATCGCGGAAGGGGCGGACCCGGAGGATTATCGCCGGCACCTTCGCGAGAAGTATGGATGAAGAGGGTCCTGCTCGACATCGACGTCCTCCTGGACGTGTTTCTCAACCGGCCGCCGTGGGTCACGGACGCCGCGCGGCTGCTGGCCGCCATCGACCGAGGTGAGGCCGAGGGGTACGTCGCGGGACACACCATCACCACGCTCTACTACCTGATCGCGAAGGCCAGGGACCGCCAGACCGCGGCTGTCGCCGTGACCGACCTGCTGCGCATCGTGAAGGTGGTTCCCCTGGAGGCGGCCGATTTCCACCAGGCGCTCGTCCTCGCGCTGGGCGATTTCGAGGACGCCGTGCAGGTAGCCGCCGGCCTCGAGGTCGGCGCGGAGTGCGTCGCCACCCGCGACGAGAAGCACTTCCGCGGAAGTCCGCTCCCCCCGCGCTCCCCGGGCGAGATCCTGGCCATGTTGTAAGCCTCTCGGGGCACGGAAACCGGTTCTTCTCCGTGCCTCTGTGCCTCTGTGTAAGATTAGAAACACTTGCCGTCAGGCCAGGCTGCAAGCACATTGGGCATCCCCTCTTGCGGTTCCTCCCATCGAAGTATCCCCTCCCATGCAGGCATTCAAACCTTTTCGCGCCGGGGCGCATCCTATCCACGAAAGCGGGATGCTACACCCCTCCACGGTGCGATTGGATGATCGCGATGCAGGCTGAGCCCACGGTACTCGCTCCCACGGCGAGCCTCGCCGTGCGGCGCGCACAGCAGGGTGACGTCGCCGCGTTCGAGCAGCTGTACCGCGAGAACCTGGGGCGGGTGTACGCCCTTTGCCTGCGCCTGTCCGGCGACGCCGGCCGGGCCGAAGAGCTCACGCAGGACGTGTTCGTCCGCGCGTGGGAGAAGATCGGCAGCTTCCAGGGGAAGA
This sequence comes from uncultured Gemmatimonadota bacterium, assembly GCA_902805735.1. Lineage (GTDB taxonomy): Bacteria > Gemmatimonadota > Gemmatimonadetes > Longimicrobiales > Longimicrobiaceae > Longimicrobium. Next base: position 28,618 of record CADCTW010000161.1, on the reverse strand, counting down.
GCGCCTTCTCCACCTGGCTCCACCGGCTGGCGGTGAACGTGGTGCTGGGCGAGCGCCGCTCGGAAAAGGTGCGGGTGGGGAAGGTGCTGGTGACCGACGACCTGGAGGCGTACGAATCGCCTTCGCGCCCCCACGACCCGGGGATCGGGATCGACCTGGAGCGCGCCATCGCGGCGCTCCCCGCCGGGGCCAGGGCGGTGCTGATCCTCCACGACGTGGAGGGCTACAAGCACGAAGAGATCGCGGAGATGCAGGGGACGGCGGTGGGCACCTGCAAGGCGCAGCTCCACCGCGCGAGAAAGCTTCTGCGGGAGATGCTTGGACGATGATGAGCCACGACGACGTGATCGAGAGGCTGGACGACTGGGCCGGGAACGAGCTTCCGGACGCCGAGCGCCAGGCCGTCGAGTTCCACCTGGAGGTGTGCCCCGCGTGCCGCGCGGAGGCCGAGGCGCTGCGCGAGCTCCTCAACGACGTGGCGTCCCTCCCCCTGGAGGCGGCGCCGTCGCGCGACCTGTGGGCGGGGATCGCCGCGCGCATCGAGGCCCCGGCCCAGGTCACGCCGATCTCCGCCGCGCGCCGCTGGAGCCCGCCGCGGTGGCTGACCATGGCCGCCGCCGCCGTGGGCCTGGTGATCTCGTCTTCGCTGATCACCCTCAAGGTGACGGAGGACCAGCGCGCCGGGACCCCGCTGGCCGTGGGGAGCGAGGTTCGCGTGGGCGCACCGCAGACGGCGCTGGTCGCCTTCCAGCCCGCCGAGCACGACTACCAGCGCGCCATCGACGACCTGCAGCGCGTTCTCACCGCCCGCCGCGCGGCCCTGGCCCCGGAGACGGTACAGACGCTGGAAACCAACCTGCGCATCATCGACGAAGCCATCCGCCAGTCGCGCGCGGCCCTGGAAAAGGACCCCAACAGCCGCGAGCTGACCGACATGCTCTCGGACGCGTACGGCAAGAAGCTGAACGTGTTGCAGCAGGCAGTGGAGTTGTAGGACTGCAGTGCCTGGTGCCTAGTGCCGAGTGCCTAGTGCCGAGTGCCTAGGTAACAGAAGTCCTGGGTCCTGGATTGCTGTTGATTCGCACCCGGCACTCGCGACTCAGCACATTTTCACTAGGCACTCGGCACTAGGCACTAGGCACTTTCTTCTCACTCATCCAGACCATGAAGCCCGGACTTTTCTATATCGCCGCGGTGGCGGCTCTCATTACCGTTCCCGCGTGCGCGCAGCAGCGCGTGGACGAGCGGCGGCCCACGGGGGCCGGCGGCACGGTGGACGTGACCCTTCTCTCGGGGAGCGTGCGGGTGGTGGCGTGGGGGAGGAACGAGGTGCAGGTGACGGGCGAGCTCGGGCGCGGCGCAGACCGGCTGGAGATCCGCAGCGAGGGGGACCGCACCTACGTGCAGGTGGTGGTGCCCCGCGGCAATCGCAACGCCGGGAGCTCGGAGCTGGAGGTGCGCATCCCCGCGCGCAAGACGCTCGTGGTGCGCACCACCTCGGCCGACGCGGAGGTGCAGGGGGTGATGGGGGAGACCTCCGTGACCACCGTCAGCGGCGACGTGCAGGTGTCCGGGCGGCCCGCTTCCCTGGAAGTCAGCACGCGCTCCGGGGGGGTGGAGGTGGACGTGGCCACCGACCGCGTGCGCGTGCAGTCCGTGAGCGGCGACCTGGCCGTGCGCGGCGCCATCCGCACCGAGGTGGAGGCGCAGACGGTGAGCGGCGAGATCTCCGTGCCCGCGCGCGCCGGCAGCCTGCGCGCCCAGAGCGTGAGCGGCGGCGTGACGGCGCCGCAGGTCGGCGGGCGGGCCGAGGTGCAGACGGTGAGCGGCGACGTGCGGGTGGAAGGGTCGCGGCTGCGCGGGTCGTTCGCGTCCGTGTCGGGGGGCGTGCTGGTGTCCGGCGCGCTGGAGCGCGGGGGGACGACCACTCTCAACAGCCACAGCGGCGACGTGGAGCTGCGGCTGGCGCGCGGCAGCGGGGCGGAGGTGGAGTTCACCACCTTCAGCGGCGACATGGAGATGGCGATCTCGGGCGCGCGGGTCACCCGCACCTCGCGCCGCGAACAGGAGGTGCTGGTGGGGCGGGGAGGGGCGCGGGTGGAGGTTCGCACCTTCAGCGGCGACGTGAAACTGGCGGACCGCTGATCCCGTAGCAGAGCTGGCGGGGGGCGCGAGCGCCCTCCGTTTCTCCACCCAACGATAGCTCTCTCGGAGACATCTCCAATGCTGGAAACCCTTCTCGTCGCCGGCGCGCTCGCGCTGGCGGCCCTTCCCGGCGACAGCACGAGCACGCGACAGGTGAAGGCGTACCGGGTGACCTCCACCACCGGCGCGCCCGCGGTGGACGGCCGCCTGGACGACGCGGTGTGGGGCGCCGCCGACTCCATCGGCAGTTTCACGCAGCGCGAGCCCAAGGAGGGGGAGCCCTCCCGCTTCCGCACCATGATGCGCGTGGCGTTCGACAACGACGCCGTCTACGTCGCCGCCCGCGCCTACGATCCCGATCCTGGCAAGATCGCCGCGCAGCTCAGCCGCCGCGACGAGGACTCGCCCTCGGACTGGATGTACGTGGGCTTCGACTCGCGCCACGACCGGCGCACGGCGTACGTCTTCGGGGTGAACCCGGCCGGGGTGAAGCGCGACTTCACCACCAGCGACGGCGGCGGCGACGACGAGGGGTGGGACGCGGTGTGGTCCGTGGCCGTGACGCGCGACTCGCTGGGGTGGACGGCGGAATACCGCATCCCCCTGTCGGCGCTGCGCTTCGCCACGGGCGGCGACGGGGTGTGGGGCTTCCAGGCGCTGCGCGTGGTGCAGCGCGAGAACGAGCAGTCGTACTGGGCGCCCGTCAAGCGCGACGAGCCCCGCCAGGTGGCCCGCTTCGGCGAGCTGCACGGGATGAACGGCCTCCCCGCGCCGCGGCGGCTGGAGCTGCTTCCGTACAGCGTGTCCGGCGTGGCCCGCGCGCCGGGCGACCGGGCGAACCCCTTCTACTCGTCCAACGAGCTGCGCGGCTCGGCGGGGCTGGACGTGAAGTACGGCGTCACCTCCAACCTCACGCTGGACGCCACCTTCAACCCCGACTTCGGGCAGGTGGACGCCGATCCGTCGGAGGTGAACCTTTCGGCCTTCGAGACCTTCCTTTCCGAGCGGCGCCCCTTCTTCACCGAGGGCGCGGACATCTTCCGCTTCGGCATCGGCCTGGGCGACGGCGACGGGGGCAACGAGTCGCTCTTCTACTCGCGCCGCATCGGCCGCTCCCCCCGCGGCGGCGTGGACGTGCCGGAGAACGGGTACTCGGACAAGCCGGGGCAGACCAACATCCTGGGCGCCGCCAAGCTGAGCGGGCAGGTGGGGCGCGGCTGGTCCGTCGGCGTGATGAACGCCCTCACGGCCCAGGAGCAGGCCTCCATCATCGACGCCAACGGCGTGCGCAGCGAGCAGGTGGTGGAGCCGATGACCAACTACACGGTCCTCCGCGCCCGCCGCGAGCTGAACGGCGGCAAGACGCAGCTCGGCGCGGTCACCACGGGGGTGTTCCGGCGGCTGGACGGCACGGGGATGGACTGGATGCGCTCGCGCGCCTTCGCCGGCGGCGTGGACGCGCGCCACCGCTGGGGGAACGACGCCTACTCGGCGCGCGTGTGGGTGCTGGGGAGCAGCGTGGAGGGGAGCACCGACGCCATCCTGGGCGCGCAGGAGTCCAGCGCGCGCTACTTCCAGCGCCCCGGCCAGAGCTACCTGCGCGTGGACTCGTCCGCCACCTCGCTCGCCGGGTGGGCGGCCAGCTACGACCTGGCCAAGGTGAAGGGGAAGTGGCAGGGCGGCTTCCTGGGCTCGTTCCGCTCCCCCGGCTTCGAGACCAACGACCTGGGCTTCCAGCGCGCCGCGGACGAGATCGTCAACGTGTTCTGGATGCAGCACATCCAGCGCACGCCGGGCAAGGTGTTCCGCGACTGGAACCTGAGCGGCAACGCCTGGGAAGCGCGCAACTTCGGGTGGGAGCGCGCGGGGCGGGCGCTGAACGTGAACGGCTCCGGCCGCTTCCTCAACTACTGGAACGTGTGGGGCGGGGTGGAGCGCGCGTTCGGCGGATGGGACACGCGCGCCCTGCGCGGCGGCGCCGCCATCCTGGAGCCGGGCGGCACCGGCGGGTGGATGGGCACCAGCTCCGACGACCGCAAGCGCCTCACCGGCCACGCCAACTTCAACTGGGGCGTGCGCGACGAGGACTCCGGCTGGCGCTACAGCGTCTCCACGGGCCTCGGCTGGCGCCCCACGCCCAGCCTGCGCTTCTCGGCCTCGCCCTTCTACTCGCGCTACAACACGGCGTGGCAGTACGTGACGGACAGGAAGGTGGGCGACGCGCGGCGCTACGTGTTCGCGGAGCTGGACCAGCGCACCTTCGGGATGTCCGCGCGGGTGAACAAGACCTTCACCCCCACGCTCTCGCTGCAGCTCTACGCGCAGCCCTTCATGAGCGCGGGCTCGTACGCGGGCTTCCGCGAGGCGACCGCCCCCCGCGCCCGCAGCTTCGCGGACCGCTTCACCCCGCTGGCCGCCGAGCGCGACACCGCCGGCGTCTACCGCGCGGGCGACCTCGCCTTCGGCGATCCCAACTTCAGCGTCCGCGACTTCAACCTGAACGCGGTGCTGCGCTGGGAGTACCGCCTGGGCTCCACCTTCTTCGCAGCCTGGTCGCACTCGCGCGGCGGCTCGGACGACATCACGGACGGCCAGTTCCGCTTCCGCCGCAGCTTCGACGCGCTGCTGGACACGCAGGCATCCAACGTGGTGATGCTGAAGGCGAACTGGTGGGTCAGCCTGTGAACTGACCGGGGGCTCACACAGAGACACAGAGGCACAGAGGTGAAGTTACCTCTGTGCCTCGTCGTTTGGGGGCCCTCACCCGGCAGCTTACAGCTGCCACCCTCTCCCAGCAACTGCCCTGGGAGAGGGGACTACGTCGCGTGCGGCGAGCAGGGCCACGTCGTCCGTCGTAGGGGCGTGATTCATCACGCCCGCCCTTTGAGCGCGCTACATTCCCGGCTCGCCCCGCCCGAAGTAGTCCCCTCTCCCACGCTGTTTGTGGGAGAGGGTGGCGGCTCTCAGGCCGCCGGGTGAGGGCGCGCACTGAAGCCGCAGGAGGATGGTGCCCCCGGGGCCCGCGGGGGCGGTGCCGTCGGGGCGGAGGCGGGCGTAGCGGCTGTTGGCGATGTAGACCAGCTCGCCGCCCACGAGCACGCCGGTGGTGGGCTGTTCGTAGGCGGGGTGGCGGCGCTCCACAACCTCCACGGCGGTGACGGCGTCGCGGGTGGGGGCCAGGTGGATGCGGATCACCTGCTCGAAGTCGCTGAGGCGCTGGATGGCCACCAGGCTCCCGCCGCAGCGGTACATCCCGTCGAGGGTGGCCAGGGTGGTGCCCGGCGGGTGCGGGAGCAGGGTGCGGCGGCCCGTGCGCAGGTCGATGGCGCTGAGGCCCTCCGCGTGCGCCACGTACAGCCGCCGCTCGTCCGCCGAGAGCGCCATGCCGTTGGGCCAGGTGAAGCGCGCATCGCCGCCGAAGACGCGCACCAGCGTGCCGCCGCGCGGCGGCACGCGGTAGACGGCGTTGCCGATGCCGTCGTTCACCAGCACCTCGCCGCGCGCGGTGACCACCAGGTCGTTGAGCTGCTGGGGATGGCGGCGGTCCGGCAGGGCGAGGCGGCGCAGCAGGCGGCCGCTGTCCAGGTGGTACGCGTGCAGCTCCGTCCATCCGCCGAGTCCCACGGGTGTTCGGGGGGCGGCGGAGTCGACGGGGGTGGTGGTGACCCAGAGGCGCCGCCGCGCCGCGTCCGCGCGGATGCCGATGACGCGGCCGGGCGGCCCCGCCACCGCGAAGTCGCGCATCGTCCCGTCGGGGAGGACGCGCACCACCTTGTTGGCGACCAGCGAGCCCAGGAAGAAGGTGCGCGTGCGCGGGTCCCACGCCACGCTCTCGGGATAGATCTCCTCGCCGCGCGCCACCAGCAGCGTGTCGCTGCGCACCCGCGGCGCCGCCTGTGCGGCCAGGCGCGCCGCCAGTGCCCGGACGCGCGCGGACCCCCGCAGCCCCGCGAACGCGCTGTCCGCCTCCAGCGGCGTGGCGCGGCCCAGGGGCGCGAGGCGCTCCAGCGCGGCCAGCGCCTGCGCCGTGTCGCCTAGCTGGGCCGAGGTGCGCGCCAGGTGGAAGAGGAGCACGGGATGGCCCGGCGCCAGCCGGTCCGCGCCGCGCAGCGCGGCCAGCAGCGCCGGGAGGTCGCCCGCCCGGTACGCCACCTGGATGCGCGCGAACTCATCTGCCAGCGTCTGCGCGACGCCCGCCGCCGGAACGCACGCCAGCGCCAGGGCACCGAGAAGCCGAAGTACGTGGATCATCTTCTCTCTGTGACTCCGTGTGGGATCGAAGGCGTGGGATGTGCGAGGGAGATGCGGATGTTTCGCATCCAACGGAGTCAGAAACTATGGTTCGGCCCCCCTTCGACAACAGCTACGCGCGGCTTCCGGACCGGTTCTTCGCGCGTGTCGTGCCCACGCCCGTGCCGGCCCCGCGGCTGATCAGGGTGAACGCGCCCCTCGCCGCCGACCTGGGCCTCGATCCGGAGTGGCTCGCCGGCGAGGAAGGCGTGCAGGTGCTGGCGGGGAACCGCGTGCTGGAGACGTCGGAGCCCATCGCGACCGCGTACGCCGGACACCAGTTCGGCAACTTCGTGCCGCAGCTCGGGGACGGGCGCGCGATCCTGCTGGGCGAGCTCGTCGACCGCCGCGGCATACGTCGCGACGTGCAGCTCAAGGGCGCCGGCCGCACCCCCTACTCGCGCGGCGGGGACGGGAGGGCGGCCGTGGGCCCCGTGCTGCGCGAGTACCTGGTCAGCGAGACGATGCACGCGCTGGGCATCCCCACCACGCGGGCCCTCGCCGCCGTGACCACCGGCGACCAGGTGCGGCGCGATACGATGCTTCCCGGCGCGGTGCTGGCGCGCGTCGCCTCCAGCCACATCCGCGTGGGCACCTTCCAGTTCTTCGCGAGCCGCGGCGACGTGGAGGGCGTGCGGACGCTGGCGGACCACGTGATCGCCCGGCACTACCCGGACGCGGCGCAGGCCGAGCGTCCCTACCGCGCCCTCCTGGAATCCGTGATCCGCGCGCAGGCCGAGCTGATCGCCCAGTGGCTCCTCGTCGGGTTCATCCACGGCGTGATGAACACGGACAACAGCTCGGTCGCCGGCGAGACGATCGACTACGGCCCGTGCGCTTTCATGGACGAGTACGATCCCCAGGCGGTCTTCAGCTCCATCGACAGCTACGGGCGCTACGCCTACTCCAACCAGCCGGCCATCGCCGAGTGGAACCTGGTCCGCCTTGCGGAGTGCCTCCTCCCCCTCCTCGCGGACGACACGAAAGCGGGAGCCGCCGAGGCCAACGAGGCGCTGGACCTGTTCGCGCCGGCGTTCGAGCGCGCGTACCAGGCGGGGCTCCGGCGCAAGCTGGGCCTGCTCACGGAGCGCGACGGCGACATCGAGCTCGCCCAGGGCCTGCTGCTGGCCATGGCGACGAACATGGCCGATTTCACCAACACCTTCCGCCGCCTCAGCGAAGACGATCCGTCCGTGCGAAGCCTCTTCACGGACCCCGCCGCCTTCGACGAATGGGCCGCGCGCTGGCGCCAGCGCCTGGAGGAGGAGCAGAGCGACCCGGCGGCCCGCCGCGCGGCCATGCTCGCCGCCAACCCCGCCTTCATCCCCCGCAACCACCGCGTGGAAGCCGTCATCCGCGCCGCCGTCGACCGCGACGACTTCGCGCCTTTCGAAGAGCTGCTGGCCGTCCTGTCGAGGCCGTTCGACTCCCAACCCGGCTTCGAGCACTACCAGGACCCCCCCGCCGCCCACGAACGCGTGCACGCCACCTTCTGCGGAACGTAGGCCCCCGCGCGAGGGGTTGAAACCCCCCGCTGGAACCACGGGAAGCCCGCTGAAGCGGGCTCGCATGGGTCCGGCTACCGAGCCCGCTTCAGCGGGCTTCCTGCCCATCCAGCCGGGGGATTCATCCTCCGGCGTCTCTGTGTCTCTGTGTGAGCCCTGCAGTTCTCTGTCACGGCACTTGCAAGGCCCCCGGCCCGCTCTTTCAACGTCTAAAGGAGACGGTCGATGAAATCTTCGGAGAGGTCCGTGTCGGTCTGGGAGACCACGAATCCGCAGCCCGAGTACGGCGCGCTGAGCGGCGCGGCGGAGGCGGACGTGTGCGTGGTGGGGGCGGGGCTGGCGGGGATGACCACCGCGTACCTGCTGGCCCGCGAAGGGAAGAAGGTGATCGTGCTGGACGACAACGGCATCGGCGGGGGCGAGACGGGGCAGACGACGGCGCACCTGGCCAGCGCCCAGGACGACTATTACCATGTCCTGGAAAAGGTGCACGGCGAGGAGGGCGCCAAGCTCATCTACCAGAGCCACCAGGCCGCCGTGGACCGCATCGGCGAGATCTCCGCGGCCGAGGGGATCGACTGCGACTACGAGCACCTGGACGGCTACTTCTGGCTGGCGCCCAACGAGACGGCGGACTTCCTGCGGAAGGAGATGGAGGCCGCGCGCCGCGCCGGGGCCACCGTGGAGATCGTGGACCGCCTCCCCATCCCCACCTTCGACAGCGGGCCGGGGCTCCGCTTCGCGCGGCAGGGGCAGTTCCATCCGCTGAAGTACATCGAAGGGCTGGCGCGCTGCATCCAGCGGGACGGCGGCAGGATCTACACGGCCAACCACGTGCTGGAGGTGGAGGGCGGCACCCCGGCCGTGGCGCGCGGCGAGGGCTTCGAGGTGCGCGCGGGGGCCGTGGTGGTCGCCACCAACTCGCCCATCAACGACCGCTTCGCCATCCACACCAAGCAGGCGCCCTACCGCACCTACGTGATCGGCGCGCGCGTGCCCACGGGCTCCGTGCCGCACGGGCTGTACTGGGACACGCTGGAGCACTACCACTACGTGCGCCTCTCGCGCATCCCCGGCGACCCGGCGCACGAGATGCTCATCGTGGGCGGCGAGGACCACAAGACGGGGCACGCCAACGACATGGGCGAGCGCTTCGCCAGCCTGGAAGAGTGGACGCGCGAGCGCTTCCCCATCCAGGGCGTGCAGCTCCGGTGGAGCGGGCAGGTGATGGAGCCCATGGACTTCATCGGCTTCATCGGCCGCGATCCCGGCGGGCAGGAGAACGTGTACATCGCCACCGGCGACAGCGGGCAGGGGATGACCCACGCCACGCTGGGCGGCATCCTCATCGCGGACCTCGTCCTGGGCCGCCCCAACCCCTGGGAGCAGCTGTACGATCCCAAGCGGAAGTCGGTCTCCACGGACTCGGTGAAGGAGTTCGTGATGGAGAACGTGGACGTGGCGGTGCAGTACAAGGACCTGCTGCCGCTGGGCGGCGACGTGAAGTCGGCCGAGGAGATCGCGCCGGGCACGGGCGCGGTGCTGCAGAGGGGGATGCTCAAGGTGGCCGCCTACCGCGACGAGGGCGGAACGCTGCACGAGCTTTCGGCCATCTGCACCCACCTGGGGTGCGTGGTGGCGTGGAACGGGCTGGAGCGCTCGTGGGACTGTCCCTGCCACGGCTCGCGCTTCGCTACCGACGGCGCGGTTCTGAACGGGCCTGCTCCCCATCCCCTCAAGAAGCTGGAAGACGCATGAAGGTACGCGCGGCGGTACTCGACATCGACGGCACCCTGATCGACAGCAACGACGCGCACGCCCACGCATGGGTGGACGTGGGGAAGGAGATGGGCTACGATATCAGTTTCGCGCACGTGCGCAGCCTGATCGGCAAGGGGGGCGACAAGGTGGTCCCCGAGATCACGGGGCTGGACGACGACTCGGACGAGGCGAAGCGGGTCAAGAAGCGCCGCGGCGAGATCTTCCAGGAGCAGTATCTCCCCACGCTGAAGCCCTTCCCGCAGGCGCGCGAGCTGCTGGAGCGCTTCCAGGCGGACGGGCTGGCGCTGGTGGTGGCCACCTCGGCCAGCAAGGACGACATGGGGAAGCTGCTGGAAAAGGCGGGGATCAAGGACCTGATCGAGGCGAAGACCTCGCAGTCCGACGTGGAAGCCTCCAAGCCGGACCCGGACGTGGTGGAGGCCGCGGTGGAGAAGGCCGGGTGCAAGCCCGCCGAGGCCGTGATGCTGGGCGACACGCCCTACGACGTGGAAGCGTCGCGCCGGGCGGGCGTCCCCTGCGTGGCCCTCCGCTGCGGCGGCTGGGGCGACGAGGACCTGGGCGACGCCGTGGCCATCTACGACGATCCCGCCGACCTGCTGGCCAACTACGATCGCTCCCCGTTCGCCAACGGCTGAGCGGGGCCGGCGGTATAGGAACAGCGGGACTCACACGGAGACACGGAGGCACAGAGATGAGTTCATCTCGGTGCCTCCCGAATGCTTACCCATGGCAACAGACTCGGCGCTGCGCCGCATCCTCCTCACCATCTACTTCATCGGGCTCGCGGGGCTCGCGGCAGAGCTGTTCCTGCTGGAGCACTTCGGCGACGTGTGGCAGTGGGTGCCGCTGGGGCTGCTGGCCGCGGGGCTCCTTGCCGGCCTCGCCCTGGCGCTGCGCCCGGGGCGCGCGGTGGTCCTGGCGTTCCGCGCGGTGATGGCGGCATTCGTTGCCGCGGGGGCCGTGGGCGCGTATCTACATCTGCGCGGCAACGTGGAGTTCGAGCTGGAGTCCGACCCCACGCTGCGCGGCGCCGCGCTGCTGTGGGAGGCGCTGCAGGGCGCCACGCCCGCGCTGGCCCCCGGCGCGCTGGCGCAGCTTGGGCTGGTGGGCCTGGCGCTCGCCTACCGCCACCCCGCACTCAATCCATCCAACACAGGAAACCGATGACCCGACTTCTCACCGCCGCCGCGCTCGCCACCCTCCTCGCCGCCTGCGGTGGCGGCGACGCCGAGGGGGAGCAGGCCACCGCCACCGCGGAAACCGCCGCCCCCGCCACGGCGACCGCCGCGCCGGCGCCCGCGCCCGCGGCGGCACCCGCCCCCGCTACGGATGGCGCGCTCGTGGATCCCAACACGGCCACGCGCGAGCAGCTCCTCGCCGTCCCGGGGATGGACGCGGCGACGGCGGACGCGCTCCTCCAGGGGCGTCCCTACGCGGACATGCTGGCGGTGGACAAGGTGCTGGCGGGGCGCAACATGGCCGAGCCGCAGCGCAAGGCGGCGTACGCGACGATGTGGAAGAAGATCGACCTGAACAAGGCTTCCAAGGAGGAGGTCCTCCTGATCCCCGGCGTGGGCCCGCGCATGCAGCACGAGTTCGAGGAGTACCGCCCGTACAACAACATCGAGCGCTTCCGGCGCGAGATCGGCAAGTACGTCGATGAGACGGAGGTGGCGAGGCTGGAGCGGTACGTCGAAGTACGATAATCTCACACAGAGACACAGAGGCACAGAGGAAGTTCTTCTCTGTGTCTCTGTGTGAGTCAAAGAAGTGACATGGCGGCGACGATGACGACGATGCCGATGACGTCCAGGATGAGCCCGTAGCGGATCATCTGCATCAAAGGGACGTAGCCGGAGCCGTAGACGATGGCGTTGCAGGGGGTGGAGACGGGGAGCATGAAGCCCAGGCTCGCCGCCATCGTCGCGCCCAGGGCGGGGGGGAGCGGGTCCACGCCGGCGGCGGTGGCGATGGAGATGACGACGGGGACCACCATGTTGGCGGAGGCGGTGTTGCTGGTCGTCTCGCTCACCAGCACGGCCACGATCACCGACGCCACCAGCAGACCGAACTCGCCGTGCAGCGGGAGGAGGCCGGTCAGGCCGCGGCCCACCGCCTCCGCCAGGCCCGTGTTGAAGGAGAGCACGCCCAGCGCGAAGCCGCCGCCGTACAGCAGGATCACCCCCCAGTCGATGCGCACCGCCTCGTCCCACGCGATGGCCCGCTCGCCGGGAGCGCTGCCGGGAAGGAGGAAGAGGAGGAGCGCGCCCAGGAGCGCCGCCGCGGCCTCGGGGATGCGCGCGTTCATCTCGCGATACAGCGGGCTCGTCTCGCCTGCCGCCAGGGCCACGATGCCGGGGATCACCCAGAGCGCCGCCGTCACGCCGAAGGCGATGGCCACGGAGCGCTGGCCGCGCGTCCATGGGCCCAGCGCGGCGCGCTCGCGGCGGATCAGCTCCGTGCCCGCGCCCAGCGTCGCCACGCCCGCGGGGGAGAGCCAGTTGAGGTACAGGTAGAGCGCGGCGAAGAGGACCACGACGACGGGCACGCCGATCGCCATCCACTCGAAGAAGGTGATCTCCTCCCTCAGGATGGTGCGGATGAAGCCGATGCCGATCACGTTGGGCGGCGTGCCGATGGGCGTGGCCAGCCCGCCGATGGAGGCGGCGAAGCTGGTCATCAGCATCAGCCCCGTGGCGTAGCGCGGGTCGATCCCGTGCCCCTCCCCGCTGCGCATCACCCCCAGGATGGACATGCCGATCCCGAACATCATGGCGGTGGTGGCCGTGTTCGACAGCCACCCGCTGAGCGCCGCCGTCACCGCGCCGAAGGCCAGCAGCACGCGCGCCGGCCGCCCGCCGATCCAGGGCAGGGTGAGCACGCCGTAGGCGACGCGCCGGTCCAGCCCGTGGAGGAAGATGGCCCGCGCCAGGATGAACGAGCCGATGAAGAGGAAGATCAGCGGATCGGCGAAGGGCGCGAACACCTCCTTGGCCGGCGCCACCCGCAGCGCCACGCACGCCGCCGCCCCCAGCAGCGCCGTCACGGGCATGGGCAGCGCTTCCGTGATCCACAGCACGATCACCGCGGCCATCACCGCCGCCAGCCGGTGCGCCTCCGGCTTCAGCCCCCCGAATGGCGCCATCAGCAGCGCCGCGAACACCAGCGGCGCCAGCACGAAGCCCGCCCGGTTGCGCAGCCGCTCGAAGCGCTGCTCGCCGGCGGAGATGACTTCGGGCGGGGTGTTCAGCTTCAGTTCCCGCGCACGGCCGAGAGCGCGGCGGAGCCCACGAAGCCGACCACCTTCCGCCCGGCGCGGTCGGTGGTGATGGCCACGTCGCCGTTCTCCAGGCGCGTGGCCCACACGGAGTCGCCCTGGCGCAGCCGGCCCACGGTGCGCCCGCCCATCTCCATCTCCGCGTCGGTGACCAGCCAGTGGCGCGCGGCCGTGGCTTCGATGTACGAGTCCGGGTACTGCTTGCGGAGCACCTTCCCCAGCAGCACGCCCACCACCAGCAGCACGACGATCAGGATCAGGGCCCCGAAGATGATGAACCCGCCCTCGTCTCTCAGTTTGTTCTTCATCGTCAGCAAGTCAGGAAATCCATGTACCGCGGAGCACGAAAGTAGCTCCGCGCCGGCCCCCTTTCAAGCTCGCCTCCGTGTCTCCGTGTGAGCCAGCGAGTTACATTCCCCGCCGTGCACGACGAACCAGGGGGAGCGAGCGGATGGACGAGGTCGAGGAGGCGGGCATCGGCGCGGAGGCCACGGGGCCGGTGCCGGGGTGGGGATGGACGGAGAGCGCGCTGGCGATGATGGTGCTGGTGTGGGGCGTGAACTTCGCCGTGGTGAAGAGCGCGCTGGCCGTGTTCGAGCCGCTGGCCTTCAACGCGCTTCGCTTCGCGGTGGCCTCCGTGTTCGTGGGCGCGGTGCTGCGCGCCCAGGGCGCGCTGGTGATGCCGGAGCGGCGCCACCTCCCGCGCATCGTTTGGCTGGGGTTGCTGGGCAACGTGGCCTACCAGCTCTGCTTCATCCTGGGCCTGTCGCTGACCCGCGCGGGGAGCGCCGCGCTGATCCTGGCGCTCACCCCCATCTTCACCGCCTTCCTGTCGATGCTCACCGGCCACGAGCGCCCGGGATGGCGCACCTGGGCCGGCGCCCTCCTCTCCGTCTTCGGCATCGGCCTGGTGACGGGGGCCGGCGCGCTCCTGGAAGGGAGCGACGCCCTGGCCGGCGACCTGATCCTGGCGCTCGCCGCCGTGGTGTGGGCCGTCTACACCGTGGGCGCGCGTCCCATCGTGGACCGCTACGGCTCCGTTCCGACCACCGCGTGGACGCTCTGGGTGGGCACCGCCGGCCTGCTCGTGCTTGGTGCCCCCGCGATCCTCCGCCAGCGCTGGGAGGCGGTGGATGCGCGCGCCTGGGGCGGCCTCCTCTTCTCCGCCCTCTTCGCCATCGGCCTCGCGTACCTGATCTGGTACCGGGGCGTAGAGCGGATCGGCAACACGCGCACGGCCATCTTCTCCAACCTGACCCCCGTGGTGGCCATGATCGCCGCCGCCGCCATGCTCGGCGAGCGCCCCACCGGCTGGGCCGTCCTCGGCGCCGCCATGACCCTCACCGGCGTGATGGTGGTTCGCTCCGACCGCAGCTAGCAGAGCACTTCTCCGTGCCTCTGTGGGAGCCCCTCTTTCAGCGCCCCGCCGCCACGCGCACCGCCACCCCGCCCGGCGCCACGATCACCCCGAAGCGCGGGTTGCGCAGCGGCTCCCACGTCTCGCGGTGGCGGGAGCCCACCACGTACCCCACCACACCGCCCACCAGGGCCCCGATCGCGCCATTGCGCAGCGCGTTGGACGCGGTCGGCTCAAAGACTTTGCACGCGGTCTCGGCGCGGTTGCACCGCGGCTCGCCCTCGAACTGCTCGCGATCGTTGTTGTTGTCGCCCCCGCCGCTCATGATCATGCGCGCGAAGCCGAGGGGGAGCAGCGCGATCCCCGTTCCCACGGCCCCGCCGCGGACCAGCCCCCGGCGCGCCGCCACGCCGCTGCGCGCGATGCCCCTGCTCACCTGGATATCGTTGATGGCGCTGAAGGGGACCGTGTACTCGCTGTCTTCGCCCTGGCCGTCCACTTTGATGGAGACGCGGGTCCAGTTGGCCGAAAGGAGGGTCCCGGTGGTCCAGCGGGAGCCTCCCTTGACGTCCCTGCCGTCGGCCACCTCGGGAACGGTGATGCGGACGCGCGACCCCACGGGCGTGGAGGCGACGGAGCGCTGCGCGGCGGCGTCGCCGGCCGCCGCGAGGGAGATGACGGTGCCCAGCACGAGAGCGAAGCGCATGTCGGGACAAAGTTCGAGGAAGGGGAAACGGATGGCCCAATAGTACCTTTCCGCTGCGGCCGCATCAACCCCGCGCCTGGCCCGCGACGTGCCCGCACCTGTACGCTCTCCCGCGCACGATCCGCCCGCACCTCGCCGCCCCCATGCAGACGCATCTCTCTGCCAGCACGCCACTTGACGCCGTGGTGGAGTCCACCGGGCGCCATGCGCACGACACCCTCCAGCTGGCGTGGGTGTGCACCGGAATGGGGCGCGTGTACTGCCGTGGTGCGGCGCACGACGCGGCGGCCGGCTCCGTGGTGGTGGTGCCGCCCGGCGAGATGCACCACGGTCACTCGGTGGGCGCGGACGGCTGGGGCTACCGGATCCTGGACGCCGCGCAGCTGCAGGAGATCGCGGCCGAGCTCCCCGGCCGCCCCCGCGCCGAGTTCGCCTGGGTCACCTGCCGCGACGCCTCCCTCGCCGCCGCCTTCGCGCGCTGGGCCGCCGCCGGCGAGGGCGGGCTGGAAGCGGACTCGCTGGCCTGGGAGGCCATGGCCGCGCTGGTGTGCCACGGGGGACGCACCCCGGCCGCGGGGCGCGAGCCGGCGGCGGTGCGCGAGGCGGTAGCCTTCCTGGAAGCCCACTGGGCCGAGCCGGTGCCGCTGGAGCACCTGGCGCGCGTGGCCGGGGTGAGCCGGTTCCACCTGGCGCGGGCCTTCAAGCGCGAGGTCGGGCTCCCCCCGCACGCCTACCAGACGCAGCTGCGCGTGGCGCACGCCATGAGGATGCTGCGCCGCGGGTGGAGCATCTCGCGCGCGGCCTTCGCCACGGGGTTCGCGGCGCAGAGCCACCTGCACCGCCACTTCAAGCGGGTGCTGGGCGTGACGCCGGGCCAGTACGCCGCCCGCGCAAGAACGTTGAAGAGCCCGCGCTGATCCCGCCGTAGTGTGAGGGCGTCCCCGCGCGCCGGCCCCGGCCGGCCGCACCCCTCGCCCGCTGCCGGAGGACGCCCGTGCCCCGATCTCTCCCCCTCGCGCTTGCCGCCGCCGCCCTGCTGGCGGCCTGCGCCGACCAGCCCACCGCGCCCGAGCCGGCCGCGCCGAACACCCAGACCGTGCGCGACCCGGTGGCCGGCGTGGCCATCGACGTGCCCGCCGAGTGGCGCGTGCAGCCCGACCCCGTGCTCTTCAACACCTATGGCTTCGCCCTCTTCAACCCCGAGGGCGAGCAGACGGGGGGGCACGAGCGCTCCCCCGTGATGCGCGTGGCCCTCGCCTACGAGACGCGCCCCGAGCAGATCGAGGGGCTCGTGGCGACGCTCATGGAGCGCAACCGCGAGCTTGCCCCCGTCCGCTCCGAGGTGATCGTGGGCGGGCGCAGGGGGATTGCGGTCAGCGGCCTCCCCGGCACCGATTCGTATTCGCTGATCTACGTGGCGGATGGCGGCCGCGTGTACCGCATCGGGATGTGGACGGCCGAGCGCGGGCTGGACGCGCGCGCCCGCATGCTCCTGCAGAACCTGCGGCTGGAGAAGCCCACCCGCTCCGTGCGCTCGCTGGACCTCACGCCCGTACGCGAAGCCATGGTCGCCCTGCCCGCGCCCGAGGAGCTGCGGGCGAGCAGCCGCGCCCATGCGGCCCGCGTGGCCGCCACCGCCGCCGAGGGCGGCGAGACCGTCGCCGCGCCGGCCCTGTACTCCGCCCCCCCGCTGCGCAGCGCGACCGCGCAGGCGTGCGAGTTCGGGCAGCCTTCCGGCTTCTTCTGGCAGACGGTGTGGGACGCCACCAACAAGTTCTACAGCGGCTATACCACGACGTACTCCGGCACCTACTACAACCTGCGCCCCGGCGACCCGGGCTGGAGCGCCATGAGCGGCAACTACGGGAGCTGGTGGGGGCAGAACTACCACATCTACAAGTGCTACTCGGACCGCCTCAACCAGTTCTACGCCAACGACTGGCCCGCCCACAAGAACGCCAACGTCTACTCCGCCATCCAGGGCACCGTGGAGTGGGCGGGGTGGGACTACTACGACAGCGAGGGCTACTACACGCTGGGCAACTACGTGGTGGTGAGGAACGGCGCCTACCGCGCCCTGATGGCGCACATGACGAGCCTGGCCGTGGGGCGCGGCGCCAGCGTGGGGATGAACACCATCATCGGCTACGCCGGCAAGACGGGCGGCCCCTGGGACGAGCACGTGCACGCGCGCGTGGCCTACGGCGAGTCGCTCACCTACAACGGCCAGCCGTACGGCGGCAACACCGTGTGGCCCACGCGCATGCGCTGCGTCTCCTGCCGCGCCACCGACTCCGGCGACATCTACGGCAACGGCGACGGCCAGTACGACGTCAAGGACTCCTCCGGCGCCAAGTTCTACACCCGCTTCTATCACGGGCGCTGGATGCGCGGCTGACAACAGGACTCACACAGAGACACAGAGGCACAGAGATGAACTTCATCTCTGTGCCTCTGTGTCTCTGTGTGAGCTGCAGTTGAGTCAACTTTCGCACGTCGGCTTGTCGCCCAGCTACTATGAGGGCATCTTCAAGCATCTCCGCAATGCAGCACACGCGGGCGGCACGCAGAGATATCCCAGGAATCCTATGATGCGGGTGTACAGACGTGCGGTGGCGGCGGCGCTGCTTGCATCGATGGTGTCGATCGCCGGGTGCGAGTCGGCTTTGCTGACGCTCATCGGAGCATACCCGGGCCCAGGCCCTGACCAGACCGACATCGCAGCGGAAACGGTGATCGTGCGGACGGCAAGTGAGCAGGCGGAGACCGGGATCGAGTTCTTTCTGGTCGACCGGGTTCACCTGTTGAAGACCAGGCCGCACGACATCAACCGCGTCGTGGAGGTGATGTCCCGCGATGTCCAGGCGGAGGTCAGCGAACTCGGCCTGCAGGTGGGGGACACGATCCGGATCTCCACCCGGTACGTGTCCAACCGGGAAGCGGGGGACCTGGGCAAGTACGTTCCCAACTGGCCCTTCGACAAGTACGGTGAGTACCCCATCGGCTTCCACACCCTGACGGCGGTCGAGCGGGTATCTCGCTGAACTGTTCGAGCGTGCACGAAGGCAAGACACCCCGGCGGCCGTGTGGCCGCCGGGGTGTCTTGCTCAACGCTACCGCGCGCGTTACTCGCGCATCTCCGCCCTTCGCGTGAAGAGCCGCGTGCGCTTTTCTGTGGCGGCATACATCTAACGCGCGCACGTTTTCCGCACACCCTTGCAGACCCAGATCTCTCAAAGTAAGTTGAACCGCACCCTTTGGGATCTTTTGCGCTTCTTCGCGAGCTGGCCAGTCAAGCAGGTTGCGGGCAAGAATGCCCCCCCTCTTTTTACGTAAAGCATCATGCCACGCTGCACCCCCTCGCGCATGCGCCATCCTCTCCGCCGGTTGGCTCTGGTCGTCGTCTCGCTTGGTGTGCTGTCTGCACCAGGTTGCGAATCCGTGGTGGATTCGGGACAGAAGCAGCCTCTGCGCGGCACCTCCGCGTCGAATGCGTCGATGGCGCGGCCGGAAACTCCGGAGTTCGTGTCGCGTGCCCCGGTGTACCCCGCCTCAGTCGTCTACATCCTGTACCGGGAGTACCTGCATAAAAATCCGGGCCTCACCACCCTCAGTCCCGAAAACGAGGAATACCAGCGGTATCTGGAGCGCCGCCTGCGCCAACTGTACCCGCACAAGGGGTACGCCGGGATGATGAGGGACGCCCTGGAGGAAAACCGTCAGCAGCGGCTTGCGTGGGCGGCGTACCAGAGGGATCTGCATGATTGGAAGAAAACGATCGGAGTGATGGCGTGTACCGAGACAAGCATCATCGACCCGGATACGGGCGAGAGCTGCTCTCCCCCAGCAGACGACGGATCGGGCACGACATCCGACCCTGCGGTGGATCCGAGCTGGGAGGGCCAGGAGGAGTACCTGCCGCCTAGCGACGACGCGGTCCCCACATTGCAAATGGAGATCGACTCTCTCCAGATGGAGCAACCGGAGATTGAGAAGCTATACTACCAGGAGTCCCTGGCGGATGGTTCGTTTTTCAGCAGGTGGGACGAGGTCATAGTCACCACGACCGGCAAGCGCGCTACGATCGACGACCTGATCGTTGCGACCGGCAACGGGTGGACGCCACTCGGACGCCAGAGTGGCCGGGAAGGTGGAGCGGTGACGATCCAGGTCGACCCCGTCACCGTCGCCGCGGTGTTGGTCCATGCGTATGTCGGGTACAAGGCCTGGCGGGTGTCGCAAGCGGCTGACCGGGCGAGAGCCAAATCCGCGCAGTACTTCCCAGGGGAGTACAGCAGCACGCACCAGGACGCCTACCGTCACATCTTCTGGAACATGCAGATGCATCGCTACGCGGGCTCATTCACCGCTAAGGTGATCGCGGACACGTACGAAGCTAGAGGGAACAATGAGCCCACGGACCGGGTGATGGATCTGCACAACAACGACATCGGCCGCGAGGTGCGGTACAGGAACTTCCGTGGCCACCTGGTCTGGGATCGGTGGGACTGGAAAGAGTGGGGAGAGAAGGTGCGCAACTACATGAACCGCTCCGAGAACGCTGAGTACATCCCCGAGTGGAAGAGCGCGCAAACGATCGAGGCCGCGCAGGCGCGAGAGCAACTCGTGCCGGATTGGAAGTACATCTACTTCAAACCGTGAATCCGATGACTCGATGGCTAAAGCACCTGGCTCGGACAACGCTGATGGTCGCATGCGCGCTGTCGATCGCCGGCTGCGAGTCGGCTTTGCTGACGCTCATTGGAGCATACCCCGGCCCAAACCCTGACCAAGCTGACATAACTGCGGAAAGGGTGATCGTCCGGTTCGTGAGCCGGCCGGTCGAAGGGGGAACGCAGTATTACTACGTAGATCGAGTCCGCCTGCTGGAGAGCGAGCCGCACGACATCAATCGTGTGGTAGAAGTGATTCCCGGCGAGGTGCAGCCACGGGTCAGGGAACTCGGCCTGCAGGTGGGGGACACGATCCGGATCTCCACCCGGTACGTGTCCAACCGGGAAGCGGGGGACCTGGGCAAGTACGTTCCCAACTGGCCCTTCGACAAGTACGGTGAGTACCCCATCGGCTTCCACACCCTGACGGCGGTCGAGCGGGTATCTCGCTGAACTGTTCACGCGTACATAGCTTTTCTCTGTGCCTCTGTGCCTCTGTGCCTCTGTGCCTCTGTGCCTCTGTGCCTCTGTGCCTCTGTGTGAGCCCAATCAGTTCTGGCGCCCCCACCGCACGCGTCCTATCATCCGGCGAAACCACCTCGTGCCGGAGCGCATCACATGGGATTCAAAGAGTCGATCTTCCACTGGGCGGGGCGGACTTTCTTCGAGCGGCCGGCGGCGCGGCGCTCCGTGGTGGATCATGCGGCGGCGCTGAGCAAGGCCGGCGACGAGGTCCGCGTGCGCATCAACGGCAAGCGCCCGACGCCAAAGAACGTGGCGAGGCTGCGCCACATCATCGGCATCGAGCGCTGGGGGCAGGCGCGCCTGCGCGTCTTCCTGGGCGAACCGCTGGTGATGGACGGCCACCACCCCTACAAGCCGACCAGCACCGACTGGGACACACTGCAGACCGAGTTCGCCTCCGCGCGGGCGGATACGATCGCGCTCGCCGGCCAGCTCACCACGACGGACCTGCCGCGCACGGTCCCGCACAACCAGTTCGGACCGCTCACGGCGCGTGGCTGGCTGCAGTACATACGGGGGCACGCGCAGACCGAGTCGAAGCTGATGCGCTGAAAAGGAGGCTCACACAGAGACACAGAGGCACAGAGAAAAGCTCTATCTCTGTGCCTCTGTGTCTCTGTGTGAGCCCCCTGTTACGCCGCCGCCGAGTCGCGCTGGACGGCCGGGTTCGCGGACGCGCCCGGGTGGCGAAGGTGCTCGGCGAGGGCCGCGACCAGCAGCTGCGAGAAAGCGAGGGGGAGGAGGCGCGTGGGCTGGCCGTCGTCGCTCACGTGCTGGCCCACGAGCTCGGGGCGGTAGGTGCCGGGGAAGCGCTCTCCGGCCCACGCGTCCAGCTCGGCGTCGCCCAGGCCGCTCTCCACGTGCACGGCCACGGCGTCGCCCTCCTCCTCCACGCGTACGTGCCCGCCGAAGCGCGCCAGCTTCTGCTCCTCGCCGCGCAGCACCTCGGCGGCGCGGCGACGGAGGAGGAGGGAAGCGCGCACCTCGGAATCGGGCGCGTCCCACTCCGGCACCGTGTACCGTACCACCACGTCCGCGCGCTCGGCCTGCGGGAGGACGTACTCCTTGCTGTCCAGCAGGTGCTGCACGATGTGCTTGAGCACCTGCGCCTCGGTGTAGCCGCGCGTCCGCACGTCGCGCCGCAGCTTCCAGCGGAAGAGGAGCTCGGGCTCGGGGCAGAGGAAGACGGCCAGGTCGTACGCCGCGCGCAGGTCGTCGGTGGGGAAGGCGAGGAGGCCGCGCACGATCACCACCTCGTTGGGCTCCACCATGCGGATGGGGCCAAAGGTGCCGTCGCTGTGGTCGTACGCGCGGTTGCGGATGGGGCGGCCGCGGCGGAAGAGCCCCAGGTGCTCCTGCACCAGCCCCAGGTTGTGGGCCGAGGGCTCCAGCGCCGTGATCCCCCGGTCCTCGCGCTCGGCACGGGTGAAGCGGTGGTAGTCGTCCAGCTCCAGGGTGGCCACCCGCTCGGCCCCCAGCAGGGCGCGCACCCCCTGCGCCACGGTGTTCTTGCCGCTCCCCGAATCGCCGCTGATGCCCAGCAGGAAGGGGCGCGGCGCGTCGTCCGCCGGGGTGCCGGGATTGCGGGCCATGGAGACGGACCTCGTGCTGGTGTGTGGGAAAGTCGTTACAGGATAGCGATGCGGCGGGGAACAGGGAATAGGGAATCACATAGAGGCACGGATACACGGAGTGAATGACTCCTCCGTGTCTCTGTGCCTCCGTGTGAGATCATTTCGTTTCCAGCCAGTTCATTCCCGTCCCGCTCTCCACCCGCAGCGGCACGTTCAGCTCCATCGCGTTTTCCATGCGCTCGCGCACGCGCTCCAGCAGCGCGTCGGCCCCGTCGCGGGGGACCTCGAAGAGCAGTTCGTCGTGCACCTGCAGGAGCATGCGGGCACCGCCGGAGTCGCGCTTGAGGTCCTGGTGGATGCGGATCATGGCGATCTTGATGAGGTCCGCGGACGACCCCTGGATAGGGGCGTTGGTCGCCGCGCGCTCGCCGAAGGCCCGCACGTTGAAGTTCCGGGAGGTGATCTCCGGGATGTAGCGGCGGCGGCCCGTGATCGTCTCCACGTAGCCGTGCGTGCGCCCGAACTCGATCTGCTCGTCCAGGTAGCGGCGCACGCCGGGGAAGCGCTCGAAGTACTGCTCGATGAAGGTCTTGGCCTCCGACTGGCTGATCCCCAGGCGGCCCGCCAGCGAGAAGGGGCCGATGCCGTAGATGATGGCGAAGTTGGTGGTCTTGGCCCGGTCGCGCATCTCGCGCGTCACCTCCTCCGGCGGCACGCCGAAGATGAGCGCCGCCGTCTGGCGGTGGATGTCCACGCCCGCGCGGAACGCCTCCACGAACGCCGGGTCCGCGGAGTAGTGGGCCAGGATGCGCAGCTCGATCTGCGAGTAGTCCGCGGACACGAAGACGTTGCCCTCGGCCGGGATGAAGCCGCGCCGGATCTCCGCCCCCATCTCCGTGCGGATGGGGATGTTCTGCAGGTTGGGGTCGGTGGAGGAAAGGCGCCCCGTGGCGGCCACCGTCTGGTTGAACGAGGTGTGGATGCGCCCCGTCTCGGGGTTCACCATGTGCGGCAGCGCTTCCACGTAGGTGCCGCGCAGCTTTTCGAGCTGGCGGTACTTCATCAGCAGCGTGGGAAGGGCGTGCCCCTGCGCCGCCAGCGCCTGCAGCACGTCCACGTCCGTGGAGGCGCCCGTCTTGGTGCGCTTGATGATGGGCAGCCCCAGGCGCGTGAAGAGGATCTCGCGGAGCTGCGGGTTGGAGCCGATGTTGAACTCCGTTCCCGCCTCGGCGTAGATCTCGCGCTCCACGTCGCGCAGCTTCCCCACCAGGTCCTCGTTCATCCGCGCGAAGAAGGGCTCGTCGATGCGGATCCCGGCCCACTCCATGTCCGCCAGCACCTCCACCAGCGGCATCTCGATGTCGCGGAAGAGGGGCTCCAGGTGCAGCCGCTCCAGCTCCGGCGCGAAGCGCTCCGTGAGCTGCAGGGCGATGTCCGTGTCTTCGCAGGCGTAGTCACGCGCCGCCTCCAGCTCCACCTCGGCGAAGGGGATCTGCGCCTTGCCCTTGCCGGCGACCTCCTCGTAGGTGGTCGTCTTGTAGTCCAGGTGCTGCAGCGCCAGCGAGTCCAGCCCGTGCTCGCGCCGCCCCGGCTCCAGCAGGTAGCTGGCGATCATGGTGTCGAAGGCGATCCCCCGCAGCGTGACCCCCGCCCGGCGGAACACCAGGAAGTCGTACTTCAGGTTCTGCCCCACCTTGGTGACGGCCGGGTCCTCCAGCATCGCCACCAGCGGCGCGCACTCGTCCGAGTGGAGCGGCGGCAGGTTCCTCACCTCCTCCGCGGGCGCATCCACCTCCAGCTCCCCCTGCGAGCGGCCGCGGTGGCCGAAGGGGAGGTAGAAGCCCTCGCCCGGGACGATCGAGATCGAGATCCCCGCCAGCTCCGCGCGCATCGGGTCGGTGCTGCTCGTTTCCGTGTCCACCGCCACGCGCCCCGCGGCGCGGACGGCCGCCACCAGCGTGTGAAGCTCGGTCACGTCCTGCACGAGCTGGTAGTCGGCCACGGGGCGGGGCTCCGCCGCCGCCTCGGGCGCCGGGCCGGCCCAGTCGCGCACCAGCGAGTGGAACTCCAGCGCCAGCATCAGCTCTTTCAGGGCGGGCCGGTCGGGCTCCTTGCGGCGCAGCGCCTCCAGGTCCAGCTCCACCGGCAGGTCGCGGCGGATGGTGACGAGCTGCTTGGAAAGGAGCGCCACGTCGCGCGAAGCCAGCAGCGCCTCTCGGGGACGCTTGGCCTTCACCTCCTCGGCGTGCTCCAGGATCGCCTCGATGGGGCCGAACTGCTCGATGAGCTGGATCGCCGTCTTGGGCCCGATCCCCTGCACCCCGGGCACGTTGTCCGACGTGTCGCCGATCAGCCCCAGGTAGTCCGTCACGTGCTCGGGGGGCACCCCCAGCCGCTCGTTGGCGTTGCGGGTGTCCACCCACTCCTCGTCCACCGCCTGCGGGCCGCCGCGCCCCGGGTTCAGCAGGCACACGTGGGGGCGGATGAGCTGGTAGAAGTCCTTGTCGCCGGACACGATCACCGTTTCCAGCCCCGCCTCGGTGGCCTGGTCCGCCAGCGTGCCGATCACGTCGTCCGCCTCGTAGCCGGCCAGCTCCACCACGGGGATGCGGAACGCCTCGACCACCTGGCGGATGCGCGCCAGCGAGCTCTCCAGCTCGCTGGGCATCTTCTCGCGCGTGGCCTTGTACGCGGGGAAGATGACGTGGCGGTCCGAGGTCCCGGCGTCGAACACCATCCCCAGGTAGTCGGGCTCGTGCTGCTCGATCACCTTGATGAGGAACTTGGTGACCCCCCACGCCGCCGAGGTGTTCTCCCCCCTGGACGAGATGAGCGGGCGCGAGATCAGGGCGAAGAAGGCACGGTAGATCAGCGCATAGCCGTCGATCAGGAAAAGGCGCGGGCGGGTCTTTTCGGGCTTGTCCACGGCGGGGCGGGGAGTATGGTTGCGGTGCGCGCGGGCGGGCGCCGGTGCTGCGCGGCAATGTACGCCGCGCGCGGGGCGGGGAAAAGCGGATGGCGCACTTCCTGCCAGACGGGGCGCCGCCGCCTCGAAGGCCGGCTACGAGACTTTCACGCAGCTCAGGAGGAGGACACCATGAAGAAGCAGATGCGCACCCTCGCGCTCGTCCTGGCGATCGTGCCGGCCACGTTCGGCTGCCGCACCGCCGCCACCGTGGGCGCGGGCGCCGCCGCCGGGGCCGCCGCGGCCACCACGGTCAACCAGAACGCGGAAGCCACCATCAACGCCTCCATCTCCGAGGTGGACCGCCGCGCCCGCACCGTGCTGCGCGGCATGGCGATGACGCTGACCGACGCGAACTACGAAGACAACGCCATGGAGCGCGAGTACGAGGCACGCTCCGGCGACAACGTGGTCCACATCAAGCTCGTGTCGCGCGGCGGCAACAGCACCCAGACCGCCGTCTCGTACCGCCGCGGCCGGGTGGACTACAGCAAGACCGAAGCGCAGAACATCCTGTCGCGGATCCAGGCGGCGAGATAAGAATCTCACACAGAGACACAGAGGCACAGAGAAAGATGCTTTTCTCTGTGCCTCTGTGCCTCTGTGTGAGCCTTCTTTTCAGCAGTGCTGCTCGAACGCGTTCCTGAGGTCGGCCGCGATCTGGTCGGCGGTGCGGCCCTCGATCTGGTGACGCTCCAGCATGAAGGCCACGTCGCCGTCCTTGAGCAGGGCGATGGCGGGCGACGAGGGGGCGTAGCCGTGCAGGTAGCTGCGGGCCATCTGCGTGGCCTGCACGTCCTGGCCGGCGAACACCGTGGTCAGCTTCGCCGGCTTCTTGTCGCTCTGCAGCGCCATGGCCACGGCGGGGCGGGCGTTGCGCGCGGCGCATCCGCACACCGAGTTCACCACCAGCAGGGTGGGCTCCGTGGCGTCGCCCAGCGTCTGCTCCACCTCCTCCGGCGTCTTCATCTCCTGCACACCCAGGCGGGTGAGCTCGGCGCGCATCGGCGCCAGCAGCATCTCGGGATATGGCATCAGCTCGCTCCTCGGAAAGATCGTTCACATCTGAACTAATATCGCCACTTTCCAGCGCCCGCGCCAGTGCTCACGCAAGCTGGATGGCGGACGAGACGATGAAGTACAGGAACAGCGCGCCCACGAACAGCGTCACCCCCATGTGGTAGCGCTCGTTTCGCGTGAGGGCCAGCGAACCCACCAGCACGGCGGCGACGGCGTTGGAGGCCGCGCCGAAGTCGGTCACGGAGCCGGCCTGCACGCCGCGCCGCACGGCATCCAGCGCGGGGCTCAGCGACAGGAAGAGAAAGAACCAGAAGCGCGAGTCGTAGTAGTACTCGCGCAGGTCGTACGACTCGCCGGTCTCCACGTCCGGGAGCACGAAGGCCGCCGCCAGGTACAGCGAGACGGGGCTGAGCAGGATGAAGAGGAAGTAGAAGAAGTTCCAGACCGTCTCCTGGCGCAGCCCGAACGCGGCCCACCACCACTCGATCAGGCTCACGAAGATCAGCGCCGTCCAAAGCAGCGGCAGCCAGTAGAGCCGCACCCGCCCGCGCGCCTGGATCAGCCGGTGCAGGCTCGCCAGCAGGTGCGTGAGCCCCAGCCCCAGCACGATGGAGATCAGAACGGACAGGTGCTCGAACGGCGTCATTCCGTCAGCTCCCGAAGAGGTGCTCGGACGCGGGTGAGGTACGGCGGGGGTGCGGGCGCGGCATCGCCGGGCGTCGACATACGCGCGGGGAGCGCGGGGGATGAATCCCCCGGCTGCAACTACGGGAAGCCCGGGGGATGAATCCCCCCGCTCGCGGGGCCAGCCGCCCCGTCCGAACCCCGGGTGCCGGCGCGGATTCCGCCACCCCGAGCGACGCGCCGGACGCCCTGTCCGGAGCCCGTATGACGGCGCCGATTTTCGTGATCCCGAGCGTCGCGCCGGACGCATTGTGCGGTGCCGCCGACACGGCCGGGCGTGCGAGTGTACACCTGGCCGCTCCCCCGCGGGAGGCGGGTCTCAGCGCGCGTTGGGAACCCAGGGCACGTCGGTCACCCCCGCGCGGCGGTTGGCGAGGCGGGCGAGGGTGAAGAGGAGGTCGGAGAGGCGGTTGAGGTACACGACGACGCCCTCGTCGATGGCCGCCGTGCGGGCCAGCGACACCACGCGCCGCTCCGCGCGCCGGCAGACGGTGCGCGCCAGGTGCAGCGCCGCCGCGCCCCCCGAGCCGCCGGGGAGCACGAAGTTCTGCAGCGGCTCCAGCTCCTCCTCCGCCCGGTCGATCCATCCCTCCAGCTCCGCCACGCGCCCCTCGTCCAGCCGCGGGATCCACGGGTTGTCGCGCCCGCCGTCCTCCGGGGCGGGCGTGGCGAGGCGCGCGCCCAGGGTGAACAGGTCCGTCTGCACCGCGCGCAGGCCGGCCCGCAGCTCTTCGTCGGCGAGCTGCGCCACGGCGAGGCCGAGCACGGAGTTGAGCTCGTCCACGTCGCCGTACGCTTCCACGCGGGCGTCGTCCTTGGGCACGCGCGCGCCGCCAAAGAGGCCGGTCTCGCCGCGGTCGCCGGTCTTGGTGTAGATCTTCAGGGTCATCGCGATGCCGGTTCGAGCGCCCAGAGCGCCGCGCGCCCCAGGCTCCATTCAAGCCACAGCAGGCGCCGCAGCACCTTGCGGGGAGTCCACTCCTCGCCGTCCAGCTCCAGGCGGGTGCCGCGCCGCTCGGGCGGCAGGTTGCCCAGGTGCTGTACGACCAGGGCCATCGCCGTGTCCAGCCGCGCCACGGTGCGCTCGGGGGTCTCGGCCATGGGCGTGGCGCCCAGGCGGCTGAGCAGCCACCACTGGGCGCGCGCCAGCTCGTCCAGGATGTTCCTCACCGTCCACCCGCCCTCCGCGGGCGCGTCCAGCTCCGCGTCCGGCCGGCGGCGGATGCGGGCGAGGAGCAGGCCGCGCAGCTCGCCCAGCCGGTGCACCCCGGCCTGCAGCTCCTCCCCGTCCAGCGCGGGCAGGTCCGCGGCGAAGCAGGCCACGGTCTCCCCCTCGGCCACGCGCGCGCCGGTCTCCAGCCACTCGTCCACCGCCACCTCCAGCTCCGCCTCGTCCGCCGGCACCGGCTCGCCGATGAAGGCCAGGAACTGCAGCCAATGCTGCAGCGCCGCCGCGAAGTTCTCCACCGCCTCCTCCGCCGACCGCCCCGGCGCCGCGCACCCGGGCAGGTTCAGCCCGTGCGCCAGGAATCCGCCGTCCTCCCCTTCCTCGATCCCCACCGCGAAACGCCCTTCCATCTCACCCCCTATGAACGGACCCCCCCTCCTCCCGACCCCCTCCCCCGCAAACAGCGCGGGAGAGGGGGCGCATCTTCTGTGTCGGCGCGCCTTGAGGGCCTCAATACGCCTGCGGGCACCCTCCCGCGCGGGTACGTCCCGTCATAGGAGCGACCGATCACGTCCTTGAAGTGACCGGCACCAGCTCGCCGATGGTGTTGCCGCTATCACTCGTCTGGAAGGCGAACCCATAAAGGGCAACCACGCGGCTTCCAGGAATTCTCAACCTCGCGGTTTACTGGAGCAAGCGACATATCGATCCTCAGCGTTTGTCCCGCGGAAAGGTCTCGAACTATCCCTACGCCTCCGCCAACGCTAGCGAGATCCACACCCAGCGCCTTCGAAGTAGTCCCCTCTGAACCTGTCTGACCAACCTGTAGAGGATCGTTTGCGGCGAGCGCGGTTCCGGTCTCCGCCCGTCAGGACCGCGCTTGGCCGAGCGGGTTTGTGCTAGGAGGAGCCTCCGCGGCGCTCTGGAGGCTCTCAGCAGGGCAAAAA
>CADCTW010000160.1 GCA_902805735.1 uncultured Gemmatimonadota bacterium | reverse complement strand
GCGCGCGCTGGCGGAGGTGTGGGCGGAGGTGCTGGGGGTGGAGAGGGTGGGGCGGTGGGACCACTTCTTCGAGATGGGCGGCCACTCCCTGCTGGCGGTGCGCGTCGTTTCCCGCATCCGGCAGGCGCTGGGGGTGGAGGTCACGCTGGGCGACCTGTTCGCCCGGCCCGTGCTGGCGGACTTCGCGCGTGCGCTGCCGGCGGCGGGGGGCGCCGCGCTCCCCGCCATCGAGCCGGCGGACCGGGGGCAGCCGCTGCCGCTGTCGTTCGCGCAGCAGCGCCTCTGGTTCCTGGAGCAGATGGGCGCGGCGGGCCGCGCGTACCACATCCCCGCCGGGCTGCGCCTGCGCGGCGAGCTGGACGCCGAGGCCCTGGCCCGCGCGCTGGACCGCATCGTGGAGCGCCATGAGGCGCTGCGCACCGTCTTCCCGCAGGTGGACGGCGAGCCGGTGCAGCGCATCGCGCCCACGGGGGAGAGCGGCTTCCTCCTCGTCCAACACGACCTGCGCGCGCACCCCGACGCCGAGGCGGAGCTGCGCCGCATCCTGAGCGAGGAGTCCGCCGCGCCGTTCGACCTGCGGGACGGCCCGCTGGTCCGCGGCCGCCTCATCCGCCTGGCCGAGGACGACCACGTGCTCGTGGTCACCATGCACCACATCGTCTCCGACGGCTGGTCCATGGGCGTGCTGACGCGGGAGCTGAGCACGCTGTACGCCGCCTTCCACCGCGGCGACGCCGATCCGCTTCCGCCGCTCCCCATCCAGTACGCCGACTACGCGGTGTGGCAGCGGCGCTGGGTGGAGGGCGAGGTGCTCCGCGAGCAGGCCGAGTACTGGAAGACGACACTCGCCGGGGCTCCGGACCTCCTGGAACTGCCGGCCGACCGTCCGCGCCCCGCACTCCAGGACCATGCGGGCGACACCGTCGCGCTGGAGCTGGACGCGGAGCTGACGGCGGCGCTGCGGGCGCTCTCGCAGCGGCACGGCACCACCCTGTTCATGACGCTGCTGGCCGGGTGGGCGGCCGTGCTCGCGCGCCTGTCGGCCCAGGACGAGGTGGTGATCGGCACCCCCACGGCCAACCGGGGGCGCGGGGAGATCGAGGGGCTGATCGGGTTCTTCGTCAACACGCTGGCGCTGCGGATGGACCTTTCGGGCGCGCCCACGGTGGCGGAGCTGCTGGAGCGGGTCAAGGCGCGCACGCTGGAGGCGCAGCGGCACCAGGACATCCCCTTCGAGCAGGTGGTGGAGCTGGCGCGGCCGGCGCGCAGCCTGGCGCACACGCCGCTATTCCAGGTGCTGTTCACCTGGCAGAACGAGCCGGTGGGCGCCATGGAGCTGCCCGGCCTCACCGTGGGCTCCGCGCGCGGGGATGCGTCCGGCGTGGCGAAGTTCGACCTGTCGCTCTCGCTGGGCGAGTCCGGCGGCCGCATCACGGGAGGCGTGTCGTACGCCACCGCGCTATACGAGCGGGCCACCGTGGAGCGCTACGCGGGCTACCTGCGCCGTGCGCTGCGGGAGATGGCGGCCGGCGACGGGCGGCAGGTGGGCCGGCTGGAGCTGCTTT
This sequence comes from uncultured Gemmatimonadota bacterium, assembly GCA_902805735.1. GTDB lineage: Bacteria > Gemmatimonadota > Gemmatimonadetes > Longimicrobiales > Longimicrobiaceae > Longimicrobium. Next base: position 13,084 of record CADCTW010000160.1, on the reverse strand, counting down.
CCGGGGCGGAGCGCGCCCAGGTGGTGGAGGGATGGAACGCCACGGACGCCGAGTTCCCGCGGGAGGCGTGCATCCACGAGCTGTTCGAGGCGCAGGCGGAGCGCACGCCCGGCGCCCCCGCGCTGGTGTCCGAAGGGGAGGCGCTGACGTACGCGGAGCTCAACGGGCGCGCCAACCAGCTCGCCCACCACCTGCGCGAGCTGGGCGTGGGGCCCGACGCGCGCGTCGCCGTCTCCCTGGAGCGCGGCACCGAGATGGTGGTGGCGCTTCTCGCGGTGCTCAAGGCGGGCGGCGCGTACGTCCCCCTGGACCCGTCGTACCCGGCCGACCGGCTGCGCTACATGCTGGACGACAGCGCGCCGATGGTGCTGCTCACGCAGGCGGCGCTGGCGGGCGGCTTCGCGGACGCCGCGCTGCCCACGCTGGCGCTGGACGGCCCGGACGCGGCGTGGGCCGGGCAGCCGCGCACCAACCCGGCGCGCGCGGGGCTCACCCCCGGGCACCTGGCGTACGTCATCTACACCTCCGGCTCCACCGGGCGGCCCAAGGGGGTGATGTGCCACCACCAGGGCGCCGTCAACCGGCTCGTGTGGATGCAGGAGGCGTTCGGCCTGGATGCGCACGAGGCGGTGCTCCAGAAGACGTCGTTCAGCTTCGACGTGTCCGTGTGGGAGTTCTTTTGGCCCCTGATGGTGGGCGCGCGCCTGGTGATGGCGCGCCCCGGCGGGCACAAGGACCCCGAGTACCTGGTGGAGACGGTGCGGCGCGAGGGGATCACGACGCTGCACTTCGTGCCGTCGATGCTCCAGCTCTTCCTGGAGCATCCGCGGGCGGAGAGCTGCCAGGGGCTCAAGCGGGTGGTGTGCAGCGGCGAGGCGCTCCCCGTGTCGCTCGCGCGGCAGTTCCACGCGCGCCTTCCGCAGGTGGAGCTCCACAACCTGTACGGCCCCACCGAAGCGGCGGTGGACGTCACCTGGTGGCGGAGCACGCCCGGGGAGACGCGGGGGCGGATCCCGATCGGCGCTCCCATCAGCAACACGAGGCTGTACGTGCTGGACGGGGCGGGCGAGCCGGTGCCGGCGGGGGTGGCCGGCGAGCTCCACATCGGCGGGGTGCAGGTGGCGCGCGGCTACCTTGGCCGTGCGGAGCTGACGGCGGACCGCTTCGTCCCCGATCCGTTCTCGGCGGAGCCGGGTGCGCGGCTGTACCGCACGGGCGACCTGGCGCGGTGGCTGGCCGACGGCACCATCGACTACCTGGGGCGCAACGACCACCAGGTCAAGGTGCGCGGCTTCCGCATCGAGCTGGGGGAGATCGAGGCACGCCTGGCGGAGCACCCGGCCGTGCGCGAGGCCGTGGTGCTGGCGCGGCAGGATGGGCCCGGCGACACGCGCCTGGTGGCGTACGTGGTGGGCGAGGCGGGGGAGACCGAGGCGCTGCGGGCGCACCTGGCGGAGCGGGTCCCCGATTACATGGCGCCGGCGGCGTACGTGTGGCTCCGCGCGCTCCCGCTCAGCCCCAACGGCAAGGTGGACCGCAAGGCGCTCCCCGCTCCGGAGGGGGATGCGTTCGCCGCGCGCGGGTACGAGGCGCCGCTCGGCGACGCGGAGCGGGCGCTGGCGGAGGTGTGGGCCGAGCTGCTGGGGGTGGAGCGGGTGGGGCGGTGGGACCACTTCTTCGCGCTGGGGGGGCATTCCCTGCTGGCGGTGCGCGTGGTTTCCAGGGTGCGCCAGGCGCTGGGGGTGGAGGTCACGCTGGGCGACCTGTTCGCCCGGCCCGTGCTGGCGGACTTCGCGCGTGCGCTGCCGTCGGCGGGGGGCGCACCGCTCCCCGCCATCGAGCCCGCGGACCGGGGCCAGCCGCTGCCGCTGTCGTTCGCGCAGCAGCGCCTCTGGTTCCTGGAGCAGATGGGCGCCGGAGGCCGCGCGTACCACATCCCCGCCGGGCTGCGCCTGCGCGGCGAGCTGGACGCCGAGGCGCTGGCCCGCGCGCTGGACCGCATCGTGGAGCGCCACGAGGCGCTGCGCACCGTCTTCCCGCAGGTGGATGGCGAGCCGGTGCAGCGCATCGCGCTCGCGGGGGAGAGCGGCTTCCTCCTCGTCCATCACGACCTGCGCGCGCACCCGGACGCCGAGGCGGAGCTGCGCCGCATCACGAGCGAGGAGTACGCCGCGCCCTTCGACCTGCAGGCCGGGCCGCTGGTCCGCGGCCGCCTCATCCGCCTGGGCGACGACGACCACGTGCTCGCGGTCACCATGCACCACATCGTCTCCGACGGGTGGTCCGCGGGCGTGCTGACGCGGGAGCTGAGCGCCCTGTACGCCGCCTTCCACCGCGGCGAGGCCGATCCGCTTCCCGCGCTCCCCATCCAGTACGCCGATTACGCCGTGTGGCAGCGGCGCTGGGTGGAGGGCGAGGTGCTGCGCGAGCAGGCGGAGTACTGGAAGACCACATTCGCCGGCGCGCCGGAGCTCCTGGAGCTGCCGGCGGACCGCGCGCGCCCCGCCCTGCGCAGCCATGCCGGCGACAGCGTGGCGCTGGAGCTGGACGCGGAGCTGACGGCGGCGCTGCGGGCGCTGGCGCAGCGGCACGGCACCACCCTCTTCATGACGCTGCTGGCGGGGTGGTCGGCCGTGCTCGCGCGCCTCTCCGGGCAGGACGAGGTGGTGATCGGCACGCCCACGGCCAACCGCGGCCAGGCGGAGATCGAGGGGCTGATCGGCTTCTTCGTCAACACGCTTGCCTTGCGGATGGACCTGTCCGGCGCGCCCACGGTGGCGGAGCTGCTGGAGCGGGTCAGGGCGCGCGCGCTGGAGGCGCAGCAGCACCAGGACATCCCCTTCGAGCAGGTGGTGGAGCTGGCGCAGCCGGCGCGCAGCCTGGCGCACACGCCCCTCTTCCAGGTGCTGTTCACCTGGCAGAACGTGCCGCGGGGCGCCCTGGAGCTGCCCGGGCTGGTGGCGGGCTCCGTGGGCCCGGCCGCGCACACGACGGCCAAGTTCGACCTGTCGCTCGCCATGCAGGAGACCGGCGGGCGCATCGTGGGGAACCTGACGTACGCCACGGCGCTCTTCGACCGCGCCACCGTGGAGCGCTGGGTGGGCTACCTGCGGCGGGTGCTGGAGGAGATGGCGGCCGGCGCGGACCGGCGGGTGGAGCGGCTGGCGCTGCAGCGGGCCGACGAGCGCCGGCGGGTGGTGGAGGAGTGGAACCGCACCGAGGCCGAGTACCCGTCCGACGCCTGCGTGCACGAGCTGTTCGAGGCGCAGGCGGCGCGCACGCCCGGCGCGGCGGCCGTGGTCTGGGAGGGGGGTGAGTCCCTCACCTACGCCGGGCTGAACGGGCGGGCGAACCGGCTGGCCCACCACCTCCGCGCGCGCGGGGTGGGGCCCGACGTGCCGGTGGGGCTCTGCCTGGAGCGCGGCCCGGAGCTGGTCGTGGCCCTGCTGGCGGTGCTCAAGGCCGGCGGCGCCTACGTGCCGCTGGACCCGGAGTACCCGGAGGACCGGCTGTCGTACATGCTGGCCGACAGCGCCCCCGCCGTGCTGCTGGCGCAGGCCTCGCTCGCCGGCCTGTTCGCGGGCGCCGACGTGCCGCGCATCCGCGTGGACGCCGACGCGGCGGAGTGGGCGGGCGAGCCGGAGACGGACCCGGCGCGCGGCGCGCTGACGCCGGAGCACCTGGCGTACGTCATCTACACCTCGGGCTCCACGGGGCGGCCCAAGGGGGTGATGAACCCGCATCGCACCCTGGTGAACCGCCTGGCCTGGGGCCGCCGGTCGTGGGAGGTCGACGCGGGCGAGTCCATGCTCCTCAAGACCTCGCTGAGCTTCGACGGCTCCATCCGCGAGATCTTCTTGCCGCTGATGGCGGGGGCGCGCGTGGTGCTGGCCCGCCCCGGCGGGCAGCGCGATCCCTCGTACCTGCTGGAGGTGATCGGGCGCGAGAACATCACCACCGTCAACCTGGTCCCCTCGCTGCTCCAGCTGCTGCTGGAGGCCCCGGAGGTGGAGGGGCTGCGCGGGCTGAAGCGCGTGCTCTGCGGCGGCGAGGCGCTGCCGGGCGCGCTGCTGGAGCGCTTCCGCGAGCGGCTGCCCGGGGTGGAGCTGCACAACCTGTACGGCCCCTCCGAGGCCGCCACGGCGGTCACCTCGCCGCGCTGCCAGGCGGAGCCGGGGCGCGCCGGCGTCCCCATCGGCGGGCCCAGCGCCAACTCGCGCGCCTACGTGCTGAACGGGGCGGGCGAGCCCGTGCCCCTGGGCGTGGCGGGCGAGCTGTACATCGGCGGCGTGTCCGTGGCGCGCGGCTACCTGGGGCGCGCGGCCATGACGGCCGAGCGCTTCGTGCCCGATCCGTTCGCCGCCGAGCCCGGCGCGCGGCTCTACCGCACGGGCGACGTGGTGCGGTGGCTGGACGACGGGCGGCTGGACTTCGTGGGGCGCAACGACGACCAGGTGAAGGTGCGCGGCTTCCGCGTGGAGCCGGACGAGGTCGCGGCGCGGCTGCGCGAGCACCCGGGGGTCCGCGAGGCCGCCGTCGCCGTGCGCGAGGACGTGCCCGGCGACCGGCGGCTGGTGGCGTACTGCGTGGCGGACGGGGCCCTGGACGTGGAGACGCTGCGGGCCCACCTGGCCGGGCGGCTGCCCGAGTACATGGTGCCGGCGGCGTACGTGCGGCTGGACGCGCTCCCCCTGACGGCCAGCGGCAAGCTGGACCGCCGGGCGCTCCCCGCGCCGGGCGGCGACGCCTACGCGGTGCGCGGCTACGAGCGGCCGGCGGGCGCGGTGGAGGAGGCGCTGGCGGAGATCTGGGCGGAGGTGCTGGGGGTGGAGCGGGTGGGGCGGCACGACCACTTCTTCGACCTGGGCGGGCACTCGCTGCTGGTGGTGCGCGTGATCTCGCGCGTGCGCCAGGCGCTGGGCGTGGAGGTGGCGCCGCTGGAGCTCTTCCGGCGGCAGGTGCTGGCCGACTTCGCCGAGGCGGTGGAGGCGGCGAGCCGGCCGGCACTTCCGCCCCTGGCGCGCGTGGGCCGCGACGGGCCGCTGGTGCTTTCCTTCGCCCAGCAGCGCCTCTGGTTCCTGGAGCAGATGGGCGGGCTGGGCGCCACGTACCACATCCCCGCCGGGCTGCGTCTCACGGGCGAGCTGGACCGCGCGGCGCTGGGGCGCGCGCTGGACCGCATCGTGGAGCGGCACGAGGCGCTTCGCACGACGTTCGCGCGGGTGGGCGGGGAGCCGGTGCAGCGCGTCGCGCCAGCGGAGGCGAGCCGCTTCGCCCTGGAAGACCACGACCTGCGCGGGAACCCCGGTGCCGGGGCGGAGCTGCGCGCGCTTGCGGCGCGGGTGGCCGCCGCGCCCTTCGACCTGGAGCGGGGCCCGCTGATCCGCGGCGCGCTGGCGCGGCTGGACGACGACGAGCACCTGTTCCTGGTGGCCATGCACCACATCGTCTCCGACGGGTGGTCCATGGGCGTGCTGACCCAGGAGCTGAGCACCCTGTACGCCGCCTTCCGCCGCGGAGACGGCGACCCGCTTCCGCCCCTCCCGGTGCAGTTCGCGGACTACGCGGCGTGGCAGCGCGCGTGGGTGAGCGGCGACGTGCTGCGGGCGCAGGCGGACTACTGGGCGGCTACCCTGGCGGGAGCGCCGGAGCAGCTGCAGCTGCCCACGGACCGCCCGCGTCCCACGCAGCAGAGCTACGCCGGCGGCCACGTGGCGCTGGAGCTGAACGAGGAGCTGACGGCGGGGCTCAGGGCCCTGGGCCAGCGCCACGGCGCCACGCTCTTCATGACGCTGCTTGCGGGGTGGGCGGCCGTTCTGGCGCGCCTTTCGGGGCAGGACGACGTGGTCGTCGGCACGCCCACGGCCAACCGCGGGCAGGCGGAGGTGGAGGGGCTCATCGGCTTCTTCGTCAACACCCTGGCGCTGCGCGTGGACCTGTCGGGCGCGCCCACGGTGGCGGAGCTCCTGGGGCGGGTGAAGGCGCGCGCGCTGGACGCGCAGCATCACCAGGACATCCCCTTCGAGCAGGTGGTGGAGCGCGTGCAGCCGGCGCGCAGCCTGGCGCGCACGCCGCTCTTCCAGGCCATGTTCATGTGGCAGAACACGCCGCAGGGGCGCCTGGAGCTCCCCGGTCTGCAGGTGGGTGCGGCGGGCCCGGCATCCCCCGCCACGGCCAAGTTCGACCTCACGCTCACCCTCGCCGAGGCGGGGGGAAGGATCGCGGGCGCGCTCACCTACGCCACGGCGCTCTTCGACGCGGCCACGGTGGAGCGCTTCGGCGGCTACCTGCGGGCGGCGCTGGAGGGGATGGTGGCGGCGGAGCGCCTCCCGGTGGACCGCCTTCCCCTCCTCTCCGCGGCGGAGCGGGTGCAGGTGGTGGAGGAGTGGAACGCCACGGACGCGGAGTACCCGCGCGGCGCGTGCCTCCACGAGCTGTTCGAGGCACAGGCCCGGCAGACGCCGCAGGCGGCCGCCGTGGCGTACGAGGACCGCTCGCTCACCTACGCCGCGCTGGACGCGCGGGCGGACGGGCTGGCGCGCCACCTCCGCGGACTGGGCGTGGGGCCGGGCTCGCGGGTGGCGCTGTGCGTGGAGCGCGGGCCGGAGATGGTGGCGGGGCTGCTGGGCGTCCTCAAGGCGGGGGCCGCGTACGTGCCGCTGGACCCCACGCACCCCGACGACCGGCTTCGCTACGTGCTGCGGGACAGCGCGCCCGCGGTGCTCCTGACGCAGTCCTCCCTCGCGGAGCGCTTCGGGGATGCCGGCGTGCCGCTGGTGGACCTGCTGGCACCGGCGTGGGAGGACGGGCCCGCCGCGGAGCCCGTGCGGCCCGCCTCCGCGGACCCGGCGTACGTCATCTACACCTCGGGCTCCACCGGGATGCCCAAGGGCGTCATCGTAGAGCACCGGCAGGTGGTGAACTTCCTGTGGTCCATGCGGGGGCTCGTGGGCGTCACGCCCCGGGACCGCCTGCTGGCCGTCACCACGCTGGCCTTCGACATCGCGGGGCTGGAGATCTTTCTTCCGCTGGTCTGCGGCGCGCGCGTCGCGATCCTGGACCGTGCGTCGGCCTCGGACCCGGCGCGCCTGGCGGAGGCCATCTCCGCGCACGGCGCCACCGTGCTCCAGGCCACCCCCGCCACCTGGCGCATGCTGGTGGACTCCGGCTGGGCCGGCGCGCCGGGGCTCCGGGCGCTGTGCGGCGGCGAGGCCATGCCCGCGCCGCTGGCCGCCGCGCTGCGCGAGCGGGTGGGGGCGCTGTGGAACGTGTACGGCCCCACCGAAACCACCATCTGGTCGTCCGCCCAGCGGGTGGACGACGGCGTGGCGGCGGGGGCGCACGTCCCCATCGGCGGGCCCATCGCCAACACGCGGCTGTACCTGCTGGACGGCACGGGCGAGCCGGTGCCCGCCGGGGTCGTGGGCGAGCTGTACATCGGGGGCGAGGGGGTGGCGCGCGGCTACCTGGGCCGGCCGGGGCTCACGGCGGAGCGCTTCGTCGCCGACCCGTTCTCCGCGCGGCCCGGGGCGCGCATGTACCGCACCGGGGACCTGGCGCGCCGGCTCCCGAACGGGGCGGTGGAGTTCCTGGGGCGCACGGACTTCCAGGTCAAGATCCGCGGCTTCCGCATCGAGCCGGGCGAGATCGAGGCGCGGCTGGCGGAGCACCCCCGGGTGCGGCAGGCGGTGGTGCTGGCGCGCGAGGACGCGCCCGGCGACCGGCGGCTGGCCGCCTACTACGTGGCGGAGGAGGCGCTGGACGCCGAGGCGCTGCGGGCGCACCTCGGGGCGACGCTCCCGGAGCACATGGTGCCGGCGGCGTACGTGTGGCTGCGCGCGCTGCCGCTGACCCCCAACGGCAAGCTGGACCGCGGCGCGCTCCCCGCGCCGGAGGGCGGCGCGTTCGCCACCCGCGCCTACGAGCCCCCGCTGGGGGAGACGGAACGGGCGTTGGCGGAGATCTGGGCCGAGCTGCTGGGGGTGGAGCGGGTGGGGCGGCACGACCACTTCTTCGCGCTGGGCGGCCACTCGCTCCTGGCCGTGGTGCTGATGGAGCGGCTGCGCCGCCGCGGGATGCGGGCCGACATGCGAGCGCTCTTCTCCACGCCCACGCTGGCGGAGCTGGCGGCTTCGGTCGGCGCCGAGCCGCTGGCGGTGGAGGTGCCCCCCAGCCTGGTCCCGGCCGGGTGCGGCGCGATCACGCCGGAGATGCTTCCGCTCGTGGAGCTGACGGAGGCCGAGATCGGGCGGATCGTGGCGGGCGTGCCGGGCGGCGCCGCCAACGTGCAGGACGTCTATCCCCTGGCCCCCCTCCAGGAAGGGATCTTCTTCCACCACCTGGTTGCCAGCGAGGGCGATCCGTACCTCCTGTCGATGCTCTTCAGCTTCGACGGCCGCGAGCGCCTGGACGCCTTCGTCCCGGCGCTGCGGGCCGTCATCGCGCGGCACGACGTGCTGCGCACCTCGCTGGCGTGGGAAGGGCTCGCCGCGCCGGTGCAGGTGGTGTGGCGCGACGCGCCTTTCGCGCTGGAAGAGGTGGATGCGGGCGGCGCCGACGCGGCGCGGTTCCTCCGCGAGCGGTTCCATCCGCGCCACCACCCCATGGACCTGCGGCGGGCTCCGCTGCTGCGCGGCTACGCGGCGCACGACGAGGCGAGCGGCCGCTGGGTGCTGCTGCTGAGGATGCACCACCTGGCCGGCGACCACGCCACCCTGGAGCTGCTGCGGGACGAGGTGCAGGCCCACATCCTGGGGCAGGAGGACCGCCTTCCCGCGCCGCGGCCGTACCGTGAGTTCGTGGCGCAGGCACGCCTGGGGGCGGCGAGCGACGAGCACGAGCGGTTCTTCCGCCGCCTGCTGGGCGGCGTGGACGAGCCGACCACGCCCTTTGGCCTCCTGGACGTGCGGGGGGGCGGTTCCGGGATGGGAGAGGCGCGGCTGGGCGTGGACGCGGCGCTGGCGGGCCGGCTGCGGGCCCGCGCCCGCGCGCTGGGGGTGAGCGCGGCGAGTCTCTTCCACGTGGCGTTCGCGCAGGTGCTGGCCCGCGCCTCCGGGCGCGGCGACGTGGTGTTCGGCACGGTGCTCTTTGGGCGGATGCAGGGCGGCGCCGGGTCCGACCGCGCCGTGGGGCTGTTCATCAACACCCTCCCGGTGCGCATCGGGGTGGGCGCGGCGGGGGCGGAGGCGGCCGTGCGCGACGCCCACGCGCTCCTGGCCGACCTCCTGCGCCACGAGCACGCGTCGCTCGCGCTGGCGCAGCGCGGCAGCGGCGTCGCGCCCTCCGTGCCCCTCTTCTCCGCGCTCCTCAACTACCGCCACGGCCGCCGCGCGGACGGGGCGGGGGAGCCGCGCGGAGCCGTACACTCCATCCCCCTCGAAGGGCGGACGAGCTACCCCCTGTCGCTGTCGGTGGACGACCTGGGGGACGGGTTCCGGCTGACCGCGCAGCTTCCGGAAAGCGTGGGCCCGGCGCGGGTGTGCCAGATGATGCACGCGGCGCTGGAGGGGCTGGCCGGGGCGCTGGAGACGGCGCCCGGGACGCCGCTGGGCCTGCTGGACGTGCTCCCCGCGGACGAGCGCCGGCGGGTGCTGCACGAGTGGAACGCGACGGAGGCGGAGTACCCGCGCGATTCGTTCGTCCACGAGCTGTTCGAGGCGCAGGTGGAGCGCACGCCCGGCGCCGCCGCCCTCGTCTCCGCGGACGAGACGCTGACGTACGCGGAGCTGAACGGGCGGGCGAACCAGCTTGCGCACCACCTGCGCGGGCTGGGCGTGGGCCCGGGCGCGCGCGTGGCTCTGTGCCTGGAGCACGGCGCCGGGATGGTGGCGGCGCTCCTCGCCGTGCTCAAGGCGGGCGGCGCCTACGTGCCGCTCGACCCCTCGCACCCCGCGGACCGGCTCCGCGAGATGCTGCAAGACAGCGCGCCGCGGGTGCTGCTGACCCAGGCGGCGCTGGCCGGCGCCTTCACCGACGCCGCCCTGCCGGCGCTGGAGCTGGACGGCCCGGCGGCGCCGTGGGCCCGGGAGCCGCGCTCCAACTGCGGGGACGTGGGCGTGCGGCCGGAGGGCGCGGCGTACGTCATCTACACCTCCGGCTCCACGGGACGGCCCAAGGGGGTCGTCGTCCCGCACCAGGGGCTGACCCACTACGCGACGTGGGCACGGGCGCGCTACGCGCCGGAGGGGCCGCTCGCCTTCGCGCTGTACTCCTCGCTGGCGTTCGACCTGACGGTGACCTCCATCTACGTGCCGCTCATCAGCGGCGGCTCGGTGGTGGTGTACGGGCGCGCGGAGAGCGGCGACACGCCCATCCTGCGCGTGTGGGCGGACGACCGCGTGGACGTGGTGAAGCTCACCCCCGCGCACCTGGTGCTGCTGGCGCAGGCCGGCCCCGCGCCGCGCCGCATCCGGCGGCTGGTGGTGGGCGGCGAGGAGCTCAAGGCGCCGCTGGCGCGGGCGACCGTGGAAGCCTCGGCGGGGCGGCTGGAGATCCACAACGAGTACGGCCCCACCGAGGCGACGGTGGGGTGCATGGTGCACCGCTTCGACCCCGAGCGGGATCGTGGCGCGGCGGTGCCCATCGGCGTGCCGATCGACAACACGCGCGTGTACGTGCTGGACGCGCGCGGCGAGCCGGCGCCGGTGGGAGTGGCGGGAGAGCTGTACGTGGGCGGGGCGCAGGTGGCGCTGGGCTACCTGGGCCGGGCGGGGCTGACGGCGGAGCGCTTCGTTCCCGATGCGTTCTCCGGCGAGCCCGGCGCGCGCATGTACCGCACGGGAGACCTGGCGCGTTGGGGCGCGCAGGGGACGATGGAGTACCTGGGACGGAACGACTTCCAGGTGAAGATCCGCGGCTACCGGGTGGAGCTGGGCGAGATCGAGGCACGGCTGGCGGAGCATCCGGAGGTGGGCGAAGCGGTGGTGCTGGCCCACGACAGCCGCCTGGTGGGGTACTACGTGGCCGGCGAGGCGGTCGGGGCCGAGGCGCTGCGGGCGCACCTGGCGGAACACCTCCCGGAGTACATGGTGCCGGCGGCGTACGTGCGGCTGGATGCGCTGCCGCTCACCCCCAACGGCAAGCTGGACCGCAAGGCGCTCCCCGCGGCGGAGGGCGACGCGTTCGCCGCGAGGGAGTACGAGGCGCCGCTGGCCGGGACGGAGCGGGCGCTGGCGGAGATCTGGGCGGAGGTGCTGGGGGTGGAGCGGGTGGGGCGGTGGGACCACTTCTTCGACCTGGGCGGGCACTCGCTGCTGGCCGTGCGCGTGATCTCGCGCGTGCGGCAGGCGCTCGGGGTGGAGGTGGCGCTGGCCGACCTGTTCGCCCGGCCGGTGCTGGCGGACTTCGCGGGCGCGCTGCCGGCCACCCCCGGCTCGCGGCTCCCCGCCATCGAGCCGGCGGACCGGGGCGAGCCGCTGCCGCTGTCGTTCGCGCAGCAGCGTCTCTGGTTCATCGATCAGATGGGGAGCTTGGGGAGCGCGTACCACATCCCGGTGCGCCTGCGCCTGCGCGGCGAGCTGGACCGCGTGGCGCTGGGTCGCGCGCTGGATCGCGTCGTGGAGCGGCACGAGGCGCTGCGCACGGCGTTCCCGCAGGTGGATGGGGAGCCGGTGCAGCGCGTCGCGCCCGTGGAGGAGAGCCGCTTCCTCCTGCTCGATCACGACCTGCGCGCGCACCCCGACGCCGAAGCGGAGCTGCGCCGGCTGGGCGCGGAGGAGGCGCGCACGCCGTTCGACCTGGAGCGCGGGCCGCTGATCCGCGGTGGCCTCGTGCGCCTGGGCGACGACGATCACGTGCTGATGCTCACCCTGCACCACATCGTCTCCGACGGCTGGTCCATGGGCGTGCTCGTGGACGAGGTGAGTGCGCTGTACGGCGCCTTCCTCCGCGGCGATGCCGATCCGCTCCCGCCGCTCCCCATCCAGTACGCCGACTACGCCGTGTGGCAGCGGCGCTGGGTGGAGGGCGAGGTGCTGCGCGAGCAGGCGGAGTACTGGAAGGCGACACTGGCCGGCGCGCCGGAGCTCCTGGAGCTGCCGGCGGATCGTCCCCGCCCGGCCGTGCAGGACACGCGCGGCGCGTACGCCGGGCTGGAGCTGGATGCCGAGCTGACGGCGGGGCTCAAGGCGCTGGGCCAGCGGCACGGCACCACGCTCTTCATGACACTGCTGGCGGGGTGGGCCGCGGTGCTCGCTCGCCTGTCGGGCCAGGAGGATGTGGTGATCGGCACGCCCACGGCCAACCGCGGCCAGGCGGAGATCGAGGGGCTGATCGGCTTCTTCGTCAACACGCTTGCCTTGCGGATGGACCTCTCGGGCATGCCCACGGTGGCGGAGCTCCTGGAGCGGGTGAAGGGGCGGGCGCTGGAGGCGCAGCGGCACCAGGACATCCCCTTCGAGCAGGTGGTGGAGCTGGCGCGGCCGGCGCGCAGCATGGCGCACACGCCGCTCTTCCAGGTGATGTTCACCTGGCAGAACACGTCCGGGGGCACCCTGGAGCTGCCGGGGCTGGTGCCCGCTCCGGTCGGCTCGGCCGCGCACGTCACGGCCAAGTTCGACCTGTCCCTCAGCCTGCAGGAGACGGGTGGCCGCATCACCGGCGGCGTGGAGTACACCACGGCGCTCTTCGACGCGGCCACGGTGGAGCGCTTCCTGGGCTACTTCCGCGCGCTGCTCGCCGGGATGGTGGCGGACGAGCGCGTGGCCGTGGAGCGCCTGCCGATGCTCCCGGCGGACGAGCGCCGCCGGGTGCTGCACGAGTGGAACGCGACGGAGGCGGAGTACCCGGACGAGTCGTGCATCCACGAGCTCTTCGAGGCGCAGGTGCAGCGCGCGCCGGACGCCGCCGCCGTGGTGCACCAGAGCGGGACGCTCACCTACGCCGAGCTGAACGGCCGCGCCAACCGGCTCGCGCACCACCTGCGCACGCTGGGCGTGGAGCCCGACGCCCGCGTGGCCATCCATGCGGAGCGCGGGCCGGAGATGGTGGTGGCGCTGCTCGCCGTCCTCAAGGCGGGCGGCGCGTACGTGCCGCTGGATCCCTCGTATCCCGAGGACCGGCTGCGCTACATGCTCGCCGACAGCGC
>CADCTW010000159.1 GCA_902805735.1 uncultured Gemmatimonadota bacterium | reverse complement strand
GTTTGGCGGCGGGGGCGGCTTCGGAGGGTTCGGAGGCGGGAGCGGGGGCGGTGGAGGCGCGGGAGGCGAATGGTGAACCCGACGACGGAGCGGTGCTGATGGCGGATTCGATCCAGCGGGCGGACGCCTTCGCGGAAGAGCTGAAGCGCGCGTACGGCGACGACCTGGTGTCGGTGGTGCTCTACGGGTCGGCGGCGCGCGGGGAGTACCGCGAAGGCGTGTCGGACCTCAACGTCCTGGTGCTGCTGCGCGGCACGGGGCCGGCGGCGCTGCGCCGCGGCTCGGCGCTGGCGCGCAGGTGGGTGGCGGAGCGCAACCCGCCCCCCATGATCCTGGGGGAAGAGGAGTGGCAGCGCTCGGCGGACGTTTTCCCCATCGAGTACTCGGACATCCGCGACGCGCACCGCGTGCTGCACGGCGCCGACCCCTTCCGCGGCATCGAGGTGCACGCCGAAGACCTGCGCCGCCAGTGCGAGCGCGAGATCCGGGGGAAGCACATCCAGCTCCGCGAGCACTTCATGCTGGCGGCCGACGACCCGGAGCGGCTGGGGGAGCTGCTGGTGAAGTCGTTCCCCACCTTTTTGGTGCTCTTTCGCACGGTGCTGCGCCTCTCCGGCGTGGCCGTGCCGCGCGACCCGGAAGAGACGGTGCGTGCCACGGCCGAGCGGGTGGGCTTCACCGCGGAGCCGCTCCTGGCCATCACCCGCGCGCGGGCGGGACGCGACGCCGCGCTGCGCCCGGCCCCGGATTCGCCGGTGGTCACGGGGTACCTGGAGGCGGTGGAGCAGGTTTCGCGGTACGTGGACCGGCTGGTGCACGGCGTGGCGTGACGTTTTTTGCAGGAACCACCGGGCACGGTGCACCCGCACCGGGCCCTTGACCTTGAGAGGACGACAACCGATGCGGCTCGCGAACATTGTTGTGGTGGCGGCGCTGGGCGCGTCGCTTTCCGGGTGCGGCTACAACCGCATCCAGCAGCTTGACGAGCAGGTGGAGCAGGCACGCGGCAACGTGGGCGTGGAGCTCACGGCCCGCAACCAGCTGATCCCCAACCTGGTGGCCACCGTCAAGGGCGCCTCGGAGTTCGAGCGCGGCACCTTTACGGACGTGGCCCGCGCCCGCAGCGGCCAGGCCATCACGCAGTCCGAAGCGGCGCTCCGCCAGAGCGCCCAGCAGCTCCAGCAGGCGGTGCAGAAGCAGGACGTGGCCGCCATGTCGCAGGCCGACGCGGCGGTGACGCGGCAGATCGGCACCTTCATCAACGTGGCGCGCGAGGCGTACCCCAACCTCAACGCCACCCAGAACTTCCGCGGCCTGCAGGACCAGCTCGCCGAGAGCGAGAACCGCATCGCCGTGGCCCGGCGCGACTACAACGGCGCCGTGCGCGAGTACAACACGTACATCCGCCAGTTCCCGCAGGCCATGACGGCCCGCTTCAGCGGCGCGCAGCGCAAGGAGCCCTACCGCGAGCCCGCCGGCTCCGACGCGGCGCCGCAGGTCAAGTTCTGATTCTCACACAGAGACACAGAGGCACAGAGAAAGATGCTTTTCTCTGTGCCTCTGTGTCTCTGTGTGAGTATCAGCCGTTCGCGATGCCGATCAGCAGGTACTCGATGAACTGCAGGACCAGGATGGCGACCATGGGAGACAGGTCGAACATCCCCGTGTCCGGCATCACGGAGCGGATGGGGCCCAGGATGGGGTCGGTGGCGGTGCGCACCATCTCCACCAGCGGGTTGCGCGATACGGGGCTGACCACGTACGACAGGACGATCCTCACGATGATGAGGATCTGGAAGAGGCGGATCGAGTAGACCAGGATCTGGAAGGCCAGCATCAGTCTTCGCCTTTCTCAAAGGGACCCAGGTAAACCAGCACCGGCGGCTCCAGCGACCTCGCCGCGGCGTGGAGCCGCTCCGCCGTCACGCCCCGCACCGCCGCGAACGGGTCTCCCCGCTCCCCCACCAGCGCCCCGCGCGCCACGGCGTCCGCCCGCGCCTCCGGCGAGTCCAGCTCCAGCAGGCGCCGCCCGCGGAAGCGCCGCGCCCGCTCGGCGAACACGGCGGCGGGCACCGGCGCGCCCGCGTACGCGGCCACCGCCTCGCGGATGCGCGCCCCCCACGCCTCCGCCTCGCGCGGGGGCACCACCAGGTGGATGCGCAGCTCGCCCCCGCCCGCGTGGCGCACCACCTCCGCGCGCTGGTCGTACACCGAGCGGCGGGTGGGCCCGAAGCCCACCTGGTCCAGCACCAGGCTCCCCAGCATGCGCAGCGACTCCGCGTCCGCGTCGGCGCCGAAGCGGTAGGAGGCGGACACCCACGCCGTGATGGCGTTGTACTCCGTGTGCACCGCCGTGTCCCCGCGCAGCGGCGGCGGCACCTCCCCCCCGCGCAGGGGGCCGGGCTCCAGGAAGGCGGAGACGCGCGCGTCCACGTCCGCACGCTCCACGGGGCCCACCACGGCCACCAGCGCGCGCTCCTGCGAGAATGCGCGGCGGAGGAAGATCTCCACGGCCGCGGGGGTGATCCGCGCCACCGACGCGGCGGTCCCCACCGCGGGACGGCCCCAGGGGTGCCCGCGCCCCCACACGGCCGCGTCCACCTCGCGGGCCAGCGCATCGGCCGGGCTCGCCTCGCGCCCCGCCAGCTCGGCCGCGATGGCCGTGCGCTGCCGCTCCACCGCCTCGCCGCTCACGGGGTCGCGAAAGAGCGCCACCAGCAGGATGCGCGTCGCCTCGTCCCACGCGTCGGGCGCGGCCGTCATGGTCATGGACACGGCGTCCTTGCGTCCTTCCACCCGCAGCCGCGCCCCCAGCGAGTCCAGCAGGGGAAGCACCGGCGCCACCACCGAGCGCGCCGTCAGGTAGGCGACCCCCTCCTCCCCCTCCGGCTCGTCCGCGGGCCCCGCGGCCAGCAGGATCTCCACCGTCACCACCGGGTTCCCGGGCTCGGAGCGCACCAGGAAGCGCTCCTGCGCGCCCAGCGGAGCGCAGGCCAGCACGGCCGCGAGCGTCGAGACGAGCGCGCGCATCAGTTGGGCACCAGCCGCTGCGGGGCGATCCCCACGGTGACGGGCTCGCTCGCGCGCACCCCCTCCAGCGCCGCCCGCACCGACGCCTCCGTCACCCCGTCCAGCGCCGCGAAGAAGCGCTGCGCCGCGTCGGGCTCGCCGCCGCGGTCCGCGAAGGCGCCCAGCACCTCCGCCATGCGCTCCGGCGTGCGGGAGAAGAAGAGGAGGTCGCGCCGCACCCCGGCCACCGCGTCCCTCACCGCCTCCGCGTCCAGCGCCCCCAGAGTCGTCGCCAGCGCCCCGGACACCGTCCTGCGCGCCGCCGCCGCCCGCGGGCCCGGAGTGGCCACCACGATGGCCAGCGCGTGCCCGCGATGGGTCCACCAGTGCTCCACCTCCACGGTGGACCCCGTCATCCCGCGCCGCAGCCGGTTCCCTAGCAGCCGCGCGGCCACGGAGAGCGAAGCCGCGTCGTCGGCGGGGGCGGAGGCAGCCCACCCGACCCAGGCGCGCGTGGCCTGCGGCGTGTCGGCGGCGAGCGAGGGCGCCGTGTCCGGCATCGCCTCCGCCAGCCGCTCCCCCGCCGCGGCGGGAAGGCCGCGCAGCGCCCGCGTCACCTGCTCGGCCCCTACATCCCCCACCGCCACCACAGCCAGCCGCCCGGGCGAGTACATCTCCCCCCACAGCGCCTCCAGCGGGGCCGTCTCCAGCCGCCGCGCGGAGGCCGCGGTCCCCGCCGCCGGCAGCTCGCCGGGAAAGACGCCCTGGCGCAACGCCGCGCGCACGTACGACGCCGCCGTCTCCCGCTCTGCCCCGCGCTCCTCGGCCAGCGTGTTCAGCGCCATCAGCAGCTGCGGCTGCGCCGGCCGCGGCACGTTCAGCGCGCCCCGCAGCACACCGGCCAGGAAATCCAGCTCCGCCGCCGGCCCCGTCACCGTGTACACCAGCGCATCGGAGGTCCGCAGCGCCTGCACCCGCCCCCCCACCCGCGCCGCCTGCTCCTCCATGGCGGGGAGGTGCAGGTGCTGGATCAGGTGCCCCGCCCCCGCGAACCCCTGGGGATCGTCGGCCAGGAGCGCCATGCGCAGCGCCACCACGGGGAGCGCCGGCTGCCGGTGCACCGTCACCGCCGGCACCGTGTCCCCCGCCAGCGCCGCCATCATCAGGATCGTCAGCATTCAATCATCATAACGCAACGAGAGGCACCGAGAAATCCGTCTCTCTGTGCCTCCGTGCCTCTGTGTGAGCCAGGCGGTTCTCTCAATCCGGGATCGCGTCCGCGACGATGAAGTTGAGCGGGTCCACCTGGCGCCCGTTCTGCTCCACCTCGTAGTGCAGGTGCGGCCCGCTCACCAGCCCCGTGGCCCCCACGTCCGCGATCACGTCGCCGCGCTGCACCACGTCGCCGGTCCTCACCCGCAGCCGCGACGCGTGCGCGAAGCGGGTGATGTAGCCGAAGCCGTGGTCGATCTCCACCGTGTTGCCGTAGCCGTTGGCGCGGTTGCCGGAGAACCGGACCCGCCCCTTCCCCGGCGCCAGGATCGGCTCGCCCACGCGCGCGGCGATGTCGATCCCCTTGTGGGGCCGGCTGATGCGGAGCACCGGGTGCGCGCGGGCGTTGGAGAAGAGCGACGACAGGGGGCCGTTGGCGGGCGCGATGGAAGGGGTGCGCGCCATCCGCTCGTTGTTGCTGCGCAGCGCGCCCAGCGCCTCGTCCAGCGACGCCTGCAGGAGCCGCGCCCGGCGGGCCAGAGTCCCCAGGTTGTCTTCGGCGCTCTCCAGCTTCTTCCCCACGCCGGGGTTGAGGTGCAACAGCGCCGCGTCCGCCAGCGTCGCGCCCGGCCCGCCGATCCCCACCTTGCGCACGTCCTCGTCCAGCTCGGGGAGCCCCGCGATGGTGCGGTACTCCTCGTCCTTGAGGGCGAGCTGGTCGATGCTCTGGTTGAGCTCGGCCATCTGCTCGCGCATCTGGTCCACCTCGGCGGCCAGCAGCCGGTTCTCCCGGCGAAGCTGGGCGTCGCGCACGGAGCGGCTCTGCTTCACGAAGAAGCCGACTCCAAAGATGGCGAGGAGGAGTGCGATTGCGACGGCGGCCGAGACGGCGGCGCGGATGTGCTTCCCGGTCACCTGCCAGGAAAGGACGCGCTCGTTGTCGTGCGGAACGAGCATCAGCGTCCAGCGGGATCGAGGCATGTACTTCGGTCTCGAGGGCTGCGGACGGAAGGGGGTCCGAGAGGGGCTCCGGACGCGGCAAGTCGAAGTGATGTAGGAGCCTATGATATACGCGCCGTTCCCGGGGTGTCAACCTCGGCCACATCCGCCCCTTCCCCCGGGTCACACCCAACGCCTTTCTTCATATACACTTACCGGATTTCCAACAAGAATCGGTTCCGCCCCCGCTTCCCTCCCGGTCTCCATCCCTCCGTGGGAGATCCGCCGCTCCTTCCCGGCAGACCTTTTGCACCGCCCGCGCGCCTCTGCGACATACGCGGCGACCCGATACAATCAGGAGGCAAAGGGATGAGAAGCGACAACTTGGAAGGACTGCGCGTAGCGGTGCTCGCGGCCGATGGTTTCGAGCAGGTGGAGCTTACCTCGCCGGTGGAGGCGCTGGAGGACCGCGGCGCCCGGGTGGACGTCGTCTCGCTGCACGAGGGGCGCATCCGCGGCGTGAACCACATGTACCCGGGGAAGAAGGTGCGGGTGGACTACACGCTGGACGAGGTGGGGGTCGACGACTACGACGCCCTCCTCCTCCCCGGCGGGCTGATCAACCCCGACACGCTGCGCCAGAGCGACCGCGTGCTGGACTTCGTCTCCGCCTTCAACGCGCAGGGGAAGCCCATCGCCATGATCTGCCATGCCCCCTGGGTGCTGATCTCGGCCGGGATGGTGTCGGGCCGGCGGCTCACCTCGTGGCCGGGGATCAAGCACGACGTGCTGAACGCGGGCGGCGTGTGGAGCGACGAGTCGGTGGTGCGCGACCGCAACTGGGTATCCAGCCGCGGCCCGCACGACCTGCCGGAGTTCAACGAGGCCGCCGCCGACCTCTTCGCCGAGCACGCCCCGGTGGTGGTGGAAGTGGAGGAGGAGCGCGGGGGCGGCCTGGGGATGCTGGCCGCCGGCATCGCCGCCGCCGCCGCGGGCTACGCCGTCTGGCAGTACCTCCAGGCCCGCGGCGACGGCTACGAGGAGGCGGCCCCCGCGCCCCTGGCCGCCACCACCCCCATGCCCCTGCCCCCGGAGCCCGTGGAAGTGGAGCGCGTCGTCATCGTGGGCGACGGGGTACAGCTTTAATCTCACACAGAGGCACAGAGGCACAGAGGAGAAGTTCTTCTCTGTGCCTCTGTGTCTCTGTGTGAGGCCATGGTAGTTTGGGGGATGATCGCGGAAACCCTGTACACGCTCGCGCTCTCCGCCGCGCGCCCGCTGCTTCCCCTGGCGGCGCGGGGCGAGGGGAAGCTGGCGCGCGCGGTCCGCGGGCGGCGCGGGGTGCTGGAGCGCATGGCGGCGTGGGCGGCGGCGGAGCGCGATCCCACGCGGCCGCTCGTCTGGTTCCACGCGCCGAGCGTGGGCGAGGGGCTGCAGGCGCGGGCGGTGGTGGATGCGCTCCGTGCGCGCCGGCCCGATCTCCAGGTGGCCTACACCTACTTCTCGCCGTCGGCCGAGGCGTTCGCGCGCAGCGTGGCCGCGGACTTCACGGACTACCTTCCCTTCGACCTGGCGGGCGAGGTGGGGCGCGCCCTGGATCTGCTGCGCCCCGCGGTGTTCGCGTTCTCCAAGACGGACGTGTGGCCGGTGCTCACGCGCGAGGCGCGGTCGCGCGGCGTGCGGCTGGCGCTCCTCAGCGCCACGCTCCCCGCCTCGTCCAGCCGGCTGGGCGGCGTCGCGCGCGCGGTGCTGGCCCCCGCCTACGCGCGCCTGGACCTCGTCGCCGCCATCTCCCCCGCCGACGCGGAACGGTTCGCGGCGCTGGGCGTGGCCTCCGCGCGGCGCGTGGTGATGGGCGACGCGCGCTTCGACCAGGTGTGGGAGCGCGCCCAGCGGGCCGACCGCGCCATCCTGGCCCCCTTCGCGGACACCACCCAACCAACCCTCGTCGCCGGCTCCACCTGGCCCGCCGACGAGGAGCACCTGGTCCCCGCCGTCGCGGGGCTCGGAATGCGCGTCGTCCTCGTGCCGCACGAGCCCACGCCGCACCACCTGGCCCGCGCCGAAGCCGCGCTAGCCGCGCACGGCCTGCCGCACGCGCGCCTCTCGGCCATCGAGGCGGGCGCCCCCGTACAGCGAGTGACGCTGGTGGACCGCACGGGCGTCCTGGGCGACCTGTACGCGCTGGCGGACGTGGCGTACGTGGGCGGCGGGTTCGGCACGGCGGGGCTCCACTCCGTGCTGGAGCCCGCCGCGTTCGGTGCTCCGGTGCTCTTTGGCCCGCGCCACGCCAACGCCCGCGAAGCCGGCGAGCTGCTCGCGCTGGGCGCCGCCGCGGAGGTCCACGACGCGGCCACCCTCGCCGCCGCCCTGCGCACCCCTCCCGACGGCGCCGCCGCCCGCCGCTACGTCCAGGACAACCGGGGCGCGGCCGAGCGCGGGGCAGAGATCATCCAGCGCCTTCTTTAGGCTCACACAGAGACACAGAGGCACAGAGAAAGACATCTCCGGGCCGCCGGGCAACTTGCTCCCGCGCGCATGACGCCGTTATCATCCAGCCTGAACATCTGTATCCGGCCAAGCTCCCCACCTGACCTTCCGATGCGCCTCATCCGGCATACATGCCTGGCGGCCCTGCTGGCGCTGGGCGGCTGCGACTCCACGACCACCTCCGATCCGCCGGGCCCTCCCGTTCCCAAGACCCAGATCGCCCTCACCGGCACCCCGGGCGAGATGCGGACGTACGCGGCATCCAACGGGAGCCTGCGGGCGCAATGCGAGATCCCTCTGGCCGCCGTGGCCTCCGGAAAAACGGGGAACGTGGTGCGGTGGCAGGGCGGCAGGATGCTCTGGCACTTTGGCCTGACTCGCGCGGTGCCCAGCGACACCACGCCGATCTCCGAGCAGGAGATCGTGAAGGGGTGGGGGACCTCCGTCATCGCCAGCGGCAGCACCCGGAACTCGCATTGGACCTTCTACGCGGGCGCGCCTTTCAAGCTCACGCTGGAGATGGATTACCTGGAGGAGGCGACCGGCGCCACGGGTATCGCTAGCCATACCTTCACCTGCGGTCCCACGCCGCCCCCGGGCGGGGTGCCGGCGCCGGTGGTGCGCAACGTACGGGTCACCCCCCTGTTCGACGACACCGCCGCCGTCGCGATCATCCCGGGGCGCAGCCTGACGATCACCTACGAGGCGGAGTCGGCGAGCGGGGTGTGGGAGAGCGGCATCCTCGTCTCGGGTGCGTTCAGCGCGCGGATGCTGGACCGGCATGCGGTGACCGGTACCGTCGGAGGCACCGTGCGCGGCAGGGTGGAGATCGCGGTGCCGGCGGACGCGCAGATCGGGCAGCCGATCCGGGTGCAGGCCTACGCCCTCGACGGGTTCTTGCAGCCCGGCGTCGCCACCTCGGCCACCCAGGTGCAGGTGGTAAGCAACAAGCCGCCGGTACTACGCTACGCCTACTTCCTCACCTCGGTGCCTTCGGGGATGGACTCCAACCGGCTGGTGGGGAACTTCGCCGCGGGAGACACGATGAAGGTGCGCGGCGACGTCATGGAGTCGCGGGGGCCGGGGTGGCTGGTGTACACGCTGGGCGGGGCGGTCAGCGTCCGCGACTCGGTGCCGGTGCCCTTCACCACCGGCAACATCGACGTCAGCATCCCCGTGAAGCCGGAGTGGGTGGGCGCGACGCGATTCTCGGTGCAGGTGGTGAACGGCGAGCACATGTACAGCGGAACGGCCAGCGCGCCCGCGGACAGCTTCCGGATCGTCCCCGCGCCCGAGTACCCGGTGAGGACGGCCACCTTCGCCACGCGGGCCACGGACATGGTGCTGGACGAAGCGCGCGGCCTGCTCTACCTCGCCTTCCCGTACACGGGGCGGGTGGAAGTGCTGTCGCTCGCGACCATGACATCCACCAGCATCAACCTGGGCACCGTGCGTCACAGCCCGCTGGCGGTGGAGCTGACCCGCGGGGGTGACACACTGCTCGCGGCGCTCCCCAGCGAAACCGCGGTCGCGGTGGTGGACCTTGCGCGGCCGGATGCCGCGCCCCTCAAGGTGCCGATCCTCGTGAACGGCGAGAAGATCCACGTGTGGGGCGTGCGGGTAGCCGCCAACGGCAAGGTGCTGGTGTCGGGAGTGCCCTGGGCGAAGCAAGTGGTGGAGATGACGAGCTCGGGGACTGGCCAGCGGTTGCGCGCCGATACGGAAGCGGCCGGAGCCACCATCGTGGCGGCCCGCTCGGCCGACCGCGGCCGCATCTTCCTGGAGAGGGTCGACCCCCGCTGCGTCATCGTGTACGACTCCCGCACCAACGAGATCGGCTCGTGCTTCCCGGCGGGCCGCCATTACGGGTCGTGGTCCTCCACACCCTCGGGCGACCGGTTCGCCTGGGGGTACGACGTGTTCGACGCGGACCGGGGCAGGGTGCGGAGCTTCCCTATCGTCAGCGGAACGTCATTCAGCTACACCACGGGCCTCTCTCCCGATGGGTCGCACCTGTACGTGGGGCTGGTGAGAGGAATCGCGAAGCTGAGAGTCTCCGACGGTGAGTACGTCGAGCGCATTACGCTCCCCGGCAGCGTGGAGGGGCGGATCCTCTTCGCCGGGCCGCGGCGGATGATCGCCGTGGATGCGCGCGCCGACAGCCCGGACGGGCCCACCACCGTCTACGTGGTGGACCTCCCCTGAGCCAAGACACGGAGGCACAGAGAAGATCTTCTTTCTCTGTGCCTCTGTGTCTCTGTGTGAGCCAATCAGTCGCCGTCCTCTTTCCGCTCGCCCTCGGCCTGCGAGGGCCCGCGGCCCTCCTGGTTGCTCATCCCCGCATCTTCGTCCGTGTTGGTGGGCCGCTCCGGGGCCGGAGCACCCTTCTGCTCGTCGGACGTGTGGGGGCTCTTGTCGCTGTAGCGTGGGTCCTTGGACACCGTTCCTCCTGGTTAGGTCAGTCCGCCGCTTCCGAAGCGGCGCGGCCCTCGGGGTCGATCATCCCGCCCTTGGGCGGCGGCGGGGCCACCACGCGGTCTTCGGAGGGCTCGTGGGTGCGCGGCGGCAGCCCCATGATGCGCCGCAGGTCCGCCTCGTCCACCACCTCCACCTCCAGCAGGCGCTGCGACAGCACCTCCAGCACGTCGCGATCCTGCGTGAGGATGCGGCGCACCCGCTCGTACGTCCCGTCGATCAGGCCGCGGATCTCCGCGTCGATGGCGCGGGCGGTCTCCTCGGAGTACGAGCGCGGCGCGGCGCCCCCTTCGGAGCCCTGCAGGAACTGGTTGCGGCGGGGGCCGGAAAGGTTCACCGGGCCCAGCTCGCGGCTCATCCCGTACTCCATCACCATGCTGCGCGCCAGCTCCGTCACCCGCTCCAGGTCGTTCCCCGCGCCCGTGGAGATCTCGTTGAAGACGATCTCCTCGGCCACGCGCCCGCCCAGCAGCACGGCGATGCGGTCCATCAGCTCCTGCTTGGTGAGCAGGTAGCGGTCTTCCGTGGGGAGCTGCTGCGTGTACCCCAGCGCCGCCACGCCGCGGGGGATGATGGAGATCTTGTGCACCGGGTCCGCCGTGGGCACCCGCTCGGCCACGATGGCGTGGCCGGCCTCGTGGTAGGCCACGATGGTGCGCTCCTTCTCGTTGATCAGCCGGTTCTTCTTCTCCAGCCCCGCGATGATGCGGTCCACCGCGTCGTCGATCTCCTTGAGCGACACGGCCGCCCGGTCGCGCCGCGCGGCCAGGAGCGCCGCCTCGTTGAGGAGGTTCGCCAGGTCCGCGCCCACGAAGCCGGGGGTGCGGCGGGCGATCTTCTCCAGGTTCACGTCCGGCTCCAGCTGCACGTCCTTGGCGTGGATGCGCAGGATGTCCAGCCGGCCGTTGAGGTCGGGGCGGTCCACCAGGATCTGCCGGTCGAAGCGGCCGGGGCGCAGCAGCGCCGGGTCCAGGATCTCGGGGCGGTTGGTGGCGGCCATGATGATGACGGCCATGCGCGGGTCGAAGCCGTCCATCTCCACCAGGAGCTGGTTGAGCGTCTGCTCGCGCTCGTCGTTGCCGCCCAGCACCCCGCCGGGGCCGCGCGCCTTGCCCAGCGCGTCCAGCTCGTCGATGAAGATGATGCAGGGCGACTGCGCCTTGGCCTGCGCGAACAGATCGCGCACCCGAGCCGCGCCCACGCCCACGAACATCTCCACGAACTCGGCGCCGCTGATGGAGAAGAAGGTGACCCCCGCCTCGCCGGCCACCGCGCGCGCCAGCAGCGTCTTCCCCGTTCCCGGGGGGCCCACCAGCAGCACGCCCTTGGGGATCTTGGCGCCCAGCTTGGCGAACTTCTCCGGGTGCTTCAGGAACTCGACGACCTCGTAGGTCTCCTGCTTCGCCTCGTCCACCCCCGCCACGTCTTCGAAGGTGACGCCCGTGCCCTCCTCGCCCACGATGCGGGCGCGGCTCTTCCCCACGGTGAGCACCCCCTGCGTGGGGTTCATGCGCCGCGTGAAGAAGGTGAAGAGCCCCACCAGCACCAGGATGGGGAGGAAGAGCATCACCAGCCCCGTCCACCGCGAGGGCTGCTCGAAGTCGTAGCGCACCCCCGCCTGGTCCAGCGCGGGGATCAGCGTCTCGTCTTCGCCGGCCGAGCGCTCGGCCTGCCACACCACGCGCCCCTTGGGGCCCACGGAGTCGCGCGGCACGGCGGTGATGGTGGTGGCGGCCAGGGTGGCGCGGGCCACCTGCCCCTGGCGGATGCGGTTCTTGAGCTCGCTGTACTCCAGCCGGGTGCTGCCGCGGCCGCTGAACACCACGTTCAGCGCCAGCAGCGCCACCAGGAAAAGGAGCAGCGGCCCCAGGCCGAAGCGGGAGCGGCGCGGGTCGAACCCGCCGCGCGTGGTGCGCCGGTCGTTGTTCCCTTTGCGGCGCTCGTTGGGAACGTTGGGAGGAGTTGCCATGCCCCGGCGCGGGCGCAAGAGGCGGGCCAGGGAGGGCACCGCGCGCGGGCCGCGGCGCGGCGCCCCGCCCCGGCGGCGCCTCCGCCCGTTCCCGCACGGATCGCGCGTCAGAAACCCCCTTCTTCCCGCGTTCCACCGGTGCGCGGGCGGAGGTCCGCACGGGCGTGATTCATGCTGCACCCTGACACGTGCCCGGGGGTGAACACGCGGTCATCCGCGCACCGGTCCGGACGCGCCGCCTTCCCCAGGAGGAGGACCCCATGCACCCACGCGCGCGTCACGGTGGTGCGGCGCTGCTCGCGCTGGCCTGCGCCTGCTCGCCGCTCCAGGGCACCGGGAGCGACACCGACGCGGGGCCGCAGCCCGCCGGGTACCACGGGGGCGAGATCGTCTTCACCGAAGCCGACCTGACCACCGGGGGCTCGTTGATGGAGGCGCTCGCGGGCCGCGTGTCCAGCATGCGCGTATCGAAGTCGGCGGGGTGCAGCCGTGTCATCTTCCGGGGGGTGCAGTCGCTCACCGGCTCGTCCGAGGCACACGTGTGGGTGGACGGCCAGGCGGCGAGCGACAGCTGCATCCTGGACCTGATCCGCCGCTGGGACGTGGAGCGCGTGGAGATCTATCCCTCGGGGATCGTCCGCAAGCGTGGCTATCCGGCCAGTGCCACCGGGAGTATATTGGTTTTCACCAAGCGCGCGGACTCGTAGGACACCCGCCGGCCCGGCCCTCCCGGGCCGCTCACCCTGCTTCGAGGAGGTTCCATGCTGCGCAGCCTCGTCCTTGCCACTCTCGCCCTATCCGCTTGCGCCACCGCCCCCGAGGGCGACGGCATCGTCACCACCCCCGGCACCCTCACCACCACGCGCGTCCTCACCGACGCGGGCAACGTGAGCGTGCAGAGCAATGCCGACCAGCGCATCTCCACGCAGTGGGTGCGCGCGCCCATGAACCGCGTGCAGCAGGTGCTCCCGGCCGTTTACGAGTCGCTGGGCATCCCCACCACCTCCACCGAGGAGGGCGCGGCGCTCCGGATCGTGAACGACGGGTTCGTGGTGAACCGGCGGCTGGGCGGCCAGCGGGTCTCCGAGTACCTGAACTGCGGGTCCACCCCCATCGGCACCAACATGGCCGACGCTTCCACCGTGCAGATCCGCATGGTCACGCTGGTCCGCGGCGGAGACACCGGCACGGAGCTGCGCACGCAGATGGTGGGCACCGCGTACTCGCGCGCCGGGGGCAGCGGGAGCGGGGTCGGGGCGCCCTGCCGGAGCACGGGCAAGCTGGAGGAGCGCATCGCCCAGATGGTCACGGAGCGCATCACCTCCTGAACGCACGAGTGCGGGTCTGAACGCGAATAAGGGGAGGCACGGAGAGGATTGGATCTCTCCGTGCCTCCTTTTCCGTCGCCCTCGATCCGCGGAATCGCGGCAGCCACCCGTGCCCGCCGCGGCCGCGCGTTCCGCCCGGTCCGCCGGGGACGCACCACGGAGGCTGCCTCCATGCCGTCGCCGCCGCGAGGTCGGCTCAGGAAGCCCGCACCCGGCCTGCATCCCCGCGCACGCCGGCACCGCTTCGCTGAATGTGCATCGCCCGGAAGAGGCGCGAAGACGCGGGGAGTGCCAGCGCCTCTCCTCCGCGTCTACGTGTGAGGCCTGTTCGGCGAACGTGGCACGCACTGGATTTTTTGGAAGCGGCAGAAGCTGCGGGCCGGGACCGCCGCCCCCCCCCGGTGTGAGACCTGGGAACGGGGTCCTTTTCAGCCGGCTCCAGCCGGGCTCCCGTGATCGCGGCGCAGGTCCACCCCGCCGACGCCGGGCCGGACCACCGTTTCCTTCCGGCGAGTCCATGGCTCCACCGCTCGCACGGGGGTCCCTCCTCTCACCCGCGCCGGAGCGGGTCCGGCGGGGAGGGCCCCGGCGGACCAGGTGCGCGAAAAGGCCCCCCCGGCGTGCTGCCGGGGGGGCCTCTTCACCAGCGGTGTTCAGACTACTTGTCCCACCACACCGGCTCGTTCAGCGTGGCGCCACCGGCCCGGTTGATCGCTTCGACGCGGTTGGTGTTGTTCACCGACTGCTCGATCGTCGGGTACGGGAAGCGAACCGGAAGGCGTCCGCCGTTGCTAGCACGCGGGCCAGCCTTGAGCGTCGGCACGTTGGTGCGCCGCTGCTCCGACCACGCTTCCACGCCGTTGCCGAACAGCGAGATCCACTTCTGCAGGTGCAGGGTGGGAAGCCCGGCGTACATCACGCGCGGCTGGGCCAGGTAAGCTTCGACCGCCGCCGCCGAGACGCCGTAGTAGCGCATGTGGGCGGTGATGGCCGCGCGGTACAGGGCCGCGGCGTCGCCGGCGATCCAGCCACGCTCGGCGGCCTCGGCCTGCAGGAAGAGCACCTCCGAGTACGACATCAGCACCGCCTCGGCGTCCGGCCGCAGGAAGTACGCGCCGATCTTCGACAGCGAGTCGAACGGAACGCCCGGCGAGACCACCCCGTTGGGGGCGCCACGGTAGTTGCCGTTCGCGTTCGGCTCCGCGTACACCTGCAGGCGCGGGTCGCTGAGCGACTTGAGCGTGTCCACCAGCGTACGGCTGACCACGTGGTCGAAGCGCGTGCGGAACAGCTCGTTCAGCGGGTGGTTGTTCGGACGCGACGACTGGTACTGCATCATCGCGTTGTCCGCGTTGCTCGTGAACACGCCACCCGCGGCCGCCATCGCCGCCGCGAACTCGGTCCGGCCCTTGGCCGGGTCCACCTGCGACAGGCGCATCGCGTGGCGGAGGCGCAGCGAGTTGGCGAACTTCCTCCACCTCGCCATGTTCCCGCCGTAGATCAGGTCCGCGCTGCCGAAGTTCTCGCCGGTGCCGGTGATCATCGCCGAAGCAGCCGCAAGCTCCGTGAAGATCCCGTTGTACACCACCTGCTGCGGATCGTACTTGGGCGAGGTGGACGCGCGCTCGCCCGCGATGGCGCTGAGCCCCTTGTTGGCCTCGGTGTAGGGGACGTCGCCCCACACGTCGGTCACCACCCCGTACGTCCAGCTCCGCATCACCATGGCGGAGGCCTTCTTGTTCACTTCACCCGTGCTGTCGCTCTTCGCGATCACGCCCGTGAAGTCCTGCAGCGCGCCGGCGTAGAAGCCCAGCCAGGCGGCGTCGTTCCCCGTGGTCCGCAGCTGGTAGCGGTCCTCGTTGGTGTACTGGATCTTGGCGTAGTGCTGGATCCAGGTGCTGGCGTAGTCGTAGTGAAGCGTGCTGCCGAACACGCGGTTCACCGACGACTGCACGGCGGTGGGGAACAGCAGATCCGCGGTCACCCGGTCGGGCGTATTCGGATTCTGGTTGATTTCGGTCAGACCGTCGTCGCACGCACTTGCCGCGACAGCGGCAAGTGCGACGAACGAGGCGGTCCGCGTCAGGCGAGAGAGTTTCATCATTAGTCCTGTGCGGGTGGCCGGGGTCACGGGGTGACGACGATGTTGAACCCGATGCTCCGGGCCGACGGAAGCTGGCCGAACTCCAGGCCCTGCGCGTTGCTGGCGTCGAACGCGGTCTCGGGGTCGATGTGCTTGGCATTCGACCAGAGAGCCAGGTTACGCCCGGTCAGCGACAGGCTCAGCCCGGTCACGCCCATGCGGCGCGAGAAGCTCTCGGAGAGCGAGTAGCCGAGCTGCACCTCGCGGAGCTTCACGAAGCTGCCGTCGATGATGTGCGCCTCGTGCAGGTTGTAGAGCGAAGCCCAGTAGTCCTGCGCCGTCACGAACGAGGTGTTCGGGGTGCCGTCGGCGTTCACGCCCTTGAGCACGATCCCGGTGTTCGCGTCGCAGACGGGCATCCCGCCCACCGGCTCGTCGTACGAGCAGCGGCCCTTCGCCGTCTCTTCCAGCACGCCGGCGTACTGGCCGAACATGTTGGTCACCGAGAAGATGTCACCGCCGCGGCGGCCGTCGAACAGGACGCTCAGGTCCAGCCCGCGGTAGCGCACGGACGTCCCCAGGCTCGCCACGAAGTCGGGGTTGTAGTTGCCGAGCACGCGCCGCGTGGGATCGGCCTGCGGAAGGCCGCCGCGGAGGATCATCTCACCAGCTTCGTTGCGCAGGTAGGGCGCGCCGAACAGCGTGCCGAACTCCTCGCCACGGCGCGCTTCCACGTTCAGGCCCCAGTAGTTGCCGAGCACCAGCGCCTCGACGCCCTCGGCCAGCTCGTCCACGCGGTTGCGGTTCTTGTTGTAGTTCGCGCGGATGTCCCACTGGAAGCTGTTGGCCAGCTTCACCGGGGTCAGGTTCAGCCCCAGGTCGATGCCGCGGTTGGACATCGTGCCCGCGTTGAGGAAGTGGCGCTGGAACCCGCTCGTCGGCGAAACCGGCACGCCGATGATCTGGTCGCGCGACTTGCGGTCGTAGTAGGTCAGGTCCAGACCCACGCGGTTGTTGAAGAAGCGCAGCTCCGTCCCGAGCTCCACCGACTCCGTCTGCTCGGGCTTCAGGTTCGGGTTCGGGATGTCGTTGCTGGTCGCGAAGCCCGGAACGCTGTTGAACGGATCGATGGCGTTGTAGTACAGCGCCAGGCGGTACGGATCCGTGTCGTTACCCACGCGGGCCCAGCTCGCCCGCACCTTGCCGAACGACAGCGCGCTGGGCAGGTTCGGGAAGGCGTCCGAGAAGACGACGCTCCCGGAAACCGACGGGTAGAAGAACGAGTTGTTCCCGTCCGGCAGCGTCGACGACCAGTCGTTGCGGCCCGTGACGTCCAGGAAGGCGTAGTCCTTGAAGCCGACCTGCGCCTGGCCGAGCACGCTGTTCACCCGCTTGCGCTCGCTGTAGTCGAACACGTCCGGCTTCTGGGCGGCGTTCCCCAGGTTGTAGATCCCCGGGATGCTCAGGTTGCCCACGAACGCGCGGTTCGAGTTGAAGCGCGCGTCACGGCGGCTCGCGCCCACGCTGGCGTTGAAGCTCAGGTTGTCGCTGAAGTCGCGGTCGGCGTTCAGCAGGAAGTCCGAGTTGGTCTCCTGGCGGAACAGCACGTCCTCGCCGTAGGCACCGCGCTCACCCACGTAGTCCAGGCCGATGGTCCCGGCGGCGTACGTGCGCTTGCGGCGGTCTTCGTAGAAGTCCGTGCCGGAGCGGAGCGTGGCGCTGAGCCAGTCGGTGAAGTTGTAGGTCGCGTTGCCGCTCCCGATCACGCGGTCGCGCGAGTCGGTGTTCACGTTCTCCAGCGCGATCCAGTACGGATTCGAGTGGTAGCTGTAGTTCCAGTTCACCATCTGGCCGTTCTTGCGCCCCTGCTCGTACGCCTGGCGAAGCTGGCCGATGTCGTTCTGGCGCCCGAACCACACGAACTGCAGCATCGGGTTGTCGCCGTCGTAGCCGACGCCCGGACGGTTGTGGCCGTCGGAGTTGATGTACTGCACCGACGCGTTGGTGCGGAGGCGCTTGGAGATGTTCGCGCCGCCGTTGAGCGCCACCGTGGTCCGCTCCAGCCCGAAGCCGGGGTACATCCCGTCCTGGTTCAGGTTGGACACGGAGAAGCGGACGTTCGCGTTCTCGCCGCTGGTGGCGATCGACGCGTTGGTGTTCACCGTGCGGCCCGTCTCGAAGAAGCTGCGCACGTTGTCCGGGTTGGCCCGCCAGGGGCCCTCGCCGAACCACTGGTTGCGCACGGTGCCGTCGAGCACCGGGCCCCAGCTCTCGTCGGTGCCGTCTTCCACGCCGCCGTAGTTGCCGTCCACGTACTCGAACTCGCCGTACAGGCCCTGCCCGTACTCGTTCTGGTACCTCGGCAGGCGCAGCGGCGTCTCGAAGGAGACGTTGCTGTTGGCGGTGATGCCCAGGCCGCGGGTGCGGCCGGCGCCGGACTTGGTGGTAATGATGATGGCGCCGTTGGCCGCGCGCGAGCCGTAGAGCGCGGCGGCGTTCGGGCCCTTCAGGACGCTGACCGACTCGATGTCGTTCGGGTTGATGTCCTGCGCGGCGTTGCCGTAGTCCACGCCGCCGTAGCCATCGAGGCGCGGCGCCGAGTTGTCGATCGGAATGCCGTCCACCACGAACAGCGGCTGGTTGTTGCCCGTGATCGAGTTGGAGCCGCGGATCACGATGCGCGACGAGCCGCCCTGCGGGCCGGCGTTCGTCACCTGCACGCCGGACACCTTGCCGGAGAGCGCGTTGACGATGTTGGTCTCACGCGCCTGGTTGAGGTCCTCGCCCTGGACGGTCTGCACCGAGGTCGAGATGGCGCGCTCCTCGCGCGTGATGCCGAGCGCGGTCACGACGAGCCCTTCCAGGCCGAGCGCCTGGGCGCCGAGCTGGAAGTTCTGCGTGAGCGAGGCGCCCGGGGTCAGCGTCACCGTGCGCGACTGGGTGGCGAGACCCACGCGCGAAGCGGTGATGGTGTGCGGGCCCGAGCGCGTAAGGCGCGCGGCCGGGATCACCAGGCGGTACGTGCCGTCCGCGGCCGTGGTAGTGCCGATGGTCAGCGCGTTGATGCGCACGGTCACGGCATTCTCCGCCGCGCCCTGCGCATTGGTCACACGTCCGGTCACCACGGCCGGCTCCTGGGCCGACAGCGGGGAGGACGCCGTGGCTGCGGCTACCACTGCCGCAAACAGCCAACGGGATTTGTTCATGCAAGGCCTCCGGGAACTCGCCGGCACTGCGCCGGCAGTCGGGTGGTTTCGGGCATGGCGTTGCGCCGTGCTCCGATGGGACTTCCCGCGCGCCTGGGATGGGATGCGGCGGGTCCTGCGATGGCTCTCACCGGCGAGGGACACCTCCTGCTGGGGGTGGGTGGGGGTGAACTACAGTATAACGTACGGAGACCCGGGAGTGCGACAGGGCGCACCGGGTGTTAATAACCGCAAAAGAGTACAAAG
Organism: uncultured Gemmatimonadota bacterium; assembly: GCA_902805735.1. GTDB lineage: Bacteria > Gemmatimonadota > Gemmatimonadetes > Longimicrobiales > Longimicrobiaceae > Longimicrobium. Next base: position 24,352 of record CADCTW010000159.1, on the reverse strand, counting down.
GCCGACAGAAAAGCAGGAGAGTTGCTTGAGGCAATCAACCATTAATAGAACGATCGTTCGGCTGTGTCAAGCCGTTAAGACGCCCCGCGTTGCAAGTGGCCTCATCCGCCCGTCGTCTGGATGGCGCGCAGGAGGGCGCGCGCCTTGTTGAGCGTCTCTTCGTATTCGGATGCCGGGTCCGAGTCCGCCACCAGCCCGGCGCCCGCCTGCACGTGCGCCCTCCCGCCCTGAGCCACCACGGTGCGGATGGCGATGGCCGTGTCCATGGCGTGCCCGCCGAAGGCGAAGTACCCGGCCGCCCCCGCGTAGGGCCCGCGGCGCGAGCGCTCCAGCTCGTCGATGATCTCCATGGCCCTCACCTTGGGCGCGCCGCTCACGGTGCCGGCGGGGAAGGAGGCGCGGAAGACGTCCACCGCCGAGAGCCCCGGCCGCAGCTCCCCCTCCACAGTGGAGACCATGTGGAGGACGTGGGAGTACCGCTCCACCGCCATGCGCGAGGGTACGCGCACGCTGCCGTAGCGCGCCACCCGCCCCACGTCGTTGCGCCCCAGGTCCAGCAGCATCAGGTGCTCCGCCAGCTCCTTGCGGTCCGCCAGCAGGTCCGCCGAGAGCGCCGCGTCCTCCGCCGCGTCCCCGCCCCGGCGGCGCGTGCCGGCGATGGGGCGCACGGTGACCCTGCCGTCCTCCAGCCGCACCATCGTCTCGGGCGAGGAGCCCACGAGCTGGAAGCCGTCCAGATCCAGGAAGAAAAGGTAGGGCGAGGGGTTGAGCGTGCGCAGCGCCCGGTACAGGTCGAAGGGCGCGGCCTGCAGGGGAACGGTGAGGCGCTGCGAGAGCACCACCTGGAAGGCGTCGCCCGCGCGGATGTACTCCTGCACGCGCCGCACGCCGTCTTCGTACTCCGCGCGCGTCATGGTGCTCTCGAACTCCGGGTCCGCCGTGCCGGGCGCGGAGAGCGCCAGCGGCTCGGGCCCCCTGGCCTCGCCCAGGCGCCGGACGAGGGCGGCCACTTCCTCCGCGGCCTGGTCGTAGCGCCGGCGCAGCTCCGCGTCGTCCGCCCCCGCCGTCTCCACCGCCGCGATGGCGTACGCGCGGCCGAAAAGGTTGTCGATGGCCACCACGGACCCCGTCAGCATGAAGAGGGCGTCGGGGATGTCCAGGTCGGCGGGAGGCGCGTCGGGGAGCCGCTCGATCAGCCGCACCGTGTCGTAGCTGAAGAAGCCCACCGCGCCCCCCCAGAAGCGCGGCAGCCCCGGCACCTGCGCGGGCACGTGCGCGCGCAGCAGCCGGTCGAACTCGCCCAGCGAGTCGGCCGAGGGCCCGGTATCCTCCCAGCCTTTTTCGGGCGTCCAGCGGTGGACGTGCCCGTCCGCCAGCTTCCACGCCCCTCGCGGCTCGCTCCCCAGGAAGGTGTACCGCGCCCACGTCTCGCCGCCGACGACGGATTCCAGCAGGAAGCCGAACGGGGGCCGCGCGAGCTTGTGGTAGGCGGTGACCGCCGTTTCGGTATCGAACAGGAAGTCCAGCGCCACGGGCACGAGGGTGGCCTCGCGTGCGTACGCGCGGAAATCTTCAAAGGTGGGCGACAGCGGCATGGTTGGAGCGGGCGTGAAAAGGGACGGCGAATCTCACACGGAGGCACAGAGACACGAAGGAGTCAATCCGCGGCCATGGGAGCTTCCTCCTCCGACCCGTCGGCGTTCTCTTCGCGGACGATGGAGGTGGCGGCGCGCTCGTCGAAGTCCACGCGGAGCACCTGGTCCAGGCTCTCGCGGATCCCCTCGACGTGGGTGATGAGGATCACCTGGTCGAAGCGGCCTTCCAGGGCGTGGAGGAGCTGGACGACGTTGTCGCGGCGGGCCACGTCCAGCGAGCCGAACACCTCGTCCAAGATCAGCAGGGAGAGCGGGTGGCCGGCGCGCTCCGCGATCATCTGCGAGAGGGAGAGGCGCAGGACCAGGTTGGCCACGTCCTCCTCGCCGCCGGAGATCACCGGCTTCTCCTCGCCCTCGTCCAGCACCATCAGGTTGTAGCCCTCGTCGATCTCCATGGCCGTGTAGCGCCCGTCCGTGAGCTGGGCCAGAAAGGCGGAGGCGATCTCGGAAAGCTCGGGGCGCACCTGGTCGTTCAGCTCGGAGCGCAGCTCCGTGTAGGCCGTGTCCAGCTCCTCGTGGTAGCGCAGGTCGGTTTCCTGCTCGGCCACGTGCCGGGCGCGTTCGTGGTACTGCGCCTCGGCGGCCCGGGCCGTCTGCAGCGACTGCTCGGCCGTGTTGACGTCGCCGCGCAGGGTGGCGGCGCGCAGGTCGGCGGCGCGGGCGCGGCCGTCGGCGGCGGCGTGGTCCGCGCGGGCCGTCTCGAAGGCGGCCTCGGAGAAGCCCAGCGCGTCGCGCAGGGCGGCGGCGGCGAGGGCGCGGGCCTCGGCGGCGGCCTCGCGGGCGGCGGCTTCGGCGCGGTCGCGCTCCCAGTCCGCGCGGCGGCGGGTGGTCTCTTCCAGGCGCGCGGCCCGCTTCTCCACGTCGCGCAGCTCGCGCATGGCGGCCTCAACCTCGCGGTGGCGCGCGGCGTCGTAGCCGGACGGGGTCGCCGCCAGGGCGGCCGCGAGCTCCGCGTGGCGGGCTTCGCGCTGGCCGCGCTCCTTCAGCAGCCCCTCGCGCTCCTGCAGCGCGGCCTGGCAGCGGGTGTGCTTCTGCGTGCGGTCTTCCACCTGGCGCGAAAGGTCCTGCGTGCGGGCCTCCAGCTCCGCCACCTCTTCCGGCTTCCCCTTGAGCTGCTCGAACCGGGACGACCACCACTTCCCGTCCTGCACGATGGTCACCCACTGGTCCTGCATCTCTTCCAGCAGCCGCTCGTAGTCGTCGCCCACGGGGCGGCCGCAGGTGGGGCAGGTGCCCTGGGGGCCCAGCTCCTCGATCTGCCGGATCTGCTCCTTGAGCTCCACCCCGCGGTCGCGGTAGCTCAGCAGCTTGGTTTCCGCGTCCTGCCGGTCGCGCAGCCAGGTGGTCTTGCGCTCTTCCAGCTCGCCCTCCGCCTCGGCACGCTGGGCGCGGAGCGTTTCCAGCTCGCCGGCGTAGCGCCGCTCCATCCCGGGCGCCGTGTCCAGCCGGGCGAGGCGCGCGGCGGTGCGCTCGATCTCCCCCTGCGCGTCCGCGAGCTGCGAGGCCAGGGCCTTGCGCCGCTCCTCCTGGCGGGCGAGCTCGGCCAGGCGCGCGGACTCGTCGGTGAGCGCAGGGAGGGCCGCGAGCTGTTCGCGCAACGGGGCCAGGCGCGACTCGGCGTCGGCCACGGAGGCCAGCTCGGCCTCGGCGCGGGCGGCGTCGCGGCGGGCGGCTTCGCGGTCGTGCGCAGCCGTCTCCGCGTCGTGCGTCAGCTCGCGGAAGCGCTCGCGGGCGGCCTGCGCGGCCGTCCAGCGCGGCTCCACCAGCTTGAGGCCCGCGCGGGCGTCCTCGGCCTCGCGGTCCGCGGCGCGCAGGGCTTCGAGGGCCTCGGCCACGCGGCGCTCGGCCGTCTGGCGGGCGCCCACGATCTCGTCGCGGTCGCCCAGGGCGGCGCGCAGGGCGCGGATCTCGGTGCGCAGCTCGTTGCGGCGAGTGCGGGCCAGCTCCTGCGCGCGGCGCAGGCGCTCGTAGCCGAGCACCTGGCTGAGGAAGCGCCCGCGGTCCGCCGCGCCCATGGTGGCGAGGAAGGCGAGCTCCTTCTGCCCCGTGAAGTAGGTGTTGAAGAACTCCTCGCGCGACATCCCCAGGCGGCCCTGGAGGTACGCCGTGGCGCCGCCCAGCGTGGCCGCCACGGGAGACGCCCCTCCATCCAGGAACACCTCCGCCTTGCTGAGCGTGCGCACCACGCGGTAGTCGTGGCCGCCCAGCTCGAAGCGCAGCTCCACCTCCACCCGCGCGCCCTGCCCCGCGCGGACGAAGCGGATGGTGTCGTTGGTGCCCCGCGCCGCCGCCGCGCCGTACACGGCCCAGGCGATGGCTTCCAGGATGGTGCTCTTCCCCGCCCCGTTGGGCCCGATGATGCCGGTGAGCCCCGCGCGGAAGCTGATGTCGGTGCGGGCGTGCTGGCGGAAGTTGCGCAGCTTGAGGGATACCAGGCGCATCAGCCCTCCCCCGCCTGGTCCACGTACGCCGTGGCCAGCTCCACCAGCCGGTCGCGCTCGATCCCCGGGTTGCGGGGGCTCCAGCCGCGCAGGTACGACGCGACCTGCTCCTGCAGCGTCTGCCGCCGCATGGGCGCGCCGGAGCCCACGCGCCGGCGCACCTCCGGCGGGCGCACGTCCAGGTGGAAGTGCAGCGCCTCCGCCTTCCACTCGCGGATGCGCCGGTGGTCCAGCTCGCGGATCAGGTTGCGCGGCACGTCGGTGATCACCATCCGCACCATCCTGGCGGCGATCCCGTCCGGCACCGCCTCCACGGCGGCGCGGATGCGCTCGTCCAGCTCGGCGGCGCCCAGCCCGTGCCCGTTGAGGCGCGGCAGGTCCACAGTGGCGCGCGTGTCCACCGGGTGAAAGTCGGCGCTCCCCTGCTCCGTGTCGTACACCAGGAAGCCCTTGTCTCCCGTCTCCATCCAGATGTTGGTGGAGGTGCGCTCCAGCGCGCCGGCGTACCACATGTTGGGCGCCAGCTCGGTGACCAGGTGGTAGTGCCCCAGCGCCACGTACGTCCACCGCTCCGGCCCGATGCTGGTCTCCGGCACCACGGCGCCGCCATACTCGGTGACGTACCTCATCTTCTGCTCGGCCACGCTGCCGCCCACCGTGCCGTGCAGCATCAGCACGTTGTGCTCCGACGCGGGGTCCGGGTCCATCGACGCCGTGTGGTCCGCCAGGAGCGCGTTGTGGGGCATGCACATCACGGTGGTGCCGATCGCCTCCAGGCGCACGGACCGGCACTCCTCGGTGACCACGGTGACGCCGGAGATCTCGCGGAAGAGGCTGAGGATGTTGCCCGTGTCCGACGAGCGGGGGGAGTCGTGGTTCCCCGCGATCATCACCACGGGCACCCCCGGCAGGCGCTCGGCCAGGATGCTGAACTGGCGGAAGGCCTCGGCGATGGAGGTGTTGGACGGGCGTACGGAATGGAAGATGTCGCCGGCCACCAGCACCAGCTCCGGCCGCAGCTCGCAGGTGCGCGCGACGGCGCGGCGGAAGGCTTCCGCCACGTCCGCCTCGCGCACGTTGATCCCCCGCGGTGTGACGCGGTGGTAGGCGCGGAAGCCCAGGTGCAGGTCGGCGAGGTGTGCGATTCTCAAGGGTATACGGGCGAATGAATGCGCTGCGACGGCTGCACGAAGCGCCCCGCGGCGACCGCGAGGCTCCGGAGGGCGCGGCTGGAAACGGGCCGCGCCACTTGCGGGGAGGGGGATGCCGCCCCTTTCTTCTTACCCCGATCTCCCGGTTTCGAGCGGCAACGTAGGCGCCGCGCGGCCCCGGAGCAACGCCGGACCGCGGCGGGGGGATCGGGGTACCAGCGGGCCCCGGCCGCCGGCCGGGCTCAACACCGAACTTGCGAACGTCACGGCATCATGGCCAAGAAACAGAAGCGCTCTCCCGAGGAGATGCACCGCAACCTCCAGGACCAGGCGCAGGCGCTTCCCTTTGCGATCGCGCAGGCGGAGAAGGAAGGGAAGAAGGGCCGCGCGTTCATGCTGAAGTACGTCAGCGGCCCCATCGTCCGCTTCATGAACCGGATGATGAACAAGCAGCGCTACAAGGGCGCCGAAGGGGGCAAGCTGAAGCAGAGCGAGCAGATGAAGCGCCACCTGGAGCAGCGCCAGAAGGCGATGGAGTACTACCAGAACGAGATGAAGCGCGCCCAGCAGCGCCAGTCCAAGCGCCAGGGCAAGAAGCGCTAGCCCTTCCGTTCATCCCCCATCGAGCCCCCTCCCACGCACCGAGCGCGGGCGGGGGCTCCGTCTTGCGCGATCCGGTGTGCGCGACCTGACAGGCCGTGCCGTACCCCACGAGGGGATAAAGCCCCCCGCTGGAACCACGGGAAGCCCGCTGAAGCGGGCTCGGTATTCGGACGGGTGCGAGCCCGCTTCAGCGGGCTTCCCGTAGTTGCAGCCGGGGGCTTCAGCCCCCGGGCGGGTCCAACGCCCGGCGGGTCCAACGCCGGGCGGGTCCAACGCCCGGCGGGTGCAACGCCGGGCGGGTCCAACGCCCGGCCGGGTCCAACGCCGGGCCGGGTCCAACGCCCGGCGGGTGCAACGCCGGGCGGGTCCAACGCCCGGCCGGGTCCAACGCCGGGCCGGGTCCAACGCCGGGCGGGTCCAACGCCCGGCGCATGCGACACCGGGCGCGTTCAACCCGGAGCGGGTTCAACGCCGGGCGATCGCGTCCGCCGGAGCCGCCCGTTCCGCGGAGTCGCGGAAGACGGCGACGCCGGGGAGCCGGGGCCAGTCGCCGGACGGCCAGGTGTCGAACATCCCGGCGCGGGCGGGGAAGGCGGGGCCGTCGCCGTCGCAGGCGGCGAGGAGGAAGTTCTGGCGGTCCGGGTAGTCGGGGCCCAGGTGCGAATACACGGCGACGCGGGGGAAGACCTCGGCCACGGTGCGCACGGTGGACCACAGGCGCACCGATCCCGGCCCCGCCGCCACGCCGATGGCGTTCATCAGCAGCAGGCCTCCCGGGCGCAGCAGCCCGCCCAGCTCCCGCATGGCCTCGGCGCTGGCCAGGTGCAGCGGGGTCATCTCGGTGCCATCGTACACGTCCAGGAAGACGCGGTCCCAGGAGGCGCGGGGGAGGCCCGCGGCCACGGCGCGCGCGTCGCCGTGCAGCGACACGATGCCGTGCTCCGGGCGCAGGCCGAAGAAGCGGTAGGCCACGCGCGTGACCTCGGGGTCGCGCTCCACCACCGTGACGCGGGCGGCGGGGTCCTTCTCCGCCACGCGGCGCGGAAGGGTGTACGCGCCCCCGCCCAGGCACAGGTACGACATCCCCGGGCGCCCCGTCTCGGCCAGCCAGCGCTCGGCCGCCGCGATGTAAGCGAAAGAAGGAGCGCCGCTCCGCGCCAGCTCGCCCGACTCGATCTCGTCGTTCTGGTAGAGGCGCAGCTCCGGCTGGCGCCCCTCCGCGAACACCGTCTCGGTGACGCGCAGCACGTTGAAGGGCGTCTCCGCCTCGTACAGCACCCGCTCCTCCGAGCGCGCCCTGGGCTGCGCGGGGAACAGGAGGGGCGAGGTGAGGATCGCTCCCACCACCATCAGCAGCGGCCCCGGCTGCACGCTGGGGAGGAGGACCAGCCCCGCGAGCGCGGCGCCGACGGCGAGCCCCACCAGCAGCGAGACACCCGCCGTGCCCACCGTCCCCAGCGTGTCCCCGTCGTCCTCCTCCTCGTCGCCGTCCCGGGCGGAGACGGTGCGCTCCCACGCCACCAGCGCGGGGAGGAGGAAGCCCGCGGCGTACACGGGGATCCCCACCATGAGGAGGAGGGCGGCGGCGCGCGCGGGGCCGCCGAATCGCTCCCCGCCCGCCACCGTCCACACGATGGCGAAGAGGCCGCCCAGCGCCAGCGACACCCCCGCGAAGATCCAGCGGCCGGAGGGGGGCGCGTCGCCGCGGGCGCCGGGGGCGCCGGCCCACACCCCGGCGGCCAGCGCCACGGCGAAGGTGGCGACGAGCCCGCCGGCGGCCCCCAGCGCGCCGCCGGCCTCGTACAGGATCAGGCTGCCCGCGGCGAACAGGGTGACGGCCACGGCGGCCCCCACCAGCGCGGCGCGCGGGGCCAGGCCGCCGAAGCGGTCAGGGCGCAAAGCGTCCATACCCCCCGCGGTAGTAAAGGAGGGGAACCCCCTCGCGGGTGTCGGCCGCTTCCACCTCGCCCACGAAGATGGTATGGTCGCCGGCTTCGTGGGCGTCGCGCACGCGGCAGTCCAGCCAGGCCAGCGCGTCGTCCAGCACCGGCGCGCCGGTGTGCTCCGCGTGGAAGCCCACCCCGCGGAACTTGTCCCCGTCCGAGGTGCCGAAGCGGCGGGCCAGCGTCTCGCCCTCGCCCTCGCGCAGCACGTTGACGGCGAACACCCCCGACTGCCGGATCGCGGGGTGCGACTCGCTCCCGCGGTCCACGCAGGCGAGCACGAGCGTGGGGTTCAGCGACACGGAGCACACGGCGCTCACGGTGAGCCCCGCGGGGGCGCCGTCTGCGCGCAGGGTGGTGACCACGGTGACGCCCGCGGCGAAGTGCCCCATGACGCGGCGAAACTGGCTGGGATCGATCATCTGGCACCCCCGCGAGGGGGACGGTAGGTTGAGGCTGGCTTGCCGGGACGAAGCCCTGGCCGGTTCTTTGCGCTCGCACGCACGCACCGGGCCCAGGGGCCCGCAACGACCGCGGGCCGGGAACCTGGCCCGGCCCGCTGCACACACAGACGGCCTTCGATGCGAGACTTTCCGACCCGCAGCGCCCGCGCCGCGGCGCTCCTGATTCTAACCGCTCTCTCCGGCTGCGACAACGTGCAGTGGGGGGGCGCCTCCGTCCAGCGCGTGCCGCCCCCGCCGGCCAGCGACGTGGCGGAGGTGGCGGCGGTCACGGAGGGGCCCACTTCGCTGGGGCTCCCCACCGGCTCGGTGCTCTTCCACGTGGTGCGCACCGCCAACGGCGCGCAGATCGTTCCCGTGGCCGAGATCTCGGGCGACTCGCTGCGCACGCTGCGCCGCCCGCCGGGGGTATCGCCGGAAGCGTACGAGCAGCGCTTCCGCCGCGCGGTGCTGGAGCCCAACTCGCAGTTCGTCCTCTTCCGCCGCGGCGCGCAGGTGGGCACCGCCACCGTGCAGGCGAACGGCCCGGTGAGCACCTGCGGCGTCCCCAGCGCCCTGGGGCTGGTGACGACAGTGGCGGCCGCGGCGGCGGAGCGCGAGTTCATCGCCTTCCGCAAGGGGCTGGAGCCCAACGTGATCGGCGAGTACTCGCCGCCGCAGGTGGCCGGCCCCATCCGCCGCTACGGCCCGCTGATCGCGGAGCGGCTGGTGCTGCAGAACGGCCTGCCGCGCCCGCGGAGCTGGCCCGGCGCCCAGCGCGACCTGCAGGCGGTGGACCCGGTTCGCGGCGGCCAGCCGGAGATGGCCTCCACCTTCCTGGTGGGCGACCAGCTCGCCGTGGGCCCGCCGGAGCAGGACGGGTGGAGCGTGTTCTTTGTGGCCTCGTACGAGCAGCGCACGGGCTACAACCCGTTCTACACCGAGGTCACGGACTACCGCAAGGTGGGGAAGCGCGCCCCCAAGCTGGTGGACCACCTCAACTGGAACCGCGCCGGCGGCGCCGACATGCTGGTGCAGATCTTCGGCGCCCGCGACAGCTGGTACGAGGCCGTGTCCTCCGACCGCGGGGGCCGCTGGACCAAGGTTTGGGAAGGGACGCCCTGCCGGGGCGAAGGATAGTAAAGGGGCTCACACAGAGACACAGAGGCACAGAGACGAAGTCGTCTCTGTGCCTCTGTGTCTCTGTGTGAGCCCGCTGGTGGCGGCTTACGGGCAGATCTGCCGCGGCTGGTTGGGGTCGCCGCACTCTTCGATCGGGTACTGCACAGAGACGTACATCCCCGCCGTCGCGGAGGCGCCCAGGGCGTCGGTCGCGGTCACCTGGAGCTGGAAGCTCGTCTCACCGACGGTTTCGCTGTACGTCTCGCCAGTCCCCACGGCTACGCCATCGCGGTACCAGGTGTAGGCGTACGGGCCCACGCCGCCGCTGCGCGTGGCGTACCAGGTGCCGTAATCATACGGTTGAACCGTCGAGGGGCCGGAGATGCTCACCGAGAGCGGCCGCTGGTAGGTGATGGCCGCGTACGCGTTCACCACGCGGTTAGGCCCTTCGGCGGTGTTCACCAGCCGCTCCCAGATCTGCGCGACGGTTTCATTGGGATGGTACGAGCGCACCAAGCCTACGATGCCCGCCACGTTCGCCGTGGCCGCCGAGGTGCCCCCCGCCCCTCCGACGATCCCCGGATTGCCTGCGTCGCAGTAGTAGTTCTTGTAGCAGGTCGCACCCATCGAGATACCGTCGGCGTAGCCCGACACGTCGCGCGAGGCGGTGCTATACATGTTGTTCCCCGCCGCGTCCACGCCCGCCACACCCATCACCACGTCATAAGAAGCAGGCTCCTTCGGCGAACCGCCTACAGTGTTTCCCGTCCCCGCGACTAGGAACACACCGTACGTGTTGCGAGCGGTGGCCAGGGCGCGGTACACGTCCCCGCCGAAATCGCCCGCGAAGCTCATGGAAAGCACGTGCAGCCGCCGATACGCGCCATAGTCAATCGCGCGGACGAGATCGTCTTCCTCGACGCATGAAGGATTATCGCCGAAGATGTCGTCCTTGCAGTGTCCGTGGATGTACGTATTCCAGTACACCTTCATGCTATAGGTGAGCGCCTGGGGGGCGATGCCCACGTGACCGTAGTCGTTGTCGTTCTGCCCGACCAGCCCAGCCATCGCGGTGCCGTGCGGGTACGACTCGCCGTTCCTCCACCCGTCGTCCCAGGGAACGCAGCCCCCGTTGTTGGCTGTGCTGGTGCTGCTGCAGCCGTCGTCCACGAAGCCCAGCGGCACGATGCCGTAGCTCCCGAAGTTCTGCCCATCGCTGTGGAACCCGCCCGTTGCGCTGCTGCGCGCTAACCCGCTATCCAAGATACCGATCTTCGCCCCACTCCCGCGCGTTAGGTCCCACGCCTGCGGAACCTTGTGTACCGTGTGCTTGGCATCGATGGGATTGGTGCCCAGGGGGCTCGCCAAAGGTTCGATGGCGTGCGTGCGCACGGCGCTCACGTAGTCCACGTTGGGATGGCGAAGCAGCACCTGCAGTGCCGCGTGGCGCACCTGCTCGGGCAGGTTTACAGTGAGCACCGGGAGCACCTGCATCGGGCGGGGGTTCGTCGCACCGGCCTGGCCGAGTGCGCGGACCACCGCGTCGATGGAGGCGCCGCGCACGGACGCGGGGCCCAGGTCGCTGCGCCGCTTCGCGCCCGGGGCTTCCGTGGCGAGCGCAATGGTCTCGGTGGCGGAGCCCGGCAGGTTGGCCAGGAACTCGGCCGACGGACGCGCGGTGCCGGTCTCCTTGAGCCAGACGAGAACCTCCCCGTCCGGGCCGATGGACTTCAGAGCCTCCGCGAACACCGCCGCGTCGCCGGTGATGAGGTCGCCCTTGCCAGTGCGAAGGGTGGAGGGGGCCACGCTAGCCGATGCGGTCGGCGCGCGGGGCTCCAGCGGGAGCGGCTCATCGGTGCAGCCGCCGAGCAGAGAGAGTGCCACCAGAGGAGCGGCAGCAATCCGCAACGGGCGAACAAACGTTAACAGCGAGCGCATCAGGTCTCCAAAGGAATGGGGGAATGCCGCGAAAGAACCGGCGCGAGGATGGTAACAGCGGCTTTCTCTTCACGTCAAGTCCGAATATATATCGCTTACATCACGAATACGATTCTCGCGCGCTAATAGGTGACGCGAAACGATTCATATTTTGTCTCTGTGCCTCTGTGTCTCTGTGTGAGCCAATCGGTTGAAGGACTGGACAACGCGCCCGGCTGTACCGACCTTTGTAGCCGCACCACACTCCCGCTCTGTCCCGCCGCCGGCCCGCATGCCCTCGCCGCTCTCCGCCCTGCTCGCGCTCGGCGCCGCCCTGGCGCTCGCTTCGTGCGACCTTCCCGCCGCGCAGGTACCCGCCGTACCCGTGAGCCCCCTGCGCGCCGAGCCCGCGAAGCCCGCGATGGCGGGGAAGTTCCGCGTGGCCTACCACGCCGTGGACGACTCCACGTACGCGCGGTGGCAGGACGACTTCCGCGAGGCGCGCTTCCTGGAAGACGTGGCGGAGTGGCTCAACGGGTGGATCGCCCTTCCGCACGACGTGACCATCGGCTTCGACCGCTGCGGCGAGCCCAACGCGTACTACCACCCCGAGACTCGCTCCGTATCCCTGTGCTACGAGCTGGTGCAGGAGCTGGACGACGCGCTGGCGGCGGACGGCGGCGAGGAGGGCGCGCAGGCGGTGAGCGACGCGCTCCTCTTCACCACGCTTCACGAGGTGGGGCACGCGCTGGTGGACGTGCTGGACATCCCCATCGCCGGGCGCGAGGAGGACGCGGTGGACCAGCTCGCCGCCGTGATGCTGGTGGACGGCTCGGACGAGGGGAGCGAGGCGGCGGTGAACGGCGCCGCGGGGCTGGCCACCGACGACGACGAGCTGGACAGCCTGGACTTCGCGGACGAGCACGCGCTGGGATCGCAGCGCTTCTACAACGTCCTCTGCCTGGTGTACGGGCAGGACCCCGAGGGCTACGCGCAGTGGGTGAGCGACGGCACCCTCCCCGGCGAGCGGGCCGAGGGGTGCGAAGAGGAGTACGCGCACGTGTCCCGGAGCTGGGACCGCCTGCTGGGGCCGTACCTGAAGGACTGAGACTGCTGGGCTCACACAGAGGCACAGAGGCACAGAGATGACTTCATCTCCGTGCCTCTGTCCTATCCACCCCGAAACGACGCTCCATGTCCCGTCTCCCGATCATGCTCACCCTGCTGCTGGCCGCGTGCGGCGGGGGGGAGCGCGCGCAGGTCACCGTCGCCGCGGCGGCGTCGCTGCGGGAGGTGATGGCGGAGCTGGAGGCGGCGTACGAGGAGGCGAACCCGGGGGTGGAGGTGCGCACCACCTTTGGAGCGTCCGGCGCGCTGCGGCAGCAGATCGAGCAGGGGGCGCCCGTGGACATCTTCGTGTCCGCCGCCGTGGCGCCCATGGACGCGCTGGCGCGGGCCGGGCGGGTGGATACAGCCACGCGCCGCGTGTTCGCGGGGAACGAGCTGGTGCTGATCGTTCCCGCAAAGGGCGGGGCGGTGAACGGGTTCACGGACCTGGCGAAAGCCGGGGTGCGGCGCGTGGCGCTGGGGGCGCCGGCCTCCGTGCCCGCGGGGGAGTACGCGGAGGAGGCGCTGCGGGCGGCGGGCGTGCTGGACGCGGCGCGCGCCAGGGCCGTGTACGCGCAGGACGTCCGCCAGGTGCTCGCCTTCGTCTCCTCCGGCAACGCGGACGCGGGGATCGTCTACCGCACCGACGCGGCCGTCACGCCGCGGGTGCGTATCGCGGCGGCGGCACCGGCGGGGTCGCACCGCCCCATCGTCTACCCCGCCGCCGTGCTGGCGGGCGGGCCCAACCCTGAGGGCGCGCGCGCCTACTTCGCCTTCCTGATGGGCCCCCAGGGCCGCGCGGCGCTGCGCCGGCGCGGATTCCGGGTGGAGTAAAGCGTGTTCGACTGGACGCCGGTGTGGCTGTCGCTGCGGGTGGCGCTCTCCGCGCTCGCCATCGTCTTCGTGCTGGGAACGCTGGCCGCGCGCTGGACGGCGCGCCGCCACTTCCCCGGGCGCGACGTGGTGGACGGGCTCTTCCTCCTCCCCCTGGTGCTTCCCCCGGTGGTGACCGGCTTCGCGCTCCTGGTGCTGCTGGGGCGCAACGGGCCCGTGGGGCGATTCCTGGAGAGCGCGTTCGGCGTGCGCATGGTGTTCACCATCCACGCCGCCATCATCGCCTCCGCCGTGGTCGCCTTCCCGCTGATGTACCAGAGCGCCAAGGCCGCCTTCCAGTCCGTCGATCCGCGCCTGGAAGACGCCGCGCGCACCCTGGGCGCGGGGGAGGCGCGCGTCTTCCTGGCCGTCACCCTGCCCCTGGCCTGGCCCGGCGTGATCGCGGGGATGGCGCTGGCCTTCGCGCGCTCGCTGGGCGAGTTCGGCGCCACGGCCATGGTGGCGGGCAACATCCCGGGCGAAACGACCACGGTGCCGCTCGCCATCTACTTCCTGGCCGACGCGGGCGACCTGCGCACGGCGGGGATCTACGCGCTGGGGATCAGCGCGTTGAGCATGGCGCTGGTGGTGGGGCTGAACGTGTGGACCCGCCGGCGCACCCCGCGCTGGCAGCGAACGGGGGGGCGGTAGCGGTGCTGGACGTCCGCGCGGCGCGCCGGCTCCCTGGCTTCACCCTGGACGTGGACTTCCGGGTGCGCGGCGAGGTGCTCGTCCTCTTCGGCCCCTCCGGCGCGGGGAAGTCCATGACGCTGCGCCTGGTGGCCGGCCTGGACCGCCCCGACGACGGGGAGATCCGCCTGGGCGGGCGCGTGCTGGTGTCGCGCGAGCCGCGGGTGTGGGTGCCGCCGCGCGAGCGCCGCTGCGGCCTGGTCTTCCAGGACTCCGCCCTCTTCCCCCACCTCACCGTAGACGGCAACGTGCTCTTCGGGGCGCGCTCGGCCGAGGCGCGCGCGCGCCTTCCGCGCCTCCTGGACTCCTTCCACGTCGCCCACCTGGCCTCCCGCTACCCCAGCGAGCTCTCCGGCGGCGAAACGCAGCGGGTGGCCCTGGCCCGCGCCCTCATGGCCGAGCCCGAGGTCCTCCTCCTCGACGAGCCCTTCTCCTCCCTCGACGAGACGGCCCGCCGCATCGCCCAGGACGAGGTGCTGGCCGCGCACGCCGAGTGGCGCATCCCCTTCGTCTTCGTCACCCACGACCGGGCCGAGGCCGAGCGCCTGGGCGACCGCATCCTGTTCATGCGCGACGGGATGCAGGTGGGGGAGGAAGGGCGTTGATGCGTGGGTACCTGAGGGAGCTTGGCTCGCGCTGAAAGGGCCCTCACCCCCCGACCCCCTCTCCCGATAACGGGAGAGGGGGCGATTTCCACCCGGCGGTGCGCCTGTGGGGACCTGCTGGGCCTCGGCATCGCAGAAACTCTGCGCCGGCCTGGTAGGAGCCGCCGGGCGACGGACGCGACGGAACGGACCGACGCGCCGACACTGAAGATGCGCCCCCGCTCTCGATAACGAGAGGCGCAGCCTCTCCTGTTATCGGGAGAGGGGGTCGGGGGGGTGAGGGCCCCTGTTCACTCCGCACACCTTCATCGTCCACCCCGCGCACTTTCGGCCAGGGGCATGGCAAAGTGGGCACCTCGGAAGCCGCTGGCGGACGCGCACTTAGGGTTCCGCGACGACGGGAAAGTGTCGCAAGTGCGCGCCCCGTGCACTTTTACGCGGTGCGGCAAGAGCCTTGCTTCGGGTTTTGTTCGGCATTATCTATGGACGCAGGAGAACGCCGACGAACCCCTTGGATCGGAGCACGGAGGGACCTGTGATGGACGACCAGAGGACGCGGGACCCGCACGAAGCCAACATCCGCCACCTGCGCGACACGGCGGCCGCGCGCGTGGAGGGGAGCTCGTTGCGGCGCGTGGCCCGTGAGATCGGGATGAGCCCCACCGGGCTCAAGAAGTTCCTGCTGGGAACCGCGCCGTACTCGCCCACCCTGCGGCGGCTCCGGAAGTGGTACCTCCAGTACGGCGGCGCCCACCCGGGCGCCATCGAGGAAGAGGCGGTAGGCCACGCGCTCGCGGTCCTGACCCAGGACCTGCCGCCGGGCGCGCGAGGCACCGTCACCGACGGGGTGCTGGAGTCGCTGGCGCGGGGCTACGACGCCAGCGGCCGCGAGCACCCTCGCTGGGTCCACGAGCTGCGCACCCGGCGCTCCGCGTAGGCTCACACAGAGACACAGAGGCACAGAGATGAAGTGATCTCTGTGCCTCTGTGTCTCTGTGTGAGCCCAGTCTTTACAGGGCCCGGTCGTACACCCGGTACGTCTTGTAAAGCTCGAAGCCGACCTTCTCCAGCGCCTGCCGCATCAGCAGGTTGTTCTCCAGGATCCACGAGGCCTCGCCGGTGTTGTAGCCGCGCTCGCCGGCCACCTGGAAGGTGCGCAGGTACATGGCGGCGCCGATCCCGGACGAGGTCTGGAACTCCGGCTTGAGGCCCAGCGTCATGATGCGCGCGGAGCCGATCTTCCGCTTGTGCCAGAGGAACTTGAAGAGGCCGAAGGGGAAGAGCTTGCCGTCCGGGAGGTGCCGCAGCGCCTCGTTGAGGTTCGGCAGGGTGAGCGAGAAGCCCACCGGCTTCCCCTCCTTCTCCGCGATCATGCACAGCTCCGGGTCCACCACCGACTTCATGTCTTTGGCGAGGTAGGCGAACTCCTCGTCGGTCATGGGCACGAAGCCCCAGTTGCGCGACCACGCGGAGTTGTAGACCTCCTGGATGATGCGCACCTCCTCGTCCAGCTTGCCCATGCGCAGCGAGCGCAGCGTGACCCCTTCGCGGCGCGTCATCCGCTCCACCCCGCGCACCAGCCGCTCCGGCGGGACGGGGCTCCCGATCCAGTAGGCCAGCAGGTCCATGCTCTTCGCCAGCCCCGCCCCTTCCAGCAGCGCGCCGTAGTAGGGCGGGTTGTGCGACATGGTGATCGCCGGCGGGGTGTCGAAGCCCTCCACCAGCACTCCGGGCGAGGAGACCTCCTCGTTGGTGGAGAGGTTCATGGGGCCGCGCATGGTGTCCATCCCGCGCGCCCCGAGCCACCCGGCGGCCGCGTCGGCCAGCGCGCGGGCCACGGCGGGGTCGTCCACGCACTCGAAGAGGCCAAAGAAGCCGATGCGGTCCTGGTGGAACTCGTTGTGGCGGTGGTTCACGATGGCGGCGATGCGCCCCACCACCTCCACGCCGCGTTCGGCGAGGAAGTAGGCCACGTCGGCGTGCCTGTGGAAGGGGTGCTTCTTCCGGTCCAGCGCGGGCTCCAGCGCCACGCGCAGCGGCGCCACCCAGTTGGGGTCGCGGCCGTTGATCTTCCAGGCCAGGTCGATGAAGGGCCGAAGCGACTCGCCCCGCGGGACCTCTCGGACCCGCAGGGCGGTGGACGGTACAGCGGAAGCGGTGGCCGTCATGGGGAGTCGGGAAGAAGTCTCACACGCGATCCGGGAGGATCGGCGGCACTCGCGGAGGTACGCGGACCAGGAGCGAATGAATTCGCCGCTGGAACCACGCGAAGTGCCCTGCGGGCACTGTTTTCCGCGAGCCGGAGCGGCGGGCTACACACCGCGAAGGCGGTCTTCGCGCATGTCCAGCGGCGAATTCATTCGCTCCTGGCCGGGCTGCGCGCCATCCCCGATCCACGGTCTCAGCGGAGGCCGAGCTGGCGCCCCACGCGCGCAAAGGCGTCCAGCACGAAGTCCAGCTGGTCGGTGGTGTGGGTGGCCATCACCGAGGTGCGCAGGCGGCACGCGTGCTCGGGCACGGCGGGCGGGAGCACCGGGTTGGTGAAGACGCCGCCGTCGAAGAGCGCCTTCCAGAAGACGAAGGTGCTCTCGATGTTCCCCGACGCCACGGGGATGATGGGCGTCTCGGAGGTCGCCGTGTCGAAGCCCAGCGAGCGCAGGCCGCTGCGCAGGTAGTCCGCGTTCTCCCACAGGCGCGCGCGGCGCTCCGGCTCGCGCTCCATCACGTCCAGGCAGGCCAGCACCGTGGCCACGGCCGAGGGCGGCATGCTGGCGCTGAAGATCAGCGGGCGCGCGTGGTGGCGCAGGTAGTGGATCACGTTCTCCGGCCCCGCCACCGCGCCGCCGATGGAGGCGAACGACTTGGAGAAGGTGACCATGGTGAGGTCCACCCGGTCCTGCATCCCGAAGTGCTCGGCCGTGCCGCCGCCGCTGGGCCCCAGCACGCCCACCGAGTGCGCGTCGTCCACCATCAGCCGCGCGCCGAACTCCTCCGCCACCTCGGCCACGCGGGGGAGGTCCACGATGTTCCCCTCCATGGAGAACACGCCGTCCGTCACCACCAGGATGCCGTTGGCGCCGGCGTTGCGCTCCAGCGCGCGGCGCAGCCCCTTGAGGTCGCCGTGGGGGTAGCGCACCAGCTCGCCGCCGGCGAGCTGCGCGCCGTCCACCAGCGAAGCGTGGTTCAGGCGGTCCTGCACCACCACGCTGCCGCGCGTAACCAGCGCGGAGATGACGCCCAGGTTGGTCTGGTACCCCGTGCTGAACACCAGGGCGGACTCGGCGCCCATCAAGGTGGCCAGGCGGTGCTCCAGCTCCTCGTGCAGGTCCAGCGTGCCGTTGAGGAAGCGGCTCCCCGTGCAACCGGTGCCGTAACGGTAGAGCGCTTCGCGCGCCCGCTCCAGCACGTAGGGCTCGTGCGTGAGCCCCAGGTAGTTGTTGGAGCCCACCATGATCTTGCGCTCGCCGCGGATCACCACCTCGGTGTCTTCCGAAGCCTCGATGGGCTGGAAGTACGGATAAAGGCCGCGCCCCATCATCTCCCGTGCAGCGGTGTAGCGGCTGCACTTGTCGAAGAGGTCCGAGGTCCGCCGGGTGGTAGTCGCCGTCGTCGCCACAGTAGCCATCAAAGCCATCCCTGAGTTCGGTACCACCGCGCCGTCTCGGCCGTCCCACGGCCCAGCGGCATCGCTTCGTCGGGCGGGAGCAGGGCTTCCGAGCCGGAGAGGTCGCACTCCCATGCCTCGGCCAGCACCTCCTCCGCCTTTTCACGGTTGAAGACCCCCGCGCCGCCCAGCAGGTCTCCCCAGCGCCCCGCCACCGTCCCCGCCGCGCGGAAGAGCGCCGGGGGGATGGGGACGCGGAGGGGATGGGTGCCCACCGCCGCCGCGATCTCGCCCAGGAGCTCGGCGAAGGGGTGGGCGCGCGGCGCGGCCACCGCGTAGGTGCCGGGTGCCACGCCGGCCGCGCGCGCGAAGGCGCGCGCCAGGTCCGCCACGTAGATGAGCTGGGCGCGCCGCTCGGGGCCCGCGGGGAGCGGGGCCAGCCGCCGCTTCACCAGCTTGAAGAGGGGGAGAAAGGATGCACGGTCGCCGGGGCCGTACACGGCCGGAACGCGCAGCACCACCACCTCCACCCCCTCCCCCGTGGCCGCGCGCGCTTCCGTCTCGCCGGCCAGCTTGCTGCGCCCGTACGCCGTGATGGGCGCGGGTGTTTCCTCCACGCGGCGGGGGCGGCCGTCCACCGCGGGCCCGCACGCCGCGAAGGAGCTTGCATACACCAGGCGCCGCGGGCGGTTTCCGGCCCGCAATACCCCGGCGACCACGTTTCGGGTCCCTTCTGCGTTGGCGCGGCGGAACGCCGCCTCGGAGGGGGCCGTGGTCGCGCCGGCCAGGTGGAACACCGTGTCGGCCCCGTCCGCCGCCGCCGCGATGGCGTCCACGGCGTCCAGATCGCCCGTGCGGAGCTCGGCGCCCAGGGCGCGCAGGCGGGCCGTGTCGCTGGTGGGGCGCACCAGCGCGCGGAGCTTCCACCCCTGCGCCGCCAGGTGCCCGGCCAGGTGGCCGCCCACGAAGCCCGTGGCCCCGGTGATGAGCGCGATGCGATCCATGGGTGCCGGGAAGATGCTCACGTACGGGGCGAAACGCAACGATTGCGGCCCTGGGTATGACAAAAGAGGATCGGGCAGGTGCGCCCCATCCTCTCCCTGGCATCACGGACTGCCTTCGGAAATGCGCCGGAAGGTAGGCCAAAGCAGGTGGAAAGTCAACCGCCGCAACGAAGTGCGCTGGTGCGCGCGCACGCGGCTGCGGCGTGCGGAGAGGGGGGGCCCTCACCCCCCCGACCCCCCTCTCCCGATAACGGGAGAGGGGGGCGCACTCCGGCCATCGAGCCGCGCCCACGGACCTCGAGGGCCGCAGTTCACGCAACTGCAGGCGCGACGCCGCCGACCATCGCGCGGACACGGAAGATGCGCCCCCCTCTCCCGTTATCGGGAGAGCGGGGGTCGGGGGGGTGAGGGCCCTAGCCGTCGCACCGCGTCACACCCGGTTCGCGCGCAGTTCATCCAGGGGGTAGTGGGTTCCGCGCCACTCGATGCCGCGGTGGACCAGGGCGTAGAGGGTGGCGTTCCAGAGCACGGTGATGAAGAGGAGGCTGAGGACGGGGGTGAGGATGCCGCCCCAGACCGGCGAGCGCTGCTCGCGCGCGGCGCCGGCGTAGATGCCCAGGATGATGGCGACGGTGAGGGCGTAGAGGAGGCGCGTGGGGCCGGTGGTGATGAAGATGGCGAGGAAGGGGAATACGAAGGTGGCGAGCTGCATGAGCGTGGCGAAGACGACCACGGAGACGCGGTAGTCGACGCCCGCGAAGCCGTTCTTCCGCAGCCCGTGCACCGCCTCGCCCAGGGTGCGGTACCATTCCACCGAAACGTGATCAACGCCCACCAGGAAGTCCTGCCGCAGCCCGTTCTTCTTCACCAGCTTCCCCAGCTTCATGTCGTCGTCCGGCCGCATGGCGATGGCGCGGTGCCTGCCGATGCGCCGGTACGGCTCCGCGCGCACCATGTTGAACGCGCCGATGCCGATGTGGCTGCGGGAGCGCGGGTTGCGCGCCTGCCAGGGGCGGGAGAAGAGGAGGAAGCAGATGCCGAAGAAGACGCCGAACGCGCTGAGCAGGAAGCCCGGCATGTCGATGCGCGGCGCCATCGTCAGGTGGTCCAGCCGCTCGCGCTGGACGAAGCTGGCCGCGCGCCGGAGGGTGTCCGGCTTCATCATGATGTCCGCGTCGGTGAACAGGATCAGCTCGCCGCTCGCCTCGGCCGCGCCCAGGTCCAGCGCGTGCGTCTTCCCCAGCCAGCCCCGCGGCAGCTCGCGCACGTGCACCACGCGCAGCCGCGGGTCGGCCGCCGCCAGCGCGTCCAGGATGGGCCCCGTGCGGTCCGTGGAGCGGTCGTCCACCACCACCAGCTCCAGCCCCGGCAGGTCCTGCGCGAGCATCGACCCGACCGCCTCCCGGATGTTGCGCTCCTCGTCCCGCGCCGCCACCACGATGGAGACGCGCGGCAGCTCGTCCTCCGTGAGGGCCTCCACGCCGCCCAGGTGCCGCATGCGGCTGCGCCCGTGCAGCAGCAGCACCACCATCCCCAGGAACAAAAACGCCGTCGCCGCGGCCATCCAGAACAGCACGGTCTCCATTCGCTTCTCTCTGTGTCTCTGTGCCTCTGTGTGAGACAGCAGTTGAGTCTAACCCTCGGGCGCGGAGATTGCACGCTCCGGCCGGGTTGGGAGAGTCGCGGGAACGCCGCAACAGCGGAGGAAACCATGGCCGAGATCGACGTGGAGCGGGCGGGGAGCAACGTGTGGCCGTGGGTGATCGGGGCGGTCGCGCTGGTGCTGCTGGGGGTCGCGCTGATGAGCCTGCTGAGCAGCGACGGCAGCGTGCGCGTGCGCCAGGCCACCCCCGCGCCGGTTCCCGCCGGAACGTAGGCGGGCGCCGCGCTTGTTTCCCGGCGGGCGCGCGCTATATTCCCCGAAAACGCGTGCGGGCCCGCCGGGGCCCGGCACGGCCAGGCGTCGGCGCGCGGGGGAAGGTGCCTCCGCGCGCCGACGCTTATCGGGCCCGGCGAACGCATCCATCGGAGGCTGAATGGCGAAGCAGGAAGGGTTCGAGGTGGAAGGAGTGGTCACCGAAGTGCTCCCCGACCGCAACTACCGCGTGAAGCTGGAGAACGGCCACCAGGTGCTGGCCTACGCCGCCGGCCGCATGTCCAAGAACAAGATCCGCGTGCTGGAAGGAGACCGCGTCACCCTCAGCATGTCCCCGTACGACCTTTCCCGCGGGCGGATCACCTACCGGCACAAGTAGTCCTCCTCTGTGCCTCTGTGTCTCCGTGTGAGACCTCTGTTCAGCCAACCCCGCGGGGATCGAGCGGCTCCTCGATGCCCGCTTCGCGAAAGGTGCGCACGTCGCGGAGGAGGGCGCAGGCCGCTTCCACCAGCGGGAGGGCGAGCAGGGCGCCGGAGCCCTCGCCCAGGCGCAGGCCCAGCCGCAGGAGCGGATCCAGGCCCAGCGCGTCCAGCACGGCGGCGTGCGCGCGCTCGGCGGAGAGGTGCGAGGCGACCAGGGAATCGCGGGCCGCGGGGGCCAGCTCCACGGCCACCATGGCCGCGACGCCGGTGATGAAGCCGTCCAGCACCACCGGGATGCGCCGCGCCGCCGCGCCCAGGCCGGCGCCGGCCAGCGCGGCGATCTCGTAGCCGCCCGCGGCGGCCAGCTTGCCCAGCGCGTCCAGCTCCGCGCCGCGGGTGCGCTCGGCGGCGCGGCGCACGGCGTCGGCTTTGCGCGCCAGGGTGGCGTCGCCCACGCCGGTGCCGCGCCCCACCGCGTCGTCCGCGGAGCTGCCGGTGAGGAGGGCGAAGAGGGCCGCGGCGGAGGTGGTGTTGCCGATTCCCACCTCGCCCAGCGCCAGCACATCGCACGGGCCCAGCGCGCGCACGGCGTCCATCCCCGCGAGGAGCGCCTGCTCGGCCTGGGCGCGGGTCATGGCGTCGGCGCGGGCCAGGCTGCGGGTGCCACGTGCGACTTTGGCGTGCACGATCCCCGTGGCCCCGCCGAAGTCGTGGTCCACCCCCACATCCACCACGCACACCTCCACCCCCTGCCGCCGGGCCAGCGCGTTCACCACGCCGCCCCCCGCCACCATGTTGTAGCAGAGCCGCGCCGTGACCCCCGCCCGGTACGCGCTCACCCCCTCCTCGCACACCCCGTGGTCCCCCGCGAACACGAGCACCGCGCGCCGCTCCGCCACGGGGAAGTCGCGCCCCTGCACGGTCGCGAGCTGCACCGCCAGCTCCTCGATGCGCCCCATGCTCCCGCGCGGCATGCTGAGCGCGTCCAGCCGCGCGCGCACCCGCTCCGCCACGTCGCGGGCGGCGGGGGGCACGCTGGCGGCGAGCGCATCCACGGTGGCCGGCGCATCGTCCGGCACCGCCGCGGGCTCGGCCGGTGCCGATCCGAGCAGGGCGCGCAGGGGATCTCCCTCCCCCGCCCCGCCCCAGCCGTCGAAGTGGACGAGGCGGGCGAGCTCTTCGCGGTCGCGCCAGCCGGTGGCCTCCAGCATGGGGGTGGCCGGGAACTCCACCGGATACCCCACGCACAGGAAGGCGACCGGGATCACCCCCTCGGGCAACCCCAGCTCGGCGGCGAGCTCGTCGTTGTCCACGATGCTGACCCAGCCCACGCCCACCCCCTCGGTGCGCGCGGCGAGCCAGAGGTTCTGCACGGCCAGGCAGGTGCTGTACACGTCCGTCTCGCGGATGCTGTCGCGCCCCAGCACGTGCGGCCCCCCGCGCCGCGTGTCGCAGGTCACGCAGATGCCGAGCGGCGCGTCCAGCACGCCCTGCAGCTTGAGCGCGAGGTACTTCTCGCCGCGGTCGCCGCGCCAGTGGCGGGCGGCGTGGTCGTTGGCGCGGCGGAAGAGATCGTAGATGCGCGCGCGGCGCGCCTCCGAGCGCACCACCACGAAGTCCCACGGCTGCATGAAGCCCACCGAGCCCGCCCGGTGGGCCGCCCCCAGGATGCGCAGCAGCGTCTCGTCCGGCACCGGGTCCGGCCGGAAGCTGCGGATGTCGCGGCGCAGCGCGATGGCGTCGTAGACGGCCTGCTTCGCCCGCGGCGCGAACTCGCCCGGGACGGGTGTGTCAGTCAACGGATGCCGATTCGTTCAGGGGCTCGCCGGTGGCCCGGCGGAGGCCGGTTTCCGGGTCGATGCCGATCTCCAGGCGCCAGCAGGCGCCGTTGGGCTGGGCGATTTCCCAGAAGGTCTCGCGCGGCCGCCCCAGCAGGTGGATCAGGAGCACGCGGTTGAGGTGCCCGTGGCCGGACACGAGCACCTTTTCGCCGCCGTGCGCGGCCACGATGGCGCCGACGGCCGCCGCGGCCCGCATGCGCACGTCCTCCAGCGACTCGCCGCCGGGGAAGCGCACCGTCCACGGCGCCTGGCGCCACTGCAGCTCCAGCTCGGCCGCCCCCGGCGAGCGCCCCTGCCAGTGCCCGTACGACAGCTCCATCAGCTCCCGCACCCTCATCAGCGGCACGCTCGTCGCGCCCAGCACCGCGCGCGCCGTGTCCTCCGCGCGCCGCAGCGGCGAGGTGTACGCCGCGTCGAACGCCACCCCCGCCAGCCGCTCCGCCAGCGCCTCCGCCTGCTCGCGCCCCGTGTCGTTCAGCGGCACGTCGGTCGTGCCCTGGTACAGGTTGCGGCGGTTCCAGTCCGTCTCGCCGTGGCGGATCAGGTAAAGCTCGGTGTACATCGCGTTTTCGCGGATCAAGGGCGGTGCGATTGATGGGAACAGCGAAGTTTCTTCACCGGCTGCTTGACCGCCGGGCGGAGCTGGCGGATCTCATCAGCCAACGCATTCAAAAGCGCACACACAACCTCCCGCAGGTCGCTCACCTGCTGATCCGACACGGATCGTACGCGGCGTATTCCAGGTCGTGGCGCACGCCGCGCTGCACCTGCATCCCGGCAATCGCACTCTGCAAAGCCTCGGGCGCGAGCGCGATTCCCGCAGCAAAGGTGTGCTGGTGGTGATTCGCCGCGCCCAGAGCGCGATAGCCGTGGGCGGCGTTGAACGCAACCACTCCCTGCCGTGCCGCATCGTATAGGAGCTTGAACTGGCCGGTGCGGCTCACGCGCGGGGTCGCCGCGTCCCCGTACGATTCAACGGCCCTGCGCCAGAAGCCCAGCACCTCCGCGTCATCCGCATCCAGCGCTTCCACCCACCGAATGGCGATAAGATGCTCTA
>CADCTW010000158.1 GCA_902805735.1 uncultured Gemmatimonadota bacterium | reverse complement strand
GCGCGGGGGGGGGAGCTGGTGGTGCGCAGCGCGCTGGGCGCCAGCCGCGGGCGCATCGTGGCGCAGCTCTTCGCCGAGGCGCTGGTGCTGGGCGCCGTGGCGGCCGCGGTGGGGCTGGCCGCGGCGCAGTTCGCGCTGCGCCGGTGGGGCGTCGCGTTCCTGGAGTTCAACCTGGGGCCGCTCCCCTTCTGGTATGACGTGCGCGTGTCGCCCACGGCCGTGCTCTACGCAGGCGGGCTCACGCTGCTGGGCGCCGCCATCGCCGGCGTGGTGCCCGCCCGCAAGATCACCCGCGGCCTGGGGGCGAGCCTGAAGCAGGGGACGGCCGGCGGCGGCGGGCTGCGCTTCGGCGGCGTGTGGACGGCGGTGATCGTCACGCAGGTGGCGTTCACCATCGCCTTCCCCGTCACGCTCTTCTTCCAGCAGCAGCAGGGGATGCGGATCCGCTCGCACGACGTGGGGTTCGCCGCCGGGGCGTACGTCGCCATGCGGCTGGACACGGACGCCCCTGATTCGGCCGCGCACAGCGCGCGCCTGGCGCCCGCGCTGGAGCGGCTGCGCCAGCGCGTCGCCACGGAGCCCGGCGTGCGGGGGGTCACCTTCGCGGCCCGCCTCCCGCGTGACTCCTACAGCCAGCGCCGGATCGAGCTGGACGCTCCCGCCGGCGCCACCCCGCCGGTGGTGGTGAGCACCGCGTCGGTGGACCCCTCGTACTTCGACGTGCTGGAGGCGCCCATCCTGTCGGGGCGCGCCTTCACCCAGGCCGACCTCGCCCCCGACGCGCGCGCGGTGATCGTGGACCAGGGCTTCGTCGCCCTGTTCCTGCAGGGGCGCAGCCCCATCGGCCGGCACGTGCGCTTCCTGAAGCGCGGCGAGCAGCGCGCCGACGCCGGGCGTCCCTGGTTCGAGATCGTCGGCGTGGTGAAGGAGCTGGGGATGGGCCATGCGCTGCAGAGCGAACGAGTGGCGGGGGTGTACCTGCCGGTGACCCCCGGCAGCGCCGGGCCGGTGAACATGATCGTCCACGCGCCGGGCGACCCGCTCGCGCTCACCCCGCGCGTCCGCGAGCTCGCCGCGGCGGTGGATCCCACGCTCCGCATCTCCGAGGTCATCCGCTTGGACCAGGTCACGGACTCGCTCCTGTGGGTGCTCGGCATGTGGTTGAGGATCACGCTGGGGCTGACGGCGGTGGCGGTCCTGCTCTCGCTGGCCGGCATCTACGCCGTGCTGTCGTTCACCGTCGCGCGGCGCACGCGCGAGATCGGAGTGCGCGTCGCGCTGGGCGCGCCCCGGCCCCGCGTCATCGCCGCCATCTTCCGGCGGCCGCTCAAGCAGGTCGGGGTGGGCGTCGCGGTCGGCTTCCTCCTCGTGGCCCTCGCCGCGCTGGTCATCCCGGGCCACCAGCCCGACACCGCGCCGCGGCTCCACCCCGGGGCGCTCTCGCCGGGGCAGTACGCGCTGATCGCGGCCTACGCGGCGCTGATGCTGGGAGTGTGCATGCTGGCGTGCATCGCGCCCACCCGCCGGGCCCTGCGCGTGCAGCCGAGCGAAGCGCTGCGCGTGGAGTAGCGTCGACGCGGAGAGCCCCGGCGCGACGGCGCCGGGGGGATGACACGTAGTGCGGAAAAAACCAAACGTGTAGGGGCGCGATTCATCGCGCCCACCCCTTCCGATCTCCCGACCTATTGCCGGCGCCCGGATCCGTGCGGGAGGGGCACCCCCGCGCGGCTGCACTGCCGTCCGCCGTGACGGACTAACCCCGTAGCACCCGGGGATCGTGGTGGTGACGCACGAACTCGACGGTCGGGAATCGTCGCGCGGGCAGGGCACGGGCGCCCACGCCGGGCCGCCGCTGGCGGGAACCGGTGCGTTGGGGACGGGTCGATGCAGCGGAAAAGGTGGGCGCGATGAATCGCGCCCCTACGAAGGTGACCGGTCGGCGCGGATTTGGGATGAGTCCTGACGGGATCGCATGGGCCGGTGGGCCCGGGCGGGCGCATTCCAGGAGTGATCGCCGCTGGACCCGCGCGAATTCCGCTCCGCGGCTAGTCACCTGGCGCCCGGGACAACCGATCGGTCCGGGTTCCGCATCAGCCCACGTGCGTCCTCAGCCGCCCAGCACTTCCCTGGCCACGCGGTTCAGCTCCTTCCCCTCGAAGCGGCCCTTGGTGCGCGGGCTCACCTGCTTCATCACCTCGCCCAGGTTCTTGGCCCCGGCATCGATGGCCTCCCGCACCATGGCGCGCACGTTGTCCTCGCTCATCTGCGCGGGGAGGTAGCCCTGGAGGAGGCTGGCCTCGGCCTCTTCCTTCTCGGCCAGCTCGGCGCGCTCGTTGGAGCGCATCAGCTCGGCGGCCTCGCGGCGCTTCTTGATGGCCGTGATCGCCACCGCCTGCACCTGCTCGTCGTTCAGCTCGCCCCCCACTTCGATCTCGCGGTTGCGGATCTCGGAGATGAAGGTGCTCAGGAGCGTGGTGCGCAGCTTGTCGCGCTCGCGCCGCGCGTCGTTCAGGTCCGCGCGAACTCTTTCCTTCAACGTGTCCGGCATCGTCGTCGGTCCGGTTAGGGTCTGGATGGCGTGGCGCAATGTACGGGGCGCGCCCCCGCCGCTCAAGCAACGCGGGCCGGGGGGACGAATCCCCCCGGCCCGCGCCGGCGTGCGACCCGCGGAAGGGGTCAGGCGTTGTCTTCGCGGGGCTCCACGGGGTTGGCGGCCTGGTGGGGCTTCACCGGCAGGTCCGCCTGCTCCAGGCGCAGCGCGATGCCGGGGTTCATCCCCTCGCCCACGCGGCTCAGCGTGTTGAGCTCCTGCGGCTGCTCCTCCTGCGGCACCGCGTGCTTGCCGTACGGGCTCTGGTTGTCGAGCTCGTCCTCGGAGAAGTTGGTGGGGTTCTCCGGGTGCGGCGACGGGCGCGAGGTCATGATGGTGTGCGAGTGCGCCAGGTCCTCCTCCTCGAACTCGCGGCGGTCCGAGTGCTCGATGGAGGTCTCCCGGATGTGCTGCGAATCGTCCCTCTGGTCGGGCTCGGTGTCGCCCTGCCGCCTGCGCCCCATCCCGCTCACGTTCCCGCTCCACTCTCCCGACATCGCTCCCCCTTCGCCCTGGTTTACGCGCGCCGAACGGCGCGCAATGTCGTTCTCCACTTCCAGCCGGTTGACCACGGTCTCCACGTTGGGCACGCGCCGCGCCTTGGTCATGGCGAGGTGCGCCTCGTCGTGGTTGTGCACCGAGCCGGAGAGCTCGATGATCCCCCGGCTGATGGCGCCCACGTCGATGGCCCGCTCCGAGAGGATCTCGTCGCGCAGGAACGCGTCCAGCACGGCGTCTTCCAGGCGGGTGAGCTCGCGCTGGTCGCTGTACTCGCGGCGCAGGCGTCCCGGGCGCAGGCGGTCGGCCATGGTGCGCGCGCCCTCGCGGATGCGCCCGCGGACCCCGCCCGCTTCCACCTCGCGCATAGAGCGCCCCGCCACCCAGAACGAGACCGCGAAGCCGGTGGCCGCGCCCAGCGCGAAGATCAGCGCGTTGTCGCCGCCATCCGGGCTCTCTTCCGCCCGGCCCTTGTCCCGCTTCCCGCGCCCACGGCTTTCCCGCATGTTCCCCCTTCGTACGCTGTGATTTCCGGCCTTTGGTGCGGGATGCGGGGGTGCAAGAGGTGTTCCAGGGAAGGCGGAAAGGGGCGCCGCGGCTATGGATTGCCGGACGCCCCTTCACGTTTCTGCCGCCTCTCGCGGTCCAATCGTTCTCGCGTGGCGCGAGCTCGTTCCCGCAGGTTCTGGTCGCGGTCCTGCGCGTCCGTCTGGGTGTTGATCTCGTCCCGCTGCCGCTTCACTTCCGCGTCGTAGAGCTCACCCTCGCGGCTCCTTCCCACGGGGGGCGTCACGTTGACGCCGGGGATCTTGACCCCGGCGATCACCGGCGCGCCCCCCTCGGCGATCCCCCACTCGCGCCCGCTCTTGTCCTTGACCGTCCAGTTGCGCCCCCGCCGCGCCCGCGCCGCCGCGTCGGCGACGCTGTCGTTGATGGCGCCGATGCGCGCCTGCAGACGCGCCCGCAGCCGTTCGCGGTCCGTCAGCACGCGCTCCGGAGCGGCCTCCGGGGTCACCACCAGCCGCCCGTCCCCCAGCTCCGACCCCAGCCGGCCACCCGCCGCGCCGCTCCGTCCCGTCCCTGGCGCCCCGGTGCCGCTCCCGGCCGGAGCGCCCGCCGCTCCGCCCGTGGC
>CADCTW010000157.1 GCA_902805735.1 uncultured Gemmatimonadota bacterium | reverse complement strand
CACATGATGGACAACGTGCACGCCGTCAACGACACCATCGACGGGCAGAGCTACGCGGTGGTGCACTGCGAGATCTGCTGCTCCAACGCGGTCTTCCTGGCCGAGCTGGACGGGCAGCGCCTCACCTTTGGCACGGGCGGCCTGTTCGGCGGCACCCTCTCGATCTTCGACGAGCAGACGCGGAGCGTGTGGAGCCACGGCATGGGCGTGGCCTTCGAGGGCCCGCTGGCCGGCCGTAGCCTGGTGCGGGTGGAGAGCTTCCAGGGGAGCTACGCGGAGTGGACGGCGCTCTACCCGGACACCGAGGTCATGGTGTGGCCGGTCCCCCCGTCGCACCCGGACGCCCGGCACGGCCACGGCACCGACGCCTGGTTCGCCCAGCCCGGGATCGAGCCGCTGGTGCTGCGGACCATGGACGTGCAGGTGGACGAGCGGCTTCCCGAGCACGACATGGTGGTGAGCCTCTTCACCCCCGACGGCCACGCGGCGCTGCCGCTGCGCGAGCTGGCGAGCGCAGGTGGCCTGCTCGCCTCGCGGGTGGGGCCCCACGAGATGGTGACGCTGTCGGGGGGAAGCGACAGCGCGCTCACGGGCACCTTTTACCCGTGCCTGGACGACGAGCCGGAGACGCGCGTGGAGCTGGAGCTGGAGGCGGGCCGCTTCGTGGACCGCGGCACGGGGTCCGAGTTCCGCGTGGACGGGCTGGGGGTGACGGGCCCGCTGGCGGGGCGCCAGCTGAGGCCGGTGCCCACGATGACCAACAAGTGGCACAGCCTGATCTGCTTCGCCCCCGGGATCCCGGTGGTGCGCGCCCCCGCTCCCGGCCCCGTGGACGAGGGCGGCCTCGCTCCGGTTCTAAGCTCGCTTCGCGCCACCGGCTTTGCGGTGGAAGCCACGCGCAGGCTGTACGCGCTCGAACTGCCGCACGGCGCACGCTGCGGCTGCGACGTGACGCTGGACGGCGAGCCCTTCCAGGTCCTCCTCTTCTCGGACCCGAGCATCGCCCGGGACCAGCTCCTGTGGACCCCGCACGCGCTCCAGGCGGGGGCGGTGGTGCTCGCTTCCACCCCCCCGCTGTACACGGCGTGGAGCAACACCCGGCGCATCCGCGCCCACGAGGTGGCCTGGTCGCCCCGGGTGGGCGACGCGGCGCTGCGCGAGGCGCTGGAGCGGGCGGCGGAAGAGGTCCCGGCCGGGCGGGCGCTGGGGTGCGCCAGCCTCACCGAGTTCGTGGACGGGCTGCGCGCCGGCGGCGTGCGGGTGGCGGTGCGGCGCGCGAGCTACCGCGAAACGTTGCCGGTGGGCGCCTGCTCCGGGATGGTCGCGGACATCGAGGGCGATCCTTTCGTGGTGCTGCGCTTCGAGAGCGCCGAGGGCGCCCGCGCGCGCGCGCCGCTGCCGGAGCACAGCGTGGTGGCGGAGCACGTGGTGCTGCAGTCCGATCCGCCGGACGTGTACGCCAACCGGGAGCGCGGGACGCAGCGGCGGCCCGACGCCAGCGTGTCGTGGTCGCGGCTGCTGGGCGACGAGGCGTTCCGGGCGCGGGTGCTGGACGCGGCGCGCCCGCACGCGGAGGGGAGATGAGCGCGGCCGGCACCCAGGCTCCCGCCGCCGGGCGCCGCAGGCGGATCGCCGTGATCGGAGCGGGGCCGGTGGGGCTGGTCGCCGTGAAGGAGCTCAAGGAGAAGGGGTACGACGTCACCGGGTTCGAAAAGCGCCCGGCCGCCGGAGGCGTGTTCACGGACACGTACAGCAACCTGCAGCTCACCTCCAGCAGCCTGCTGACGAGCTACGGATCGTTCATGGGCGGGGAGGTGGAGCGGCCGGTGCTCTGGCGGTGCGGCGAGTACCTGTCGTACCTGGCCGAGTACGCGGAGCGCTTCGACCTGCTGCGCCACTACCGCTTCGGCACCTCCGTGCGGTCCGTGCGGCGCGCGCCAGAGGGGGGGTGGCGGGTGCGGGCCCAGGCGGACGGGGCGGCCGAAGACGAGGCGGCGTTCGACAACGTGGTGATCTGCTGCGGATCGAACATGCGCCCGCGGTTTCCCGCCTGGGCGGACCCGCGCGGCTTCGACGGCGCCATCATCCACTCGGGGACCGTGCGGGACGGGGCGGAGTTCGCGGGGAAGCGGGTGCTGGTGGTGGGGGTGGGCGAGAGCGGTTCCGACATCGCGCTGATGGCCGCGCGCGCCGCGGAGGAGTCTGCGATCTCCACCCGCAACGGGCCCGGCTACGTGATCCCCCGCTACTACCGCGGGATGCCCTCCGACCTGGATACCAACCGCTGCTACCACTCGCTCCCCCGCTCGGTGGTCGGCAAGCCGTTCGTCCGCTTCAAAGTGCGCATCGAGGACGCGCTGCAGAACGACGGGGCGGACCAGGCGGTGCTGCGCAAGGCGGCGGAGATCAACCGGGCGCGCGGCGTTTCGCCCTTCCACCGCTTCGGCACCAAGAGCACCGCGTTCATCGAGGCGATGGTGTACCACGGTGCCTCGTACCGGCCGGAGGTCACCGAGCTTCGCCGCGACGGCGTGGTGTTCGCCGACGGCACGGAGTTCCGCTGCGACGTGATCGTGTGCTGCACCGGCTTCGCTCCCGAGTTCGCCTTCCTGGAAGAGCACGAGCCGTCGCTGGCCCGCTACGCCGCGAACGCCCGCGCGCTCTACAAGCGCATGCTGGCGCCCGAGGCGGGGACGGACATCGCCTGGATCGGCTACGTGCGCCCCGGCGTGGGGAGCGTGCCGCCGTGCGCGGAGATGCAGGCCCGGCACCTGGCCCAGCTGCTGAGCGGGGAGCGCTCCCTTCCCCCGCGCGACGAGATGCTGCGCGACATCCAGATGCAGGCGGAGCTGGACCTGAAGCAGTTCGCCGGCGACGCCGAGCGGGTGGCCACGCTGACGGACTACTTCCGCTTCATGGAGACCATGGGCGAAGCCATCGGGTGCCGGCCGTCGCTGCCGCGGCTGATGGTGCGTGAGCCGCGCGTAGCCCTCAAGGTGCTGCTGGGGCCGCTGTGCGCCGCGCAGTACCGGCTGCAGGGCCCCGGCGCCGACCCGGAGGGCGCGCGCGCCGCCCTCCTGCGCGCCCCCATGATGCCGTGGCCGGTGCTCGCCTACGAGATGATGCTGCTCTTCACCTGCTGGGCGGCCGGGCTGAACCGCGAGCCGTGGAGGCCCCGCGGCCGCCTCGCGCGGCAGGGGGGAGCCGAAGGTGCGCGCCCCCTCCGCAACTCCGCCGCGCGGGTGTGGCTGCGGATCCGGTCCACGCTGAGCGGCGCGGGCGGCTGACGCCGCGGCGGGCGGCGCTCGCGGGGCGCCGTGGACCGGCGGGTCCGCCGGCGACCCGCTCCATGCGGACAGGGCGTGTCGTGAGCGGCCCCGCCCGCATCCACGACGCCGCGCCGCCCCCGCCGGATGGCGCTTCGCCCCCCGAATCGCGCCGGGGGCTTCCCGCGGCACCTCGTTTTCACCCCACCTTTTCAGGCTACGGAGCGACGATGATGGACACGACGACGCAGGTGCTCGTGATCGGAGGAGGGCCCGCCGGGTCCACGACCGCCACCCTGCTGGCGCGGGAAGGGTTCCAGGTCACCCTGGTCGAGCGGGAGGTGTTCCCGCGCTACCACATCGGCGAGTCGCTCCTGGTGGCGCTGAACCACATCTTCGAGGTGCTGGGGGTGCGGGAGAAGCTGGAGGCGCACGGCTTCCAAAAGAAGACGGGGGCGTTCTTCGAGTGGGGCGCCGAGCGCTGGCTCTTCGACTGGGGCAAGCTCCCGGGAGAGCACCGCTCGTCGTTCCAGGTGAAGCGCTCGGAGTTCGACCACATCCTGCTGGAGCACGCGAAGAGCCAGGGCGTGCAGGTGCACGAGGGGGTCACGGTGCGCGGCCTCCACTTCGACGGCGACCGCCCGGTGCGGGCGAGCTGGCAGGCCGCCGGCGGCGCCGCGGGCGAGATCGCGTTCGACTTCGTGGTGGACGCCTCCGGGCGCTCCGGGATCATGGCGAACCGCTACCTGCACTCGCGCCGTCACAACGAGGCCTTCCAGAACATCGCCGTGTGGAGCTACTACCGCGGCGTGCAGCACCCGGACGTGGGGCTCACCGGCCCCATCCTGGTGGGCTCGGTGCCCCAGGGGTGGACGTGGACCATCCCGCTCCACGACGGCACCACGAGCGTGGGGCTGGTGGTGCACGAGAAGTACTTCCAGGAGCGGAGGAAGACCGCCTCGGTGGAAGAGATCTTCACCGAGGGGGTGAGCCGGTCGCGCCTGGCGAGCGAGGCGATCGCCCCGGCGGAGCGGGTGTCGGAGATCCGCGTGGAGGGTGACTACTCGTACCTGTCCGAGGTGCTGGCCGGGCCGGGGTACTTCCTCGCGGGGGATTCCGCGGCCTTCCTGGACCCGCTCCTCTCCTCGGGCGTGCACCTGGCCACGTACAGCGGGATGCTGGCCGCGGCCAGCATCTCCAGCATCCTGCGCGGGGAGATCCTCCCCGAAGACGCGGCCACCTTCTACGCCACCTGCTACCGCGAGCACTACCTGCGCTGGATGCTCATCGTCTCCACCTTCTACGACCAGAACTCGGGGAAGGAAACGTACTTCTGGGAAGCCCAGCGGCTGAGCACCGGCGACATCAACGCCGCCGACGCCAAGCTGGCCTTCACGCACGTGGTGGCCGGCATCGAGGATCTCAAGGAGGCGGGGCAGACCGACCTGCTGGCGGAGGTGTCCGCCCGGATGCGCGAGAACCTCAGCCACAACGTGGCCGAGGGGGGCGACGGGGCCGCGCCCACGCCGTTCTCCGACCTGCTGCGCGAAGAGGACCTGCGCTGCCTTCCCACCGCCGTCGGGTACCGGGTGGTGACCGAACCGCGGCTGGGGATCGCCCGCGTCAGCGGCTCCGTCGCCGAGCCGGCGCTGGCGGCGGTCTGACCCGGGCCGAGCCCGTGCCCATCCGGGTGCAGGGTCCCACGCGGGGGAGGTCGGCGGCAACCGGCATGGCCCGCACCCGGCGCGGGGGGAAGCACCCCCCCCGCGCCGGGCTGCCCGCAGCGGGCTCCAGCCCCCGATGAGCGATCTCGCCGGGCGTCCGGCCGTGCGGGACGCCGCGGACCCGGAGCGCGTGGAGCACCGCGGCGATGCGCCGTCCGGCGCGTACCCGGTCGCGCCCATGCAGCTCGCGATGCTCCTCCAGAGCCAGCGCGACCCGGGCGCGGGGCTGTACGTTCAGCAGTACGTCTGCACCCTGCGCGAGCCGCTCCGCGTCGCGGAGCTCCACGACGCGTGGGGGCGCCTGGCGGCGCGCCACTCGGTCCTGCGCACCTCCTTCCACCTGGACGCTTCCCCGGAGCCGCTCCAGAGGGTACACCCCCGCGTGCGGGTACCCTGGGCGGAGCAGGACTGGCGCGGCATGCCGGAAGAGGCGCGGGAGGAGGCGATGCGCACGTTCCTGCGCGAGGACCGCTCCACCCCGTTCCACCCGGAAGACGCGCCGCTGACCCGCCTCACTCTCCTGCGCATGGAGGACGAGGTGTACCGGCTGGTGTGGACCTCTCACCACGCCCTGATGGACGGCCACGCGCGTGCCATCCTGCTGCGCGAGTTGTTCGAGGATTACGAGGCAGAGGTGGGCGGAAGGGAGTTCCGGGCCGCCGACCGGAGAAGCTACGGCGCCTACGTGCTGTGGCTCCGCGGCGCCGAGAGGCCGGACTCCCCGTCCTTCTGGGAAGAGGAGCTGCGCGGGTTCGAAGGGCCGAACGAGCTGACGCTGGAGCCGGCCCGCCACGGGGGCGCGGGGACGCACCGCTTTCGCCTTTCCGCCGGGCTCACCGAACGGCTGCGGCGCCTGGCCCGGCGGGAGAACACCACGCTGAACGGGGTGCTGCAGGGTGCCTGGGCCCTGCTGCTGGGCCGGTACACGGGCGACGAGGACGTGGTGTTCGGGGCCACGCGGCGGTGCCGCGCGGGCGGCTTCGAAGGGGCCGAGGGAGTGGTGGGGCTGCTCAGCAACACCGTGCCGGTGCGCGCCCGCATGGATCCGGGGCACTCCGTCGCCCGGCACCTGCGGAGCGTGCGTTCCCTGTGGGTGCGGATGCGTCCCCACGAGCGCACGCACCTGTCGCGCATCCAGCAGTGGAGCGCGGTGCCCGGCGGCACCCCGCTCTTCCACACCCTGCTGGTGTTCGAGACGGAGCACACGCAGGACGCGCTGCACCGCCTGGGCGAGGGGTGGCGGAGGCGCAGCTTCGAGCTCCTCCAGTCCACCGGCTACCCCCTGACGGTGGTGGCGCACGGGGGGGCGCGCCTTTCCTTCGCCCTCCTCTTCGACGGGGCCCGCTTCGGCGGGGAGGCCATCCGGCGGCTGGGCGAGCACCTCACCCTGATCCTGCGCGCCTTCGCGGCGGACCCTGGGCAGCCCCTGGGCCGCATCGAGATCCTGACCCCCGCGGAGCGGCGCCGGCTCGTGGAGGAGCGTCCCGCGCCGGCGGCGCTCCGGGCCGCCCCGGCGTGCATCCACACCCTCCTGCAGGCGCAGGCGGCGCGGACTCCCGATGCGGTGGCGGTGGCCGCCGGCGGCCAGTCGCTCACCTACGGCGAGCTGGAGCGGCGCTCCAACCAGCTCGCGCACGCGCTGCGCCGGCGCGGCGTGGGGCCCGAGGTGCGGGTGGGCGTCTGCATGGAGCGTTCGCTGGAGATGGTGATCGCCCTGGCCGCGATCCTCAAGGCCGGGGGCGCGTACGTCCCCCTGGACCCGGAGTACCCGCCGGACCGGCTGGGCTTCGTGCTGGAAGATTCCGCGGTCTCGCTCCTCCTCTGCCACGAGCACGTGGCCGGCAGGCTGCCGGCGGGAGGGTTCCAGCGCCTGGTCGCCGACCCCCTCTGGGCGCAGGCCGCCGGGGAGAGCCCGGAATCCGTGGAAGACCGGGCGGAGCCGCGGAACCTGGCGTACGTGATCTACACCTCCGGCTCCACGGGGCGCCCCAAGGGGGTCATGGTCACCCACGAGAACGTGGTGCGGCTCTTCCGCGCGACCGATGCGTGGTTCGGCTTCGGCCCGGCGGACGTGTGGACGCTCTTCCACTCGTACGCTTTCGACTTCTCCGTGTGGGAGATGTGGGGTGCCCTCCTGTACGGCGGCAGGCTGGTGGTGGTGCCGTATCTCACCAGCCGCGACCCGGAGGAGCTGCGCCGGCTGCTGGCGGCCGAAGGGGTGACGGTGCTGAACCAGACCCCGTCCGCCTTCCGCCAGCTCGCCCGGGCGGACCTCGCATCCGGCGAGGCGGAGCTCTCGCTGAGGCTGGTGATCTTCGGAGGAGAGGCGCTGGAGCCGGGAAGCCTGCGCGCGTGGGTAGGGAAGCATGGCGACGCCAGGCCGCGCCTGGTGAACATGTATGGGATCACGGAAACCACCGTACACGTCACCTGCCGCCCCATCACCCGGGCGGACGCGGAACAAGGCTCCGGCAGCCCCATCGGGGTCCCCATCCCGGACCTCGCCGTCCGCGTGCTGGACCGGCGCCTCCAGGCGGTTCCCGCCGGGGTGGCGGGGGAGATGTACGTGGGAGGGGCCGGGGTGGCGCGTGGCTACCTGAACCGCCCCGCGCTCACCGCGGAGCGCTTCGTTCCGGACCCGCTGGGGACCGTGCCGGGCGCGCGCCTCTACCGCTCGGGAGACGGAGCGCGCCTGCTGTCCGGCGGCGGGCTGGAATACCTGGGGCGCCTGGACGGGCAGGTGAAGATCCGCGGCTTCCGCGTGGAGCCGGGGGAGGTGGAGGCGGCGCTGCGCGACCACCCCGGGGTCCGCGAGGCCGTGGTGGCGGTGTGGGACGCGGCGCCGGGAGACCGGAGGCTGGTGGCGTACCTGGTGCCGGCCGCGGGCGCGGTGCCCCCGGCGGAGCTTCGCGGCCACCTGGCCGGGCGCCTTCCGGAGCACATGGTGCCCGGCGAGTACGTCGCGCTGGACGCCTTCCCGCGCACGCCCAGCGGAAAGCTGGACCGGCGGGCCCTCCCCGAGCCGCAAGGGGCGGGGGCGGGAGATGGCTACCTGGCGCCGCGGACCCCGGCCGAGGAGCGGGTGGCGGAGCTCTTCGCCGCCATCCTGGGGGTGCGGCGCGTGGGGGTGCGGGACGACTTCTTCGCCCTGGGCGGCCACTCCCTGCTCGCCACCTCCCTGGCCGTGCGGGTGCGGGAGGCGCTGGGGGTGGAGATCCCCCTGCACGCCGTGTTCGGCGCCCGCACGGTGGGGGAGCTGGCCGTCCTGGTGGAGGAGCTGCGCGGGGCGGAGGCGCCGCCCATCCCCCGCGCGCCGCGCGGCGCCGCCCTTCCGCTCTCCTCCGCGCAGGAGCGGCTCTGGTTCCTGGACCGGCTGGACCCGGGAAGGGCCACCTACAACATGCCGGTGGCGCTGCGGCTGACGGGGGCGCTGGACGCCGCCGCCCTGGAAGGGGCGCTGCGGGCGCTGGCGGCCCGGCACGAGACGCTGCGGACCACCTTCGCCGAGAGCGAAGGGCGCGCCGTGCAGGTGATCCACGACGGAGCCCGGCTCGCGCTCCTGCGGGAGGACCTGGGCGCGGAGCCGCCGGACACGCGCGAAGGCGCCCTGCGCGAACGCCTCCTGGCCCACGCCTACGCGCCGTTCGACCTGCGGGAAGGCCCCCTCTTCCAGCCCGTGCTCCTGCGGCTGGACGAGGGGGAGCACATGCTGCTGCTGCGGATGCACCACATCATCGGGGACGGCTGGAGCACGGAGGTGCTCCGGCGCGAGCTGGCGGTGCTCTACGGCGCCCTGGCGCGAGGGGAGCGCCCGGTGCTCCCGGATCTATCGGTGCAGTACGCGGACTACGCGGTGTGGCAGCGCGAGCAGCTCTCGGGCGAAAGGCTGCGGGGGCAGCTCGCGTACTGGGTGCGGCGCCTGGAGGGGGCGCCCCCCGTGCTGGAGCTGCCCACCGACCGGCCGCGGCCGGCCGCCCCCAGCCACCGGGGCGCCGTGCACCCGTTCCAGGTGGACGCCGCGACGGTGGAGCGCCTCCGGTCGCTGGCGCGCGCGGAGGGCGCCACGCTCTTCATGGTGCTGCTGGCCGCCTTCCAGGTGCTCCTTTCCAGGTACGGCGGAAGCGAGGACGTGGTGGTGGGGACCCCCGTGGCGGGGCGCACCCGCGCGGAGCTGGAGGGGGTGGTGGGCTTCTTCGCCAACACGCTGGCGCTGCGGGCGGACCTCGCGGGGAACCCCTCGTTCCGCGCGCTGGTGCGGCAGGTGCGGCGGACCACCCTGCGGGACCTGGCGCACCAGGAAGTACCCTGGGAGCGGGTGGTGGAAGCGCTCGCGCCGGAGCGGAGCCGCGGCCGCAACCCCCTCTTCCAGGTGATGTTCGCGCTCCGCGGCGAGGCGGGCGAGGCGCCCGCCCCCGGCCCGCTGCGCACCCGGCCGGAGCCGCTGCGCTCCGCAGTGGCCAAGTTCGACCTCACCCTTTCCCTGGAAGAGGCGGGGGGCGGCCTGGCGGGGGGGCTGGAGTACAGCACCGACCTGTTCGAGGAGGGCACCGCCGCGCGGATGCTCCGGCACTTCCGCGCGCTGCTGGATGCGGTGCTGGCGGACCCGGAGGCGGGTGTGCGCGAGGTGCCGCTGCAGACGGCGGAAGAGCGCCGGCGGGTGCTGGGGTGGGGGAGCGGGGAAGACCCGGGCCCCACGACGGAGTGCGTGCTCGGGATGTTCGAGGCGCAGGCGCGCCGCACCCCGGACGCGCAGGCGCTGGTGTGCGGGGCCGAAGCGCTCACCTACGCCGGCCTGGACCGCAGGGCGAACGCTCTGGCGCACCTGCTGCGCGGCAAGGGCGTGGGTCCGGAGGTGCGCGTAGGCGTTTGCGTGGAGCACTCGCCCGGGCTGGTGGTGGCGCTGCTGGCGACGTGGAAGGCGGGCGGCGTCTACGTCCCGCTAGACCCGGCGACGCCCGCGGAGCGCCTGGGCTTCCTGGCCCGGGACGCGGCGCTCGCCGTCGTCGTGGCGACGAGCGGCACCGAGGCGCGCCTCCCCCCCGGCGCCGCCGAAGTGGTGCTCCTCGACGAGCGGGCGGAGAGCCCGGCCCCGCCGGCGACCGCGGCGCGGGCCGGGAGCCTGGCGTACGTAATGTACACTTCCGGCTCCACCGGCATCCCCAAGGGGGTGATGGTGGGACACGGCGCCCTGGCCGCCCACGTCACCACGGTCCGCGCGGCCTACGGGATCACGGCGGCGGACCGGGTGCTCCAGTTCGCGGCGGCCGTTTTCGATCCCTCGCTGGAGCAGATCCTCTCCGCCCTGGTCTGCGGTGCCGCGGTGATGCTGCGCCCCCGCGAGATCCGGAGCGCGGCGGAGCTCGCCCGCGCCATCGCCGCGGAAGGGGTCACCGTGGCCAACCTGCCGACCGCCTACTGGCAGCAGGCGGCCGCGGCGTGGGCCGCGGCCGGGGCCTTCCCGCCGCACCGCCTGCGCCTGGTGATCGCCGGGGGAGAGCGCATGTCGCCGGAGGCGGTCGCCGTCTGGCGGCGCGGGCCGCTGGGGGAGGTGCGCCTCCTCAACGCGTACGGCCCCACCGAGACCACCATCACCGCCACCCTGCACGAGCTCCCGCGGGATCCGGAGGACGCGGGCGCGCGGGTACCCATCGGGGGCCCGCTCCCGGGGCGGCGGGCGTACGTGCTGGACGCGGCCGGAGAGCCGGTTCCGGCGGGGGTGCCCGGGGAGCTGTGCCTGGGCGGGGCGGGCGTGGCGCGCGGGTACCTGGGCCGGCCGGGGCTGACCGCCGAACGCTTCGTCCCGGACCCGTTCTCCCCCCAACCGGGGGCGCGGATGTACCGCACGGGCGACCGGGCCCGCTGGCGCCGCACGGGCGTGCTGGAGTTCCTGGGCAGGGACGACGCGCAGGAAAAGGTGCGCGGCTTCCGCATCGAGCCGGGGGAGATCGAGTCGGCGCTGTGCCGCCACCCGGGCGTCGCGCAGGCGGCGGTGGTGGTGCGCGGCGACGGCGGGGGGGAGCGGCGGCTGGTGGGGTACGTGGTGGCGCGGGGAGAAGCGCCCCGTCCGCGGGAGCTGCGGGAGTGGGTGAGGGAGCGGCTGCCGGAGCACATGGTGCCGGCCGCCGTGGTGGTGCTGGATGCACTTCCGCTCACCCCCACGGGCAAGGTGGACCGCCGCCGGCTCCCGGCGCCCGAGGTGGAGAGGACCCGGGAGTACCTGGCGCCGCGCGACGCGCTGGAGCAGCGGCTCCTGCGCGTGTGGGAGGAGGTGCTGGGCACCGGCCGGGTGGGGGTCACGGACAACTTCTTCGACGCGGGGGGGCACTCGCTGGCGGTGCTGCGCCTCCTCGCGGCCGTGGAGCGGCTCACCGGCCGCCGGGTGCCCGTGGCGACGCTGCTCGCGGGCCCCACCGTGGAGCAGCTGGCCCGCGCGCTGCGGACGGGCGAGGCGGCCACGGCGCAGGGCCCGCTGGTGCCCATCCAGCCGGCGGGAGCCGAGCCGCCCCTCTTCTTCGTGCACTCCGCGGGAGGCGAGGTAGTCTCGTACGCCCCGCTGGCGCGGCACCTGGGCTCCGGCCGGCCCTTCTACGGCCTGCAGTCCCGCGGGGTGCAGGGGGGCGACCTCCCCCCCACCCGTGTGGAGGAGATGGCGGCCGACTACCTGGCGGAGCTCCGCACCGTGCAGAGGGAGGGGCCGTACCGCCTGGGCGGCTGGTCCATGGGCGGGCTGGTCGCGTTCGAGATGGCGCGCAGGCTGGAAGCGGCGGGCGAGGAGGTGGAGCTGCTCGCCCTGGTGGACTCCGTGGCCCCACGAGCCGCCCCGCCCGCCGCCGCCGCGGAAGATCCCCGGATGCTGGCCAGCTTCCTGGCCCACCTGGGCCTCGGCGGGGCGCGGGGTGCCTCCCCGGCCGCGGAGGCCCTCGCCCTCGCCCCGGCCCAGCCGCTGGGGCGGGTGTGGGAGGATGCGCGCGCGGCCGGGCTGGTCCCGGGCGAGCTCGGGTTCGCCGATTTCGAGCGGCTCTGGACGGTCTTCCGCCGGAACGCGGCCGCCGCCGCCAGCTACCGCCCCGGGCCCTGCGCGTCGGACCTGCTGCTGGTGGTGGCGGGCGACCGGGCCGGCTCGGCGGCCGCGGAGGCGGCGCGCTGGGGGGCGCTCACCACCGGAACGGTGCGGAGCGCGGTGGTCCCGGGAAACCACTTCACCCTGGTGCGGGAGCCTCACGTCCGCACGCTCGCCGCCCTCCTGGCCGAAGCCCTGGCGCCGGTCCCTCCCTCGCGGCGAGCCGGCGGCGCGGGACCCGGAGGGAACGGTGGCCGCCCGGCAGGGCGGCCGGACGGATAATATCGATTGCGGAACGTATCATCCCCGGTTCCCCGCGGCGGTCCGGCCGCCCGGGCGAAGGCATGGACTTCCTGGCGGATGCGCCCCGGTCCGCGCCGGACGGATGACGGGCAGGTGCGCCGAAGAAGTAAACACGGTGGCGCAGGAGGCGCGATTTTGGCCGCCGCCGGAAGCCCCCGGTTCACGGCTTTGCCGCGTACGCGGAGCGTGGTGCCGTGGTCCCGCCGGGGCCGGGGCCGGGTTGACGGGGCGCGCGTATCTGCGTAGAGTGTCGGGAGATATTTGGGAAACGGACGGATAGCGCCGCGGCTATGGGGGCGCGCCTCCCGCAGGCGAATGGGCGGGCGCGTCGCCGCGCTCGCGCCCAGGAGCCGGCCTCCATGCGTTTCCACGCCTTCACCGCCGCGTTGGTTCCGGCGATTCACGCTCTCCGCCGGAATTCGTGAAGCCGAGTCCAGGAAGTCGTACGCCCCGGGAGCAGCGTAACCGTCGCGGAGGCGAAACCAGGCAGTGAAGAGGCCCATGGAAGTGTTCGCTGGCGCAACCTCCTCCGCACCCCCGTCGTTGGCGACCGGCCCCACGCTCCCGCTGCCGGCGGGGGCCCCGGCCACGCTCGCCGGTGTCCTGCGCGCGGCCTCCGAGGAGGACCGCCCGGGGCGGATCGTTCGGGTGCGCGCCGACGGCGGCGAGGTGGTGCTGTGCTACCGCGAGCTCCGCACCCGCGCCGAGCGCATCCTGGGCGGCCTGCGCGCACGCGGCGTGCGCCCGGGCGACGAGGTCGTCTTCCAGGTGGAGACGGCCGAAGAGTTCTTCCCGGCGCTCTGGGCGTGCATCCTGGGCGGCTTCACGGCGGTGCCGGCCGGGGTGGCGGATCCCGGCGACGTCGACGGCCACGCCGCCCGGCGGCTGCGCGACGTTTGGAACACGCTGGACCGCCCCCTGGTGCTCGCCGGCGATGGGCTGGCCGGGGCCGTGCACGCCCTGCTGGGCGGCGCGGCGCGCGTCGCCCCCGTGGCGGAGCTGGCGGCACACGAACCCGACCCGGCGTGGCACCCCGCCGCGCCGGACGCCATCGCGGTGCTCCTGCTCAGCTCGGGCACCACGGGGCGCCCCAAGCTCATCCAGCGCAGCCACAAGAACCTGCTGTGCATGTGCCAGCGGACGCCCAGCCTGGCGGGGGTGGACCGGCACGACGTCACCGCCCTCAACTGGCTCCCGCTGGACCACAACGCCGGCCTCACCTCCAGCCTCGCCACCCTGGCGGCGGGGGCGGACCAGGTGCACCTGGGCACCCGCGACGTCCTGGAGGACCCGGAGCGCTGGCTGGAGGCCCTGCACCGCTACCGCGTCACCCACACGGGAGGCACCAACTACTCGCTGGGCCTCCTCAACGGGCACCTGGCGGCGGCCTCCGGGCGTTCCTGGGACTTCTCCCGCCTGGCGAACTTCACGGTGACGGCGGAGCCGGTGATCGTGCGCACCGTGCGCGCCTTCCTCGGCCACATGTCGCGCTACGGGCTGCGGCCGGAAGCCCTTCGCCCCTCCTACGGGATGTCCGAGGTGGGGGGGATCACGCGCGTGGCCCGCCTGAGCCTGGACGGGGAGCCCGGGGGCGACGCGTTCACGGAGGTGGGCACGCCGTTCCCGGGGATCTCGCTGCGGGTGGTGGACGCGGAGGGGCGGGTGGTGCCGGAAGGGTGCCCGGGCCGCGTGCAGGTGCGGGGGGACACGGTGACCCCCGGGTACGCGCGCGAACCGGAGCAGACGCGGGAGAGCTTCACCGAGGACGGCTGGTTCGACACTGGCGACGCGGGCGCGCTGCGCGGGGGGGCGCTCACCATCACGGGGCGCGAGAAGGATGTCCTGATCGTCAACGGGCTCAACTTCCAGAGCCAGGAGGTGGAGGCCGCGGTGGAGGAGGTGGCCGGGGTGGAGCACGGCTGCACCGCCGTGTGCCCCGTGCGCACCGCCGGGCGCGACACGGACGAAGCCGCCGTGTTCCTTCACACACCCCTGTACGGGGCGGACGAGCGGGCCGCGCTGCGGCGGGAGGTGCGCCGCGCGGTGGCCGCCCGCTTCGGGGCCACCGTGGCGCACGTCCTCCTGGTGGAGCCGGAAGAGATCCCGCGCACCTCGCTGGGGAAGATCCGGCGGCCCGCGCTGCGCGGCGCGCTGGACGCCGGGAGCTTCGCGGGGGCGCTGGCGGAGGACCAGCGGGGCGGAGGCGGGGAAGGGTGGGTGGCGCCGCGCACCGAGGTGGAGCGGCAGCTCTGCGCGGTGTGGGCCGAGGTGCTGGGGACGGGCGAGGTGGGGATCCACGACGGGTTCCTGGCCCTGGGCGGGCACTCGCTGCTGGCCACGCGGGTGGCCTCGCGCGTGCGCCAGGCGCTGGGCGTGGAGCTGCCGGCGCGGGCGGTGTTCGACGCCCCCACGGTGGCGGAGCTGGCCCCGCGCGTGGAGGCGCTGCGGCGCGCCGTGCCGCCCCCCCTGGCCGCCCCGGTGGCGCCGGTGGAGCGCGGGAACAGGCTGGCGCTGTCGTTCGCGCAGCAGCGCCTCTGGTTCCTGCACCGGCTGGGCGGCGCGGACGGCGCGTACCACCTCCCGGTGCGCCTGCGGCTGGAGGGCGAGCTGGACCGGGATGCGCTGCGGCGGGCGCTGAACGGGATCGTGGCCCGGCACGAGGCGCTGCGCACGGTCTTCGTGCACGTGGACGGAGAGCCGGAGCAGCGGATCCTCCCGGTGGAGGAGAGCGGGTTCCGGCTGCGCGAGCACGACCTGGGCGCGCACCCGGAGCCGGAGGCGGAGCTGCGCCGGCTGAGCGACGAAGAGGCGGGTGCGCCCTTCGACCTGGAGCGGGGCCCCCTCTTCCGCGGGCGCCTGGTGCGGCTGGCGGCGGACGACCACGTGCTCCTCCTGACCATGCACCACATCGTCTCCGACGGGTGGAGCATGGGGGTGCTGTTCGGCGAACTGAACGCGCTCTACGGGGCGTTCGCGCGGGGCGGGGCCGATCCGCTGCCGCCGCTGCCGGTGCAGTACGCGGACTACGCGGCATGGCAGCGGCGCGGGGTGGAGGGGGAGATCCTGCAGGGGCAGGCGGACTACTGGACGCGGACGCTCGGCGGCGCGCCGGAGCTGCTGGAGCTCCCCGCCGACCGTGCGCGGCCGGCGCAGCAGGACCATGCCGGCGCCTCGCTCGAAGTGGAGCTGGACGAGGAGCTGACGGCCGCGCTGAAGGCGCTGGGCCGGCGGCACGGCGCCACGTTGTTCGCGACGCTGCTGGCCGGGTGGGCGGCCGTGCTCAGCCGCCTTTCCGGGCAGCCGGAGGTGGTGGTGGGCACGCCGGCGGCCAACCGCGGGCGGCCCGAGGTGGAGGGGCTGATCGGCTTCTTCGTCAACACCCTGGCGCTCCGCCTGGACCTGTCGGGCTCGCCCACTGTGGCGGAGCTGCTGGAGCGGGTGAGGACGCGGTCGCTGGAAGCGCAGCAGCACCAGGACATCCCCTTCGAGCAGGTGGTGGAGCGGGTGCAGCCGGCGCGCTCCCTGTCGCACTCCCCGCTCTTCCAGGTGATGTTCGCCTGGCAGAACGCCCCCGCGGGGCTGGAGCTGCCGGGGCTCAGGGTGAGCTCCGCGGGTGCGCCCCCCGCGCGGGCCGCCCAGTTCGACCTGACGCTGTCGCTGCAGGAAAGGGACGGCCGCATCGTGGGCGCCGTGGAATACGCGACGGCGCTGTACGACCCGGAGACGGTGGGGCGCCACCTGGGCTACCTCGGGCGCGTGCTGGAGGCGATGGCGGCGGATGACCGCCAGCAGGTGGACCAGCTGCCCCTGCTGCCGGAGGCGGAGCGGCGGTGGATGGAGGAGTGGAACGCGACCGCGGCGCCCTACCCGGCGGGTTCGTGCGTGCACGAGCTGTTCGAGGCGCAGGTGGAGCGGACGCCCGGCGCGACGGCGGTGGCCTTCGGCGGGCGGGCGCTGACGTACGCGGAGCTGAACGCGCGCGCCAACCGCCTGGCCCACGAGCTCAGGGCGCG
The DNA here is from genome assembly GCA_902805735.1 of uncultured Gemmatimonadota bacterium. Taxonomy (GTDB): domain Bacteria; phylum Gemmatimonadota; class Gemmatimonadetes; order Longimicrobiales; family Longimicrobiaceae; genus Longimicrobium. The sequence goes on along the minus strand of CADCTW010000157.1, from coordinate 27,147 downwards.
GGGGGTGGGCCCGGACGCGCGGGTCGCCATCTGCGCGGAGCGCGGGCCGGAGGTGATGGTGGCGCTGCTGGCCGTGCTCAAAGCGGGCGGAGCCTACGTGCCCCTGGACCCGGCCTACCCGGCGGAGCGCCTGCGCTACATGCTGCGGGACAGCGCCCCCGTGGCGGTGCTGGCCGCAGCGTCGCCGCCGGGGCTGTTCGAGGGGCTGGGGGTGCCGGTGCTGGACCTCGCCGCGCCCGCGCCTTCACGCCCGGAGACGAACCCGGAGCGGAGCGCCGTGGGGCTCACGCCGGACCACCTGGCGTACGTGATCTACACCTCGGGCTCCACGGGGCGGCCCAAGGGCGTCATGGTCGCGCACCGCAACCTGGTCCACTCCACCACGGCGCGCTTCGCCTTCTACCGCGAGCCCGTGGATGCCTTCCTCCTCCTCTCCTCGGTCGCGTTCGACAGCTCGGTGGCGGGGATCTTCTGGACCCTCTGCGGCGGCGGGCGTCTGGTGCTGCCGGTCCTGGGGGCGGAGCAGGACCCGGCCGCGCTCGCCAAGCTGATCGCCGGCGAGCGCGTGTCGCACCTGCTCGCCCTGCCGTCGCTCTACCGCATGCTGCTGCGGGAGGGCGGCCCCGGCGCGCTCGCCACGCTGCGCGCCGTGGCCGTCGCCGGCGAGGAGTGCCCTCCCGCCCTCCCCGGCGAGCACGGGGAGGCGCTCCCCGGCGCGACCCTGTACAACGAGTACGGCCCCACGGAGGGCACCGTCTGGTCCACGGCCCTGGCCATCGGCGGGGTGGGCCCCAGCGGCCGGGTTTCCATCGGCCGGCCGATCCCCAACGCGCGGGCCTACGTCCTGGACGAGCGGCACCAGCCCTCCCCGGCGGGGGTGGCGGGGGAGCTGTTCGTGGGGGGGGCGGGGGTGGCGCGCGGCTACCTGGACCGGCCGGCGCTCACGGCGGAGCGCTTCGTTCCCGATCCGTTCGGCGGCGAGCCGGGCGCGCGGCTGTACCGCACGGGCGACCGGGCGCGCTGGCTCCCCGACGGAACCATCGAGTTCCTGGGCCGCACCGACCAGCAGGTGAAGGTGCGCGGCTTCCGCATCGAGCTGGGCGAGATCGAAGCCCGGCTGGCGGAGCACCCCAGGGTGCGCGAGGCGGTGGCGGTGGCGCGCGAAGACTCGCCCGGAGACCGGCGGCTGGCCGCCTACTACGTGGGCGATGGGGGGAGCGTGGAGGTGGAGGCGCTGCGCGCGCACCTGGCGGAGGCGCTCCCGGAGTACATGGTGCCGGCGGCGTACGTGCGGCTGGAGAGGCTTCCCCTGACTCCCAACGGCAAGGTGGACCGCAGGGCGCTCCCCGCCCCGCAGGAGGACGCGTTCGCGCGGCGCGGCCGCGAGGCGCCGCTTGCCGGGACGGAAGAAGCGGTGGCGGAGATCTGGTCGGAGGTGCTGGGATTGGGGCGGGTGGGGCGGCACGACAACTTCTTCGAGCTGGGCGGCCACTCCCTCCTCGCGGTCACCCTGGTGGAGCGGATGCGCCGCCGGGGGCTGCACACGGAGGTGCGCGCGCTGTTCACGGCGCCCACCCTGGCCGGCTTCGCGGCGTCGGTGGACGGCCGCAGCCGCGAGGTGCAGGTGCCGCCCAACGCGATCGTGCCGGGGAGCGGGCGAATCACGCCGGAGATGCTCCCCCTGGTGGAGCTGACGCAGGCGCAGATCGACGCCGTGGTGGCGCGGGTGCCCGGGGGCGCGGCCAACGTGCAGGACATCTACCCCGTGGCGCCGCTGCAGGAGGGGATCCTCTTCCACCACCTGCTGGCCGGCGACCGCGACCCGTACGTCACCAGGATGCTCAGCGGCTTCGACTCGCGGGAGCGGCTGGACGCCTGCGTGGACGCCCTGCAGGCGGTGATCCGCCGGCACGACATCCTGCGCACCGCCGTGGAGTGGGAGGGGCTGCCGGAGCCCGTGCAGGTGGTGCACCGCCAGGCGCCGCTCCCCGTGGAGGAGGTGGCGCTGGACGCGGGGGGAGGGGATGCGGCGGAGGCGCTGCAGGCCCTCGCGGCCGCGCGGCTGGACGTGCGGCGCGCGCCCATGATGCACGCCCGCGTGGCGTTCGACGCGGCGCGGGAGCGCTGGCTGCTGCTGGTGGAGCTGCACCACCTCATCGGCGACCACACCACGCTGGAGCTGCAGCAGGAGGAGATCCGCGCCCACCTGCTGGGCAGGGAGCGGGAGCTGCCCGCGCCGCTCCCCTTCCGCAATTACGTGGCGCAGGCGCGCCTGGGGGTGGACCGGGCGGAGCACGAGGCCTTCTTCCGCACCCTGCTGGGCGACGTCGCGGAGCCGACGGTGCCCTTCGGGCTGCTGGACGTGCGGGGCGACGGCTCCGCCGTGGAAGACGGGCAGCTGCGGGTGGACGCCGGCCTGGCGGCCCGGCTCCGCGGGCGGGCGCGGGCGCTGGGGGTGAGCGCGGCGGCGCTGTGCCACGTGGCGTGGGCGCAGGTGCTGGCGCGTGTCTCGGGGTGCGACGACGTCGTGTTCGGCACCGTGCTCTTCGGCCGCATGAGCGGGGGGGAAGGCGCGGACCGGGTGATGGGCCTCTTCATCAACACGCTGCCGGTGCGCGTCCGCGCGGGGACGGCGGGGGTGGAGGCGAGCGTGCGGGCGATGCACGCGCAGCTCGCGGAGCTGCTGCGCCACGAGCACGCCTCCCTGGCGCTGGCGCAGCGGTGCAGCCGCGTGCAGGCCCCGGCGCCGCTGTTCACCTCCATCCTCAACTACCGCCACAACACGGCCGCGGAGGCGGCGCGCGGCCCGGAGCCGCGCCCGGGGTGGGAGGGGATCCGTACGCTGCGCATCCAGGAGCGGTCCAACTACCCGGTCGCGCTCTCGGTGGAGGATTTCGGTGAGGGATTCGGGCTGACGGCGCAGGCACCGGCGTCGGTGGGCCCGCGGCGCGTGTGCGCCATGATGCACCGTACCCTGGAGGGGCTGGTAGAGGCGCTGGAAGGGGCGCCCGGGCGGGCCGTGGGCGCCCTGGACGTGCTGCCGGAGCCGGAGCGGCGCACGCTGCTGGAGGAGTGGAACGCCGCCACGGCGCCCTCCGCGGGCGGCCCGTGCGTGCACGAGCTGTTCGAGGCGCAGGTGGAGCGCACTCCGCACGCGGTGGCGGTGGAGTTCGAGGGCGAGTCCCTCAGCTACGCCGCGCTCAACGCGCGCGCCAACCGGCTGGCGCACGGGCTGCGCGGGCGCGGGGTGGGCCCCGAGGTGCGCGTGGGGCTGTGCGTGGAGCGGGGCCTGGAGATGGTGGCGGGGGTGCTGGGGGTGCTCAAGGCCGGCGGCGCCTACGTGCCGCTGGACCCCGACTACCCGGCGGAGCGGCTGGCGCTGTTCCTGGAAGACTCCCGCGTGGCGGCGCTGCTGGTGCAGCCCCACCTGGAGGCGGCCCTGCCGACGCACGGCGCCGCCGTCGTGCGGCTGGACGGGAGCGAGATCGCGGACGCCCCCGCGACCAACCCGGAGCGGGGAGAGCTCACCCCGGATCACCTGGCGTACGTCATCTACACCTCGGGCTCCACGGGCACACCCAAGGGGGTGCGGGTCACGCACGGCAACCTGGCCGCGACGCTGCAGACCACCGCGCGCGTCTACGGCTTCCAGGAGGGTGACCGCATGCCCTCGCTGGCGAGCCTCGCCTTCGACATCTGGCTCTTCGAGTCGCTGCTTCCCCTGCTGCGCGGCGGCACCGTGCGCATGGTGCCGCGCGAGCGGGTGCTGGACCCGGACGCGCTTGCCGAGGAGGTGGCGCACGCCACGCTGCTGCACGCGGTGCCCGCCCTGATGCGCCAGGTGGTGGCCCGCGTGCGGGAGACGCGCGGCGCCCTTCCGGGGCTGCGGCGCGCCTTCGTGGGCGGCGACGCCATCGCGCCGGAGCTGCTGCGCGAGATGCGCGAAGCGTTCCCGGCCGCGAGCATCTACGCCATGTACGGGCCCACGGAGGGCACCATCATGTGCGCGGCGCACCGGGTGGAAGGGGAGGAGGTGGGGCAGCGGCACCTGATGGGGCGCCCCCTGGGCAACGCGCCGCTGTACGTGCTGGACGCCCGGGGGATGCTGGTGCCCATCGGGATCCCCGGGGAGCTGTGCATCGGGGGGGCGAGCGTAGCGCGGGACTACCTGGGACGCCCGGGGCAGACGGCCGAGAAGTTCGTGCCGGACCCGTTCTCCCGCGCGCCGGGAGCGCGGCTGTACCGCACGGGCGACGTGGCGCGCTGGGGCGCGGACGGGCTCCTGGAGTTCGTGGGGCGCGTGGACGAGCAGGTGAAGATCCGCGGGTTCCGCATCGAGCCGGGCGAGGTGGAGGCGGCGCTGGAGGAGCACCCGCGGGTGCGCGAGGCGGTGGTGATCGCGCGCGAGGACACGCCGGGTGACCGGCGGCTGGTGGCCTACTGCGTCGCGGAAGAGGGCGGGGTGGCGGTGGAGGCGCTGCGGGCGCACCTGGCGGAGGGGCTGCCGGAGTACATGGTCCCCTCGGCGTTCGTGATGCTCCCCGCGCTGCCGCTGACCACCAACGGCAAGGTGGACCGCAAGGCGCTCCCCGCGCCCGACGGCGGCGCGTACGCGCTGCGGGAATACGAGGCGCCTGCGGGGGAGGTGGAGGCGGCGCTGGCGGAGATCTGGGCCGGCGTGCTGGGGGTGGAGCGCGTGGGGCGGCGAGACGACTTCTTCGCGCTGGGGGGGCATTCCCTTCTCGCCGTGCAGGTGATCTCGCGGGTGCGCCAGGCGCTGGACGGCGAGGTGGCGCTCGGCGACCTCTTCGTGCACCCGGTGCTGGCGGACTTCGCGAACGCGCTGAGCGGGGCCCCCGCGGCGGAGCTGCCCCCGATCGTCCCCGTGGAGCGGAGCGGGCGGCTGGCCCTCTCGTTCGCGCAGCAGCGGCTCTGGTTCCTGGAGCAGCTGGGCAGCGCGGGCGCCACCTACCACGTCCGCATGCGGATGCGCCTGCGGGGCGAGCTGCACCGCGACGCGCTGGGGCGGGCGCTGAACGGGATCGTGGCACGGCACGAGGCGTTGCGCACGGTCTTCGTGCAGGTGGACGGGGAACCGGAGCAGCGGGTGCTGTCCGCGGAGGAGAGCGGGTTCCGGCTGCGCGAGCACGACCTGGCCGCCCACGCGGACCCGGACGCGGAGCTGCGGCGGCTGGGTGCCGAGGAGGCGGAGGGGCGCTTCGACCTGGAGCGCGGCCCCCTGCTTCGCGGGCGCCTCGTGCGCATGGCGTGGGACGACCACGTGCTGCTGCTGACCATGCACCACATCGTCTCCGACGGGTGGAGCATGGGGGTCTTCGTCCGCGAGCTGAACGCGCTCTACACGGCCTTCCTCCGCGCCGAGCCCGATCCGCTGCCGCCGCTCCCCATCCAGTACGCGGACTACGCGGCGTGGCAGCGGCGCTGGGTCACGGGCGAGGTGCTTCGCGAGCAGGCGGAGTACTGGGAGGCCGCGCTGGCCGGAGCGCCCGAGCTGCTGGAGCTTCCCGCCGACCATCCGCGCCCCGCGCGGCCGGACCATGCGGGTGCGTCGCTCAAGGTGGAGCTGGACGAGGAGCTGACGGCGGCGCTGAAGGCGCTGGGCCAGCGGCACGGGACCACGCTCTTCATGACGCTGCTGGCTGGCTGGGCGGTGGTGCTGAGCCGCCTCTCCGGCCAGCCGGAGGTGGTGGTGGGCACGCCCACCGCCAACCGCGGGCGCCCCGAGGTGGAGGGGCTGATCGGCTTCTTCGTCAACACCCTGGCGCTGCGCGTGGACCTGTCGGGCTCGCCCACGGTGACGGAGCTGCTGCAGCGGGTCCGGACGCGGGCGCTGGAAGGGCAGCGGCACCAGGACATCCCCTTCGAGCAGGTGGTGGAGCGGGTGCAGCCGGCGCGAAGCCTGTCGCACACCCCCCTCTTCCAGGTGATGTTCGTCTGGCAGAACGCCCCCGGCGGACGCCCGGAGCTTCCCGGCCTCACCCCCGGCGCGCTGCCGGACGAGGCGGACGGCACGGCCAAGTTCGACCTGACGCTGTCGCTGGACGAGCGAGACGGCCGCATCGTCGGCGGGCTGGGGTACGCCACGGCGTTGTACGAGCGCGCCACGGTGGAGCGCCACCTTGGCTACCTGCGCGCCGTGCTGGCGGGGATGGTGGAGGAGGAGGGCCGCCGCGTGGCGCGGCTGCCGCTGCTCTCCGCGGCGGAGCGGCGCCAGGTGGTGGACGAGTGGAACGCCACGGCGGCCGAGTACCCGGGCCGCCTGGGCGTGCACGAGGTGTTCGAGGCCCAGGCCGCCCGCACGCCGGACGCGGTCGCCGTCGCCTGCGGCGACGAGACGCTGACCTACGCGGAGCTGGACGGGCGCGCGGACCGGCTGGCGCGCCACCTCCGCGCGCGGGGAGCCGGCGCGGGTGCGCGGGTGGCCATCCTCATGCCGCGCGGCATCCACCTGGTGGTGGCCGAGCTGGCCATCCTCAAGGCCGGCGCCGCGTACGTGCCCATCGACCCGTCCTTCCCGGCCGAGCGCATCGCGTTCATGGTGGCCGACAGCCGCTCGTGCCTGGTGCTGGGCCGTCGCGGCGACCCGCTTCCCGCGCTCGCCGGGGTGGAGCGGGTGGACGCCGACGCCCTGCCGGCCGCGGACGAGCCGGGCCCGCGCCCCGTGCTGGGCGGCGAGGCGCCGGCGTACGTGATGTACACGTCCGGCTCCACGGGCGAGCCCAAGGGCGTGGTGGTGCCGCACCGCGCCATCACGCGGCTGGCGCTGAACAACGGCTACGCGGACTTCAGGCCGGCGGACCGCGTGGCGTTCGCCGCCAACCCCACCTTCGACGCGAGCACGATGGAGGTGTGGGGCCCGCTGCTCAACGGCGGGCGCGTCGTGGTCATCGCGCAGGACGTGCTGCTGGACCCCCGGCGTTTCGGGGCGGCGCTCGTGGGGCAGGGGGTGAGCGTCCTGTGGCTGACCGTGGGGCTGTTCAACCAGTACGCCGACGAGCTGCGCGACGAGCTGGGGTCGCTGCGCCACCTGATCGTGGGCGGCGACGCACTCGACCCGCGGGTGATCGCGCGGGTGCTGGAGGGCCGCCCGCCGGCGCACCTGACCAACGGGTACGGCCCCACCGAGTCCACCACCTTCGCCATCACCCACCGCATCCGGCGGGTGGCGGATGGCGCGCGCGGCATCCCGCTGGGCCGGCCCATCTCCAACACGCGCGTCTACGTGGTGGACGGCGGGGGCGAGCCGGTGCCGGCGGGCGTGGCCGGGGAGCTGTTCCTGGGCGGGGCGGGGGTGGCGCACGGGTACCTGAACCGGCCGGCGCTCACGGCGGAGCGCTTCGTTCCCGATCCGTTCGGCGGCGAGCCGGGGGCGCGGCTGTACCGCACGGGAGACCTGGGGCGCTGGCTGCCGGACGGGACCGTCGAGTTCCTGGGCCGCACCGACCAGCAGGTGAAGGTGCGGGGCTTCCGCATCGAGCTGGGAGAGATCGAGGCGCGGCTGGCCGGGCACCCCGCCGTGCGCGAGGCGGTGGCGCTGGTGCGCGAGGCCGGGCCGGGCGACAAGCGCCTCGTGGCGTACTTCGTGGGCGCGGACGAGGCGAGCGCGGAAGCGCTGCGCGCGCACCTCTCGGAGCACCTGCCGGAGTACATGGTGCCGGAGGCGTTCGTGCGGCTGGCCGCGCTGCCGCTAACCGCCAACGGAAAGCTGGATCGCGCGGCGCTTCCCGCTCCCGACGCCGGCGCCTACGCGGCGCGGGAGTACGAGCCGCCTGCCGGCGCGATGGAAACGGCCCTGGCGCGGATCTGGTCGGACGTGCTGAAAGTGGAGCGGGTGGGCCGGTGGGACCACTTCTTCGAGCTGGGCGGCCATTCGCTCCTGGCGGTGCAGGTGGTCTCGCGGGTGCGGCGGGTGCTGGGTGTGGAGGTGGCGCTGGGCGACCTGTTCGTGCACCCGGTGCTGGCGGAGCTCGCGCGCCGGCTGGAGCAGGCCGCGCGCGCGGAGCTGCCCCCCATCCTCCCGGCGCGGCGAAGCGGGCGCCTGGCGCTCTCCTTCGCGCAGCAGCGGCTCTGGTTCCTGGAGCAGCTGGGGAGCACGGGCGCCACCTACCACATCCCCATGCGCATGCGCCTGGAAGGCGCGCTGGACCGGGGGGCGCTGCACCGTGCGCTCCACACCGTGGTGGCGCGCCACGAGGCCCTGCGCACCACCTTCCCCGTGGCGGACGGAGAGCCGGAGCAGCGGGTGCTGCCGGTGGAGGAGAGCGGCTTCCGCCTGCACGAGCACGACCTCGACGGGCGCGCCGAAGCGGAAACGGAGCTTCGCCGGTGGATGGCCGACGAGGCGGAGGCGCCGTTCGACCTGGCGCGGGGTCCGCTGTTCCGCGGGCGCCTGATCCGGATGGCACCGGAGGACCACGTGCTGCTGCTGACCATGCACCACATCGTCTCCGACGGGTGGAGCATGGGAGTGTTCACGCGCGAGCTGGGCGCGCTGTACGAAGCGTTCCGGCGCGGCGAAGGGGATCCGCTCCCGCCCCTCCCCATCCAGTACGCCGACTACGCAGCGTGGCAGCGGGAGTGGGTGGAGGGCGAGGTGCTCGGCGAGCAGGCGGAGTACTGGAAGGCGGCGCTGTCCGGGGCGCCCGAGCTGCTGGAGCTGCCCGCCGACCACCCGCGCCCCGCGCGGCCGGACCACGCGGGTGCGTCGCTCAAGGTGGAGCTGGACGAGCAGCTGACGGCGGCGCTGAAGGCGCTGGGCGCCCGGCACGGCACCACGCCGTTCATGACGCTGCTGGCCGGGTGGGCGGTGGTGCTGAGCCGCCTCTCCGGCCAGCAGGAGGTGGTGGTGGGCACGCCCACCGCCAACCGCGGGAGGGCGGAGGTGGAGGAGCTGATCGGCTTCTTCGTCAACACGCTGGCGCTGCGCGTGGACCTGTCGGGCTCGCCCACGGTGGCGGAGCTGCTGGAGCGGGTCAGGGCGCGGGCGCTGGAAGCGCAGCAGCACCAGGACATCCCCTTCGAGCAGGTGGTGGAGCGGGTGCAGCCGGCGCGAAGCCTGTCGCACACCCCCCTCTTCCAGGTGATGTTCGCCTGGCAGAACGCACCCGCGGGGCTGGAGCTGCCGGGGCTCAGGGTGGGCGGGGTGAACGTGCCGCGGCCGTACCCGGCGAAGTTCGACCTGACGCTCTGGCTGGGAGAGGCGGAGGGCCGGATCTCGGGCGCACTCACCTACGCCACGGCGTTGTACGAGCGCGCCACCGTCGAGCGGCACCTTGCCTACCTGCGCCGCGTGCTGGAGTCCATGGCGGAGGACCCGCACCGCCGGGTGGACGGCATCGGCCTGCTCCCCGCCGCGGAGCGCGCGCGGGTGCTGCACGAATGGAACGGCACGGAGATGCCGTACCCGGCGGACGCGTGCATCCACGAGCTGTTCGAGGCGCAGGTGGAGCGCGCGCCGGACGCCGTGGCGGTGTCGTACGAGGGCGGCTCCCTCACGTACGGAGAGCTGAACGGGCGGGCCAACCGCCTGGCGCGCTTCCTGGCGGGGCGCGGGGTGGGGCCGGACGTGCGGGTGGGGCTGTGCGCGGAGCGCGGGCCGGAGATGGCCGTGGCCCTGCTGGCCGTGCTCAAGGCGGGGGGAGCTTACGTGCCGCTGGACCCCTCCTATCCCGCGGACCGCCTGCGGTTCATGCTGGACGACAGCGCGCCGGCGATGCTCCTGACGCAGGCCGCGCTGGCGGAGCGTTTCGCCGGTCTCCCCGTGGTCGTGCTGGACGCGGATGCGCCGGAGTGGAGCGGGCAGCCGGACAGCAACCCGCCACGCCGCGGCCTCACGCCGGAGCACCTGGCGTACGTGATCTACACCTCCGGCTCCACGGGCACTCCCAAAGGGGTGATGAACCTGCACCGGGGGCTGACCAACCGCCTGGTGTGGGGCCAGAGCGCCTGGGGGCTCACGGCGGACGACGCGGTGCTGCTCAAGACGTCGCTCAGCTTCGACGGGCTGGTGCGCGAGCTCTTCTGGCCGCTGCTGGCCGGCGCGCGCGTGGTGGTGGCGCGCCCGGAGGGGCACAGGGACCCCGCGTACCTGCTGGAAACCATCCGGCGGGCGGAGATCACCACCCTCAACCTGGTGCCGTCGCTGCTCCAGGTGCTGGTGGAAGAGCCGGGCGTGGAGCGCTGCCGTACGCTGCAGCGGGTGCTCTGCGGCGGCGAGGCGCTCCCCGGCGCGCTGCTGGCCCGCGTGCGCGAGCGCCTGCCGCACGCGGAGGTGCACAACCTGTACGGCCCCTCCGAGGCCGCCACGGCCGCGGTGGCGCTGCGCTGCACCGCGGCGGAGGGGAGCGTGCCCATCGGGGGGCCCATCGGGAACACGCGTCTCTACCTGCTGGACGGGGCGGGGGAGCCCGTGCCGGTGGGCGTGGCCGGCGAGCTGTACGTGGGCGGCGCGGGGGTGGCGCGCGGCTACGAGGGGCGCCCGGCGCTCACGGCGGAGCGCTTCGTACCCGATCCGTTCAGCGGCGAGGCGGGGGCGCGGCTGTACCGCACGGGAGACCTGGGGCGCTGGCTGCCGGAGGGGAGCGTCGCGTTCCTGGGGCGCAACGACGCGCAGGTCAAGGTGCGCGGCCACCGCGTCGAGCCGGGGGAGGTGGAGGCCGCGCTCCTGGCGCATCCGCGGGTGCGCGAAGCCCTGGTGCTGGCGCGCGAAGACGCCCCCGGCGACCGGCGGCTGGTGGCGTACTGGATCGGCGGGGACGCGGGGGGAGCGGAGGCGCTGCGCGCGCACCTGGCGGAGCGGCTGCCGGAGTACATGGTCCCCGCGGCGTACGTGCGCCTGGAGTCGTGGCCGCAGACGCCCAACGGCAAGGTGGACCGCAGGGCCCTCCCGGCCCCCGGGGGCGACGCGTACGCGGCGCGGGACTTCGAGGCGCCCGCCAGCGAGATGGAAGTGGCCGTCGCCGAGGTCTGGTGCGGGGTGCTGGGGGTGGAGCGGGTGGGGCGGCGCGACCACTTCTTCGATCTGGGCGGGCACTCGCTGCTGGCGGTGCAGGTGGTGTCGCGGGTGCGCGGGGTGCTGGGCGTGGAGGTGGCGCTGGGCGACCTGTTCGTGCACCCGGTGCTGGCGGAGTTCGCGCGCGAGCTGCAGACGGCCGCGCGGGTGGAGCTGCCCCCCATCCGGCGCGCCGCGCGGCGGGAGCACCTGCCGCTCTCCTTCGGCCAGCAGCGGCTCTGGTTCCTGGACCAGCTTGGCGGGGGCGGCGGCGCGTACCACATCCCCATGCGGGTGCGCATGCGGGGCGCGCTGGACCGGGACGCGCTGCGGCGGGCGCTGGATGCCGTCGTGGCGCGCCACGAGGCGCTGCGCACCACCTTCCCGGTGGTGGACGGCAGGCCCGAGCAGCGCGTCGCGCCCGCGGAGATGAGCGGGTTTCGCCTGGTGGAGCACGACCTGGGCGCGTACACGGAGGCGGAGCTGCACCGGCTGATGGAGGACGAGGCACGGGCGCGCTTCGACCTGGAGCGGGGTCCCCTCTTCCGCGGGCGGCTCGTCCGCCTGGGCGACGAGGACCACGTGCTGCTGCTCACCCTGCACCACGCCGTCGCCGACGGGTGGTCCACGGGGGTGCTGGCGCGCGAGCTGAGCGCGCTGTACGCGGCCTTCCTGCGCGGCGAGCCCGATCCGCTGCCCCCCCTGCCGGTGCAGTACACGGACTACGCGGCGTGGCAGCGGGAGTGGGTGGAAGGCGAGGTCCTGCAGCGGCAGGCCGGTTACTGGAAGCAGGCCCTGGCCGGCGCGCCGGAGCTGCTGGAGCTGCCCGCGGACCACGCGCGCACCGCGGAGCGGGAGCACACGGGGGCCGCGATGCGGCTGGAGCTGGACGAGGAGCTGACCGCGGCCCTCAAGGCGCTGAGCCGCCGCCGGGGAACCACCCTCTTCATGACGCTGCTGGCCGGGTGGGCCGCCGTCCTGGGCCGCCTCTCGGGCCAGGACGAGGTGGTGATCGGCACGCCCACGGCCAACCGCGGCCGGAGCGAGGTGGAGGGGCTGATCGGCTTCTTCGTCAACATGCTCGCCCTGCGCGTGGACCTGTCGGGCTCGCCCACCGTGGCGGAGCTGCTGGGGCGGGTGAAGGCACGGGCGCTGGACGCGCAGCACAACCAGGACATCCCCTTCGAGCGGGTGGTGGAGGCGGTGCAGCCGGTGCGCAGCCTGGCCAGCAGCCCCCTCTTCCAGGTGGTCTTCGCCTGGCAGAACGCGCCGGGGGGCGAGATGTCCCTCCCCGGCCTGGAGCTGGGCGGCGTGGGCGCGTCGGAGCCGCCGATCACGGCGCGGTTCGACCTGGCGCTTTCGCTGTGGGAGGCGAACGGGCGCATCGTGGGGGGGATGCTGTACGCCACGGCGCTGTTCGAGGAGGCCACGGTGGCGCGCTACGTGGGCTACCTGCGCGGTGCGCTGGCGGCGATGGCGGCCGGCGAGGAGCAGCGCGTGGGCTGGCGGGCGCTGCTGCCGGCCGCGGAGCGGGCGCGGGTCCTGGAGGAGCACAACGCCACCGACGCGGCGTACCCCGGCGCGTCGTGCATCCACGAGCTCTTCGAGGCGCAGGCGCGGCGCACGCCGGACGCGGTGGCGCTGGTGGCCCGGGAGCGTGTCCTGGGCTACCGCGAGCTGAATGAGCGCGCCAACCGGCTCGCCCGGGGTCTCCGCGAGCGGGGGGTGGGCCCCGACGTGCGCGTGGCCGTGTGCGTGGAGCGCTCGCCGGAGATGGTGGTGGGGGTGCTGGCCGTGCTCAAGGCGGGCGGCGCATACGTCCCCCTCGACCCCTCGTACCCGGCCGAGCGGCTGCGCTACGTGCTGGACGACAGCGGCGCGGTGGCGCTTCTCACCCAGCGCTCGCTGCAAGGGCTGTTCGGCGACGCGGGGCTCCCCGTGCTCGCGCTGGACGGGGAAGCCCCGGAGTGGGAAAGCCGGCCGGCGAGCGACCCCGCGCGCGCCGGGCTCACGCCGGACCACCTGGCCTACGTCATCTACACCTCCGGCTCGACGGGTCGGCCCAAGGGGGTGATGAACCACCACCGCGGCGTCGTGAACCACCTTGCCTGGAGCCAGCACGCCTGGAGTCTGGAGCCGGGCGAGGGGGTGCTGCAGAAGATCCCGCTGGGCTTCGACGTTTCCGTGCGGGAGCTGTTCTGGCCGCTGGCGGTGGGCGCCCGGCTGGTGCTGGCGGACCCGGATGAGCACAAGGATCCCGGCTCCCTGGCCGAGACGATCCAGCGGGAGCGGATCGGGGCGACGCACTTCTCCCCGTCCATGCTGGAGGCCTTCCTGGCGCACCCGGAGGCGGGAGCGTGCACCGGGCTGCGCCGCGTGCTGACGGGCGGCGAGCCGCTCTCGGCCGCCCTCGCCCGCCGTTTCTACGAGCGGCTGCCGGGCACGACGCTGTACCACATGTACGGGCCCACGGAAGCGACCGTGGCCGCCACGGGCCGCAGCTGCCCGCGCGACGGCGCCGAGGGCTCCCACGGGATCGGCCGCCCCCTCGCCAACACGCGGGCCTACGTGCTGGACGCGGAGGGCGATCCCGTGCCCGTGGGGGTGGCGGGCGAGCTGTACCTGGGGGGCGTGCAGGTGGCGCGCGGATACGTGGACCGCCCGGCGCTCACGGCGCAGCGCTTCGTGCCCGACCCGTTCGGGCCCCGGCCGGGCGCGCGGCTCTACCGCACGGGCGACCTGGGGCGGTGGCTCCCCGATGGGAGCGTGGAGTTCCTGGGGCGGGCGGACCACCAGGTCAAGGTGCGCGGGTTCCGGGTGGAGCTGGGCGAGATCGAGGCGCGGCTGGCGGAGCACGCCGGGGTGCGCGAGGTGGTGGTGGCCGCGCGCGGCGACGGGCCCGGCGACGCGCGGCTGGTGGCGTACTGGGCCGGCGCCCGGGAGCTGGACCCCGGCGCGCTGCGGGCGCACCTGGCGGAGCGGCTCCCGGAGCACATGGTGCCGGCGGCGTACGTGCGGCTGGAGGCGCTGCCGCTGCTGCCCAGCGGCAAGGTGGACCGGCAGGCCCTCCCCGCCCCCGACGGCGAGGCCCTCGCCGCGCGCGGCTTCGAGGCCCCGGCGGGGGAGACGGAGGGCGCGCTGGCGGAGATCTGGGCCGAGCTGCTGGGAGTGGAGCGGGTGGGCCGCCACGACCACTTCTTCGAGCTGGGCGGCCATTCGCTGCTGGCCACCCGGCTGGTCGTGCGCATCGGCAGGCACATGGGGACGACCATCGCCCTCAAGGACGTCTTCGACGCGCCGGTGCTCGCCGACCTGGCCTCCCGCATCGTGCAGGCCGAGCTCGCCCAGTTCGACCCGGAAGAGCTCGCGGCCCTCCTCCAGCAGTCCGCGGCCGCCGCCGAGGGGCTGTGATGGACGTGGTTTCGAAGGGGGGCGCGAGCCCCAGCCCGGCCTCCGATCCGGGCATCAACCCAGCAAGGAGCGAAAGGTGACCCAACACCAGGAAACAGTGCAGGCCCCCGGCACCGCGGTACGGGTTAGCCGGCTCGAAGGCTTCCCCACCGCCCCCGTCGTGGCGTCTCCCGCCGAGGCGGGGATGGTGCTGGCCGACTTCGTGGCCGGGGCCCGCCCGTGGCTGGAAAGCGCCCTGCACGACGCCGGCGCGGTGCTCTTCCGGGGCTTCGACGTGCAGGGCCTGGACGGGTTCCAGCGCTTCATGCAGTCGGCGTCGGGCGACCTCCTCCCCTACACCTACCGCTCTTCCCCGCGCACGCAGGTGCAGGGAAACATCTACACCTCCACCGAGTACCCGCCCGACCAGCGGATCCCGTTCCACACGGAGATGTCGTACACGACCACGTGGCCCATGAAGATCGGCTTCATGTCGATGGTGGTGGCCGCCACGGGCGGCGAGACCCCCATCGCCGACAGCCGCCGTGTCTACGACCGGGTCCCCTCCGGCATCCGGGGGCGCTTCGAGGAGAAGGGGGTGATGTACGTGCGCAACTACACCCCCTGGATGGACCTTTCGTGGCAGACCGTCTTCCAGACCGACTCTCGGGAGGAGGTGGACCGGTTCTGCCGCGAGGCGGGGATCGAGACGGAGTGGGTGAGCGACGACCACCTGCGCACCCGGCAGGTGTGCCAGGGAGTGGCCGTCCACCCGGTCACCGGCGAAAAGGTCTGGATGAACCAGGCCCACCTCTTCCACGTCAGCAGCCTGGACCCGGCGCTGGTGGAGATCCTGCTGGAGGATTTCGGCGAGGAGAACCTCCCCCGCAACACCTACTACGGCGACGGCGCCGCCATCGAGCCGGAGGTGTTCGCCGCCATCCGCGACGCCTACGACGCCGAGGCGCTGGTCTTCCCCTGGCAGCAGCACGACGTCCTCCTGCTGGACAACATGCTGATGGCGCACGCGCGCTCCCCGTTCACCGGCGAGCGCAAGGTGGTGGTGGGGATGGCCGAGCCGTACGGCGCCGGCCCGGCGAAGGACTGACCCCGACGTCCTCGCGGGAGCCGCGGCGCCTCCGCCGGAGAGGCGCGCGCGGCGCTTCGCCCGGGACGGCGGGGCGAGGTTCCCACCGCGGTCACCGCGCGGCCGGCGGATGCCGGGCGTTCGGGTGCGGGCGCCGTCCCGTTTCGCGTTTCTTTTGCACGCCAACTACTCCGGTACCATGGAACCGACTTCGACGGTCGTCGATCAGGAGAAGCTCCTCAGGCTGGCGCGGGAAGCCAACCTGAAACGCCGGGCATCGAGCCCGGCCCGGATCGGCCCGGCGGCTCGCGGCGAGCGCGCGGCGCTGTCGTTCGCGCAGTTGCGGCTCTGGTTCGTGGAGCAGATGGGTGCTTCGGACGGGGCGTACCACCTTCCCAAGCGGCTGCGCCTGCGCGGCGCGCTGGACCGCGAGGCGCTGCACCGGGCGCTGGAGTGCCTGGTGGCGCGCCACGAGACGCTGCGCACCACGCTGGTGCAGGGCGGCGACGAGCCGCGGCAGCGGATCGCGCCCCCCGAAGAGCACGCGTTCCGGCTGGCCGAGGACGAGCTGGGCGGCGCGCCGGACGTGGAGGCGGCGCTCCGCCGCGTGATGGAGGAGGAAGCGCGGGCGCCGTTCGACCTGGAGCGCGGCCCCCTCTTCCGCGGCCGCCTGGTGCGGCTGGCGCCGGAGGACCACGTGCTGCTGCTGACGATGCACCACATCGTCTCCGACGGGTGGAGCATGGGGGTGCTCACGCGCGAGCTGGGCGCGCTGTACGAGGCGTTCCGGCGCGGCGAAGGGGACCCGCTCCCGCCCCTCCCCATCCAGTACGCCGACTACGCAGCGTGGCAGCGGCGGCTGGTGAAGGGGGAGGTGATCCAGCAGCAGGCGGAGTACTGGAAGGGGGTGCTGGCGGGTGCCCCGGAGCGGCTGGCGCTGCCCACGGACCACGCGCGCCCCGCGGAGCAGGACCACGCGGGCGCCGCCGTCCGGCTGGAGCTGGACGAGGCGCTGACGGCGGCGCTCAAGGCGCTGGCGCGGCGGCACGGGGCCACGCTGTTCATGACGGTGCTGGCCGGGTGGGCGGCGGTGCTCAGCCGCCTTTCGGGGCAGGAGGAGGTGGTGGTCGGCACCCCCACCGCCAACCGGGGCCAGGAAGAGATCGAAGGGCTGATCGGCTTCTTCGTCAACACCCTGGCGCTGCGCCTGGACCTTTCCGGCAACCCGGGCGTCGCGGAGCTGCTGGCCCGGGTCCGGGCGCGGGTGCTGGAGGCCCAGCAGAACCAGGACATCCCCTTCGAGCAGGTGGTGGAGGCGGTGCAGCCCGTCCGCAGCCTGTCGTACGACCCGCTGTTCCAGGTGACCTTCGCGTGGCACAACAACCCGGCGGGCGGGGGCCTCTCCTCTCCCGGGCTCCAGTGGGAGGACCTGGGCGCCTCGTCGCACGTGCGGGCCAAGTCGGACCTGCTGCTGAGCCTTTCCGAGCGAGGAGGGCGGATCGAAGGGGGCGTCACGTACCCCACCTCCCTGTTCCGGCGGGAGACGGTGGAACGGTACCTCGGCTACCTCCGGCGCGTGCTGGAGCAGATGGCCGCCGGCGACACCCTGCCCGTGAGCCGGCTGGCGCTGATGGACGCGGACGAGCGCGCGCGGGTGGTGGCGGAGTGGAACGCGACCGACGCGGAGTATCCGCGCGGGGAGTGCGTCCACGAGCTGTTCCAGGCGCAGGCGGAGCGCACGCCGCACGCCGTGGCGGTGGCTCACGGCGCCCAGGAGCTGAGCTACGCCGAGCTGAACGAGCGCGCCAACCGGCTGGCGCACCACCTCCGCGGGATGGGGGTGGGCCCGGACGCGCGCGTGGGGGTGTGCCTGGCGCGGTCGCCCGAGCTCCTGGCGGGCCTCCTGGCCGTGCTCAAGGCGGGCGGGGCGTACGTCCCGCTGGATCCTACCCACCCGCAGGAGCGGCTGCGGCACGTGCTCCGCGACAGCGCCTGCGTCGCGCTGCTCACGCAGGAATCGCTGGCGGGGGTCTTTGCAGACGCCGGCGTGCCCGTGGTGAGCGTGGACGGCGGGGCGGCGGCGTGGGCGGCACAGCCGGACCGGAACCCGGAGCGGGGGGGGCTCACCGCCTCGCACCTGGCGTACATCATCTACACCTCCGGGTCCACGGGGCAGCCCAAGGGGGTGATGGTGGAGCACGGGGGGCTGACGCACTACGCCGCGTGGGCGGCGTCCCGCTACACGGGGGGCGAGCCGCTGCGCTTCCCGCTGTACTCGGGGGTGGCGTTCGACCTGGCCGTGACATCCGTCTACGTACCGCTGCTCACGGGCGGCACCGTGGTGGTGTACGGCGCGGAAGAGGGCGAGGGCCCCGTGATCAAGCGGGTGTTCCTGGACGACGGCGTGGACGTCGTGAAGCTGACCCCCTCGCACCTGGCCCTGCTGGAGCCGCAGGAGCTCGCCTCGCGCCGCATCCGCGCGCTGGTCGTGGGCGGCGAGGACCTCAGGGCGCCGCTGGCGCGCTCCATCCGCGAAGCGTCCGGGGGGCGGCTGGAGATCCACAACGAGTACGGGCCCACCGAGGCGGTGGTGGGGTGCGTGGTCCACCGGTTCGATCCCGACGCGGACCGCGCGGACTCGGTGCCCATCGGCCGGCCCATCTCCAACATGCGCGCCTACGTGCTGGACGGGTGGGGGGAGCCGGTGCCGGCGGGGGTGGTGGGCGAGCTGTACCTGGGAGGGGCAGGGGTGGCGCGCGGGTACGCCCGACGCCCGGCGCTGACGGCGGAGCGGTTCGTCCCCGACGCCTTCTCCGGCCACGCCGGGGCCCGGCTGTACCGCACGGGCGACCTGGCCCGCTGGCGCGCGGACGGAACCCTGGAGTTCCTGGGCCGCAACGACCACCAGGTCAAGGTGCGGGGTTTCCGCGTCGAGCCCGGCGAGATCGAGGCGCGGCTGGCGGAGCACGCGGACGTGCGCGAAGCGGTGGTGGTGGTGCGCGAGGACGCGCCGGGAGACCGGCGGCTGGTGGCGTACTGGGTGG
Organism: uncultured Gemmatimonadota bacterium; assembly: GCA_902805735.1. Taxonomy (GTDB): domain Bacteria; phylum Gemmatimonadota; class Gemmatimonadetes; order Longimicrobiales; family Longimicrobiaceae; genus Longimicrobium. The sequence continues at coordinate 8,615 of CADCTW010000157.1, read as the reverse complement.
GCGGCGACGGGGTGGAGGCCGACGCCCTGCACGCCCACCTGGCCGAACGGCTGCCGGAGCACATGGTGCCGGGGGCGTTCGCGCGGCTGGAGGCGCTCCCGCTGACTCCCAGCGGCAAGGTGGACCGCGGCGCGCTCCCCGCCCCCGAGGGGGCCGCCCGGGCGCGCCGGCGCTACGAGGCGCCGGCCGGCGAGACGGAAGCGGCGCTGGCCGAGATCTGGTCCGAGCTGCTGGGGGTGGAGCAGGTGGGGCGGCACGACCACTTCTTCGAGCTGGGCGGCCACTCCCTTCTCGCCCTCACGCTGATCCAGCGGATGCGCAAGCGCGGCCTGCGCGTGGGGATCCAGACGCTCTTCAACAAGCCCAGGCTGTCCGAGCTGGCGGCCGAGCTCGCCAACGCGCCCCGCCCCGAGCCCGCCGCCAGGGCGGCGCCCAGCGGGATCCCCGCGGGGTCCACCGTCGTCACGCCCGCCATGCTCCCGCTGGTGAAGCTGGACCAGCACGAGATCGACGCGGCGGTGGCGGGGGTCGAGGGGGGCGCGTCCAACGTGCACGACATCTACCCCCTGGCGCCGCTGCAGGAGGGGATCCTCTTCCACCACCTCACCGCGCGCGAGGGCGACCCGTACCTGCTCGCCTTCGTCACCGAGTTCGACACGCGCGAGCGGCTGGACGGGTACCTGGCGGCGCTGCAGGCGGTGGTGGACCGGCACGACATCCTGCGCACGGGGATCGCCTGGGAGGGGGTGCGCGAGCCGGTGCAGGTGGTGTGGCGCCGGGCGCGGCTGCAGGTGGAGGAGGTGGAGCTGGACCCGGCCGGCGGCGACGCGGCGCGGCAGCTTCGCGAGCGCTTCGACGCGCGGCGCCACCGCATGCCCCTGGGCCGGGCGCCGCTGATCCGCCTGTACGTGGCCCACGACCAGGCCCGCGACCGCTGGGTGATGCTGCGCCAGCAGCACCACATGATCGGCGACCACGTGGCGGCGGAGGTGATGCAGCGCGAGGTGGAGGCGCACCTGCTGAGTCGCGCGGCGGAGCTTCCCCGGCCCCTCCCGTTCCGCGACTACGTGGCCCAGGCCCGCGAGGCCGCGCGCGGCGGCGAGCAGGAGGCCTTCTTCACCGGGCTCCTGGGCGACGTGGTGGAGCCGACCGCGCCCTTCGGCCTCCTCGACGTCCGCGGCGACGGGGTGGGGATCGACGAGGCCCGGCTGGAGGTGGAGTCGCCGCTGGCCGCCCGCCTGCGGGCGCGGGCGCGCGCCTTGGGGGTCAGCACCGCCAGCCTCTGCCACGTCGCGTGGGGGCAGGTGCTGGCCCGGGTCTCCGGGCGCGACGACGTGGTCTTCGGCACCGTGCTCTTCGGGCGCATGGGCGGCAGCGAGGGGGCCGACCGGGTGATGGGCCTCTTCATCAACACGCTCCCGGTGCGGGTGCGGGTGGCGGCGACGGGGGCGGAGGAGAGCGTGCGACAGGCGCACGCGCAGCTCGCGGGGCTCATGCGCCACGAGCACGCCTCGCTGGCCCTGGTGCAGCGCTGCAGCGGGGTGGAGGCGCCGGCCCCCCTCTTCACCTCGCTGCTGAACTACCGGTACGCGCCCCCCCGGCAGGCGCGGCCCCAAGACTCCCGCGCGGCGTGGGAGGGCGTGAAGATGATCTCGGGCGAGGAGCGGTCCAACTACCCCCTCACGCTGGCCGTGGACGACCTGGGCGAAGGGTTCCGCCTGCGGGTCAAGGTGGAGGCGCAGGTGGAGGCGGCGCGCGTGTGCGCGCTGATGCACCGGGCGCTGGAAGGGCTGGTGGGAGCGCTGGAAGCTTCCCCGGAGCAGCCGCTGGCCGGCGTGGACGTGCTTCCGCCCGCCGAGCGCGCGCGGGTGGTGGAGGAGAGCAACGCGACGGCGGCCCCGTACCCCGCCACCGCGTGCGTGCACGATGCGTTCGAGGCGCGGGCGGCGCTGCGGCCGGACGCGCTGGCGGTGGCGGGCGGCGGACAGCGCCTGAGCTACGGCGAGCTGAACGCGCGCGCCAACCGCCTGGCGCACCACCTCCGCCGCCGGGGCGTGGGCCCTGACTCCCGCGTGGCGATCTGCACCGAGCGCAGCCCGGAGATGGTGGTGGGGATGCTGGCGGTGCTCAAGGCGGGGGGCGCCTACGTGCCGCTGGACCCGTCGTACCCGGCGGAGCGGCTGCGCTACATGCTGCGGGACAGCAAGCCGGCGGCGCTCCTGACGCAGCGCTCCCTCCGCGGCCTCTTCGCGGAGAGCGAGGTGGGGGTGGTGGAGCTGGATGCCGAAGCCCCGGCGTGGGGGAGCGAGCCGGACTCGGACCCGCCCCGCGCCGGGCTTCGGCCCGACCACCTGGCGTACGTGATCTACACCTCGGGCTCCACGGGGCAGCCCAAGGGGGTGATGAACACGCACCGCGGTGTGGTGAACCGGCTGGCGTGGATGCAGGAGATGCACGGCCTGGGCGACGGGGAAGCCGTGCTCCAGAACAGCGCGTTCAGCTTCGACGCTTCCGTGTTCGAGGTCTTCTGGCCCCTGTCGGTGGGGGCGCGGCTGGTCCTGGTGCGGACCGGCGCCCACAAGGACCCGGCCCACCTGGTGGAGACCATCCGCGGCGAAGGGGTGACCACGGCCTACTTCGTCTGCTCCATGCTGCAGTACTTCCTGGAGAGCGAGGGCGCGGAGCGGTGCACCGGGCTGGCGCGGGTGATGTGCGGCGGGGAAGCGCTCTCGCCGGCGCTCGCCCGGCGGGTGGGAGAGCGCCTCCCCGGCGCCAGGCTCTTCAACCTGTACGGGCCGTCGGAGTCGGCGGTCTCGGTCACCACCCCCGTCTCCACCTCCCCCCGGTCGGCGCGCACCGTGGCCATCGGACGCCCGGCGGCCAACGTCCGCGTCTACGTGGTGGACGCGCGGGGGGAGCCGGCCCCCATCGGGGTGCCGGGTGAGCTGTACGTGGGCGGGGTGCAGATGGCCCGCGGCTACGTGGACCAGCCCGCGCTCACGGCGGACCGCTTCGTCCCCGACTGGCTGAGCGGAGAGGCGGGGGGGCGGCTGTACCGCACCGGCGACCTGGGGCGCTGGCGGCCGGACGGCACCCTGGACTTCCTCGGGCGCAACGACGGGCAGATGAAGGTGCGCGGCTTCCGCATCGAGCCGGGAGAGATCGAGACGCGGATGCGGGAGCACCCGGGCGTGCGCGAAGCGGTGGTGACGGCGCGGGAAGACACGCCCGGGGACCAGCGCCTGGTGGCGTACTGGGTGGGCGGCGACGCGAACCCGGGGACGCTGCGGGCGCTGCTCGCCCGCGCCCTCCCGGAGCACATGATCCCCTCCGCGTACGTGCGGCTGGCCAAGCTTCCGCTCACGCCGAGCGGGAAGCTGGACCGCGGAGCGCTCCCCTCGCCGGACGGCGACGCGTTCTCCAAGCGGGGCTACGAAGCGCCGGTGGGCGAGGCGGAGTGCGCGCTGGCCGAGATCTGGTCGGAGGTGCTGGGGGTGGAGCAGGTGGGGCGGAACGACCACTTCTTCGAGCTGGGAGGGCATTCGCTGCTGGCCATCCGGCTGGTGGAGCAGATGCGCCGCCGCGGGCTGCGCGCCGACGTCCGCACGCTGTTCACCACCCCCACACTGGCGGGGCTCGCCGCCGAGGCCGCGGGCGAAGGCCCCTCCGCCGAGGCGGTGCCGGCCAACCCGCTCGCCCGGCTGGTTCCCAGCGACGAGGCACTGGACCCCGAGAACATGGAATGGCGAGTATGACGGTGCAGGGGCTGCTGGGCCAACTCCACGCCGCCGACGTCCGCCTGCGCAGGCGCGACGGCGACCTCCTCATCTCGGGACGCAAGGAGAACGTGGACGCCGCCCTCCTCCAGGGGCTGCGCGTGCACAAGGCGGCGCTGCTGGAGATGATGGGCGACGCGGGGGACGAGTGGTGGCGCCCGCCCCCCATCCGGCCGGACGCCTTTCCCCTGGCGGAGCTGGACCAGGATGAGCTGGACCGGATCGTGGCGCGGGTGCCGGGCGGGGCGTCCAACGTCCAGGACATCTACCCCCTGGCGCCCCTCCAGGAGGGGATCCTCTTCCACTATCTCAGGGAGACGGACCGCGACACGTACCTGCTGGAGGCGCTCCTCCGCTTCGACCGCCGCGAGCTCGTGGATGCGTACCTGGACGCGCTGCGCGCGGTCATCGCCCGGCACGACGTGCTGCGCACCGCGATCCTGTGGGAGGGGCTGCGGCAGCCGGTGCAGGTGGTGTGGCGCCAGGCGCCGCTGCGGGTGGAGGAGGTGGAGCTCCCCGCCGGCGACGCGGAGGCGCAGCTGTACGCGCGTTTCCACCCGCGGCACTTCCGCATCGGGCTGAGCGAAGCCCCCATCATGCGCGTGTTCCTCGCCCGCGGCGAGGCGCCCGGCTCGTGGCTCCTCCTTCTCCTGCGCCACCACATCGTGAGCGACCACACCACGATGGGGGTGCTCCGCTCGGAGATCCAGGCGCACCTGGCGGGGCGCGCGCACGAGCTTCCGGAGCCGGTGCCCTTCCGCAACTACGTGGCGCAGTCGCGGCTGGGGAGCGCGCGCGCGGAGCACGAGGCGTTCTTTCGCGGCCTGCTGGGCGACGTGGAGGAGCCCACCGCCCCCTTCGGGCTGCTGGAGCTGCGGGCGGACTGGTCGGAGATGGAGCGCGCCCGGCTGGAGGTGGAGGAGGGGCTGGCCGGCCGCGTGCGGGAGCGGGCGCGCGCGCTGGGGGTGAGCGCGGCCAGCATCTGCCACGTGGCGTGGGCCCAGCTCCTGGCGCGGGTGTCCGGCCGCGACGACGTGGTGTTCGGAACGGTGCTGGTGGGCCGCATGCAGGGGGGCGAGGCAACGGAGCGGGTGATGGGCCCCTCCATCAACACGCTCCCGGTCCGCATGCGGGTGGGGGCGGAGGGGGCCGCGGCGAGCGTGCGCGCCATGCACGCGCAGCTGGCGAAGCTGATGCCGCACGAGCACGCGTCGCTCGCGCTGGCGCAGCGCTGCAGCCGGGTGCAGGCGCCGGCCCCCCTCTTTTCCGCCCTCTTCAACTACCGGCACAGCAGGCCGGGCCGCCCGCTGGTGGAGGGGGTGGAGCTTCGCCGCAGCGACGACCGCACGCACTACCCGTTCAACGTGGCGGTGGACGACTTCGGCGACCGGCTCCGGCTGCTGGCCGAGGTGCAGGCCCCCGCCGGCGCGGAGCGCGTGTGCGCCATGATGCACCGGGCGCTGGAGGTGCTGGTGGAGGCGCTGGAGGTGGCGCCGGAGCGGGCGGTGGGGACGCTGGACGTGCTCCCCGAGGCCGAGCGGCGGGAGGTGCTGGCGCGGTGGAACGACACGGACGCGGAGTACCCCCGCGCCGCGTGCGTGCACCAGCTCTTCGAGGCGCAGGCCGCCCGCGCGCCCGGCGCGGCGGCGCTGGTGTGGGAGGGAGGGACGCTGGGCTACGGCGAGCTGAACGCGCGGGCCAACCGGCTGGCGCACCACCTGGCGGAGCGCGGCGTGGGTCCGGATGTGCGCGTGGCGATCTGCGCGGAGCGCTCGCCGGAGATGGTGGTGGCGGTGCTGGCGGTGCTCAAGGCAGGCGGGGCGTACCTGCCGCTGGACCCGGCGTACCCGGCGGAGCGGCTGCGCTACATGCTGGCGGACGGCGCGCCGGCGGTGCTGCTGACGCAGGCGCGGCTGGAGGAGCGCTTCGCCGCGTCGGAAGTGCCGCGGGTGGCGCTGGACGCGGAGCCGTGCCCGTGGGCGGATGCGCCCGCGTACGACCCGGCGCCGGGAGCGCTCACGCCGGAGCACCTGGCGTACGTCGTCTACACGTCGGGCTCCACCGGCGTACCCAAGGGGGTGATGGTGCCCCATCGCGGCGTGTGCAACCTGGTGGTGGCGCAGGCGCGTGTGCTGTGCGCCGGGCCGGAGAGCCGCGCCCTGCAGTTCGCCTCCTTCAGCTTCGACGGGTGGGCGTTCGAGCTGGTGCTGGCGCTGGGCCACGGCGGGTCGCTGCACCTCCTCCCCGCCGGGGAGCTCCCCGTGGGCGAAGCGCTGGCCGCGGTGGTGGAGTCGCAGGGTGTCACGCACGCCATCATCCCGCCTCCCGTGCTCACGGCCCTCCCGCCGCACACCACTCTGCCGTCGCTGCGCGTGCTGGTTTCCGCGGGCGACGTGCTGCCGCCGGCGGTGCAGGCCCGCTGGGGCGCGGGGCGCCGCCTCGTCAACGGGTACGGGCCCACCGAGGCCACCGTGGCCACCACGCTGCACCTGTGCGGAGCGCCCGGCGCGGAGAGCCCCCCCATCGGCGTGCCCATCCCCAACAAGCGCGTCTACCTCCTGGACGGGGCGGGGCGTCCCGTGCCGGTGGGTGTGGCGGGCGAGCTGCACGTCGGCGGTGTGGGGCTGGCGCGGGGGTACCTGGGCCGGCCCGCCCTCACGGCGGAGCGCTTCGTTCCCGACCCGTTCGGCACGGAGCCGGGCGGGCGCCTCTACCGCACGGGCGACCTGGGCCGCTGGCGGCCCGACGGGACGGTCGAGTTCGCCGGGAGGAACGATGCGCAGGTCAAGGTGCGCGGCTTCCGGGTGGAATTGGGGGAGATCGAGGGGCACCTCGCCGGATACCCGGGGGTGAGCGAGGCCGTGGTGGTGGCGCGCGAAGACGCCCCCGGCGGCCGGCGGCTGGTGGCCTACTACGTGGCGGGGGCGCCGGTGGAGCCCGACGTGCTGCGCGCGCACCTGGCCGCGCGGCTCCCGGAGTACATGGTGCCGGCGGCGTACGTGCGGCTGGATGCGCTGCCGCTCTCCCCCAACGGCAAGGTGGACCGCCGCGCCCTCCCCGCCCCCGGCGGCGATGCGTCGGCGGCCCGCGGGTACGAAGCGCCCGTGGGCGAGGTGGAGGCGGCGCTGGCCGAGGTGTGGGCGGAGGTGCTGGGGGTGGAGCGGGTGGGGCGGCACGACAACTTCTTTGAGCTGGGCGGCCACTCCCTCCTCGCGGTCACGCTCGTCGAGCGGATGCGGCGGCGCGGGTTGCCGGGTGACGTGCGGGCGCTGTACGCCCGGCCCACCCTGTCCGCGCTGGCGGAGGAGGTGGGGGGCGGAGCCGTCGCGATGGTGGTTCCGCCCAACGGCATCCCGGCAGGCTGCCGGTCCATCACCCCCGGGATGCTCCCGCTGGTGGAGCTCACGCAGGCGCAGATCGACTCCGTGGTGGCGGCGGTGCCGGGCGGCGCGGCCAACGTGCAGGACATCTACCCGCTGGCGCCCCTCCAGGAAGGGATCCTCTTCCATCACCTCCTGGGCGGCGAGCGCGACCCGTACGTCACCCGGATCCTCAGCAGCTTCGACGCGCGCGAGCGGCTGGACGCGTACCTGGCGGCGCTGCAGGCGGTGGTGGACCGGCACGACATCCTGCGCACGGCCATCGCCTGGGAGGGGCTGCGCGAGCCCGTGCAGGTGGTGTGGCGCCAGGCGCGGCTGCGGGTGGAGGAGGTGGAGCTGGACCCGGCGGCCGACGCGGCGGAGCAGCTGTACGCGCGGCTGGACCCGCGCCGCCAGCGGGTGGACGTGCGCCGCGCCCCGATGCTGCGGGTGTGCGTGGCCCACGACGCGGCCGGGGGGCGCTGGCTGCTCCTGGAGCTGCGGCACCACCTGGCGGGCGACCACACCACGCTGGCGGTGATCAAGTCCGAGGTGCGGGCGCACCTGGCGGGCCGCGGCGGCGAGCTTGCGGAGCCGGTGCCGTTCCGCGGCTACGTGGCGCAGTCGCGGCGGGCGGGGGCGCAGGCGGAGCACGAGGCGTTCTTCCGCGGGCTGCTGGGCGACGTGGAGGAGCCCACCGCGCCCTTTGGGCTGCTGGACGTGCAGGGCGACGGGTCCGGGATCGAGCGGGGACGGCGGATGGTGGAGGAGGGGCTGGGACACCGCATCGGCGAGCGGGCGCGCGCGCTGGGGGTGAGCGCGGCCAGCATATGCCACCTGGCGTGGGCCCAGGTCGTGGCGCGGGCGTCCGGGCGCGGCGACGTGGTCTTCGGAACGCTGCTGTTCGGCCGCATGGAGGGCGGGGGAGGGGCCGATCGCGCGGTGGGCCTCTTCATCAACACCCTCCCGGTGCGGGTGCGCGTGGGCGCCGCGGGTGCGGCGGCGAGCGTACGCGCCATCCACGCGCAGCTGGCGGAGCTGATGCGCCGCGAGCACGCCTCGCTCGCCCTGGCGCAGCGCTGCAGCGGGGTGCAGGCGCCCGCCCCCCTCTTCACGTCGCTGCTCAACTACCGGCACGGCGCGGCGGCCGGGGAGGCGCGCGAGGGGGCAGACGGGATGCGCACGCTCCGCAGCCAGGAGCGGACCAACTACCCCATCGTGCTCGCGGTGGACGACCTGGGCGAGCGGTTCGGGCTCACCGCGCACGCGCCGGAGTCGGTGGGCGCGGAGCGCCTGTGCGCGATGATGCACCGGGCGCTGGAGGTGCTGGTGGAGGCGCTGGAGGTGGCGCCCGAGCGGGCGGTGGGGACGCTGGACGTGCTCCCCGAGGCCGAGCGGCGGGAGGTGCTGGCGCGGTGGAACGACACGGACGCGGAGTACCCCCGCGCCGCGTGCGTGCACCAGCTCTTCGAGGCGCAGG
>CADCTW010000156.1 GCA_902805735.1 uncultured Gemmatimonadota bacterium | reverse complement strand
GCCGCGCCGCGCGCGGCGGGGTGGAGGCCCCGGTGCCCCCCGCCGCCGACGTGGTGGTGGTGTCGGTGGGCACCGAAACCGGCGCGGGCGACCTGGCGCGATAGGGCGTTGACGGGCCCACGGGCACCCGGCGATACTTCGCCCGCGGCGGACCGGCGGCGGCGGGCCCGCGCCGTGACGGTGGCGCGGGCCGCGCGCATGGCGCTGCGCCGCATGTCGGCGGGGGGGTGGGATTTCACGGTGCGGGTGTGGAACAAGGCGGGGGACGACGACATCTTCTTCCTGGCCGGCGGCATCGCCTTCAACGTCCTGCTGGCGGCCGCCCCCTTCTTCCTCCTCCTCGTCGGCATCCTCACCTACGTCCTGCGGCGCACGCTGGAGGACCCGCGCGAGGCGGCGGTGGAGTACGTGCTTTCCATCCTCCCCCCGTCGCAGCAGGTGGTGGGGATCACGGGCCACATCGTGGACCGGGTGATGGAGGGCGGCCCCTCGTTCGGGGCCATCGGCCTCCTGCTCTTCATCTGGGCGTCCACGCGGCTGTTCGGCACGCTGCGCGCGGTGCTCAAGGACATCTTCGACCTCCCGGAAGAGCGGGGGATCGTGGCCGGCAAGATCTTCGACCTGGAGATGGTGCTGGTGGCGGGCACGCTGCTGGTGCTGAACACGGGGATCACGCTGGCGCTGGAGGCGGCGCAGCGCTTCGGGCTGGAGTGGCTGGGGCTGGAGAACCAGCGGGCGGCGCAGGTGTTCGTGGTGACGTGGCCCCGCCTGGCGGCGTTCGGCTTCATCTTCCTGATGTTCCTGCTGATCTACCGCTTCCTCCCCCTGCGGCGGACTCCATGGCGCATCTCGCTGGTGGCCGCCGCCTTCTCCTCCGTCTCGTGGGAGCTGCTCAAGGGCCTCTTCGCCTGGTACGTGAGCGACGTGGTGGACTACAGCCGCACCTACGGCACGCTGCTGGCACCGGTCCTTCTCGTGTTCTGGGTGTACTACTCGTCGGTGGTGTTCATCCTGGGCGGCGAGGTGGCGCAGGTGTACGACCTGCTGCTGATACGGCGGAAGCAAAAGGAGCTGCTGGAATGAAGTGCTTGACTGCGTGGGTGCGTACGTACGCCGTCCTCGCCGCGGTCCTCTGGGCCGGGGCGGCTTCGGCGCAGGGGATGCCGATGGATCCGTCGCTGGTGGCGCACGGGGTGGAGGCCGAGGGGCGCGAGCGGTACCGCGACCCGCCGGTGACCGCCGAAGGGCGCTACGTGGTGGTGTCGCTGGCCGAGCACCGCCTGTACCTGATGGAAGCCGAGCGCGTGGTGTGGTCCACCCTGGTGGGCACGGGTACGGGCACGCGCCTGGAGGGGGCGGGGCAGCAGTGGGATTTCTCCACCCCGCGTGGCATGTTCCGCGTGCAGCGCAAGGAAAAGGACCCGCGCTGGTACCTCCCCGACTGGCACTTCGTGGAGAACAAGCTTCCCGTGCCCTCCGCGGACGACCCCAAGCGCTGGCAGAGGGGGATGCTGGGCACCTCCGCGCTCTTTCTGGGCGAGGGGATCGCCCTCCACGGCACCAGCAAGCCCGAGCTGCTGGGCCAGGACGTCTCGCACGGCTGCATCCGCATGACCAACGAAGCCGCCCGCGAGCTGTACTACGCCGTCGACGTCGGCACCCCGGTCATCATTTACTGAAAAGTGCCGAGTGCCTAGTGCCGAGTGCCTAGTAACAGAAGTGCTGAGTCCTGAGTGCTCAACTGCAGTTCACTAGGCACTAGGCACTAGGCACTAGGCACTAGGCACTAGGCACTAGGCACTAGGCACTAGGCACTAGGCACTAGGCACCATCGCACTCCGGACCTGGCACTTCGCGTTCAGGACTTCTTCTCTATGGCCAAGACCGCTGCCGCCGCCGAAAAGGGCGCCGACCGCCTGATCGTCTCCAACCGCAAGGCGCGCTACGAGTACCACGTCCTCAACACCTGGGAGACGGGGATCGTGCTGCAGGGCACGGAGGTGAAGGCGCTGCGCGAAGGGAAGGCGAACCTTCAGGACGCCTTCGCGCGCGTGGACAACGGGGAGGTGTGGCTCTTCAACGTGCACATCTCGCCGTACGAGCAGGGGAACCGCTTCAACCACGACCCCCTGCGCCCCCGCAAGCTCCTGCTGCACCGCTCCGAGATCCGCAAGATGATCGGCGCCGTGCAGGAGAAGGGGCTCACGCTGGTGCCGCTCGACCTGCACTTCAGCGGCGGGCGCGCCAAGGTGAACCTGGCCCTGGTGCGCGGCAAGCAGCTCCACGACAAGCGCGACACCATCCGCGAGCGGGATCAGAAGCGCGAGATCCAGCGCGGGTTCAAAGAGCAGTAACCGCGGCCTCACACAGAGGCACGGAGAGAACGTCCCTCCGCCGTCGCATCAACCCCGCATCTCCATGAACTCCATCATTCTCGCGATGCTGCTCGCGCTCGGCGGGCAGCCGGTTCTTCCCGGCGACACGGCCCATACGCCGGAGGCGCCGCCTCGGCGCAGGCTGGTGGTGGTGGATGCGGGGCACGGGGGCAGGGACCCGGGGGCGCGCGGGCCGGGGGGGACGCGTGAAAAGGACGTGACGCTGTCGGTGGCGCGGCAGCTCGCGGCCATCCTCCGCGAAGACCCGTCGCTGGAGGTGCGCATGACGCGCGACCGCGACACGCTGATCGCGCTGCACGACCGCGCCCGCCTCGCCAACCGCTGGCGCGACGAGGGGCAGCCGGCGCTCTTCATCTCCGTGCACTGCAACGCCAACCCCAGCCGCGGCGAGAAGGGGTTCGAGACGTACTTCCTGGCCGAGGCGCGCACCGCCGACGCGCAGCGCGTGGAAGCGTTCGAGAACGCGTCCGTGCAGTACGAGGAGGCGCCCGTGGGCGGGCCCATGGCCTTCATCCTCACCGACCTCCGCCAGAACCAGCACCTGCGCGAGTCCAGCGACTGGGCGCAGCTCGTCCAGGACCGTCTCCGCCAGGTGCACCCGGGCCCCAACCGCGGCGTGAAGCAGGCCGGGTTCGCCGTGCTGCGCGGCACCTTCATGCCGGCCGTGCTGGTGGAGATCGGCTTCGTCTCCAATCCCGCCGAGGAGCGGCTGCTCAACGAGGGCGAGACGCAGCGCCAGATGGCTACGCAGCTCGCCCGCGCCGTGCACGACTTCTTCGCCCGCCCGCAGGCCGTCGCGTCCACCCGCTGACCGGAAGTGCTCCTCTCCGTGTCTCTGTGCCTCTGTGTGAGAGCGCAGTTGGCGGGACCTCTGGGCCCCGGGACGGGTAGATACCAGCCATGACCGCCACCCCTATCCTTGCCCTGGACGTACCGGACGCCCCCGCCGCATTCGCGCTGCTGGACCGCGTGGGCCCCGCCGCCGATTTCGTGAAGGTGGGCCTCCAGCTCTTCACGGCCGAGGGCCCGGACGTGGTCCGCGCGCTGCACGAGCGCGGGTGCCGCGTCTTTCTCGACCTGAAGCTGCACGACATCCCCAACACGGTGGCGCAGGCGGTGCGCTCCGCCGCGTCGCTCGGGGTGGAGCTGCTCACGCTGCACGCGTCCGGCGGCGCGGCCATGATGCGGGCGGCCCGCGCCGCCGCCGGCGACGGGGGGCCCGCGCTCCTGGCCGTCACCGTCCTCACCTCGCTCTCCGCCGAGGAAACGGCGGAGGCGTGGGGGCGCGACGCCGTGACCGCGGAAGCAGAAGTGGAGCGCCTGGCGCGCCTGGCCCACGCCTGCGGGATGGACGGGGTGGTCGCTTCGGTGCACGAGCTTCCGGCCATCCGCCGCACGCTCCCGCGCGGCTTCCGCGTCCTCACCCCCGGCATCCGCCTGGCCGGCGACGACGCGGGCGACCAGACGCGCGTCGCCACCCCCGCCGAGGCGGTGCGCCTGGGCGCGGACTACCTGGTGATCGGCCGCTCCGTCACCGCCGCGGCCGACCCCGCGGCGGCGCTGCGCGCTGTCCTGCACGATCTCGACCCGGCGCCGCTGGCCGCCTCGGTCCGATGAAGCGCGCCATTCTGATCCTCGTCGCCCTCGCCATCCTCCTCCCGGTGCGCGCGGCCGCGCAGGCGCCGTCGCTGGACGCGTTCGTGGCCACCGTGGCGCGCCACTGGGCCGCGGGCGACGCGTCCGCGCTGGTGGAGCTGGCGCCGGGCGACGGCCGCATCCTGCTGGCGCTGGGCAACGACGAGGCGGGCGCGGTGCAGGAGCGCCACGTGGCCGCCGCCCTGCGCGACCTGTTCCGCGACCAGGAAACGGTCTCCGCGCGCCCCACGCAGGTGAAGCGCTCCGAGGGCGACGCGCAGCGGGGCTTCGGCGAGCTGAGCTGGGTGTCGCGCCCGCGCGGAGTGACGCGCCCCGTGACCGCCACCGTGTACGTGGGCGCCGTATACGAGCGCAACGCCTGGCGCATCCGCGAGCTGCGCGTTCTGCGCTGAAAAGGGGCTCACACAGAGACACGGAGGCACAGAGATCAGTTCTTCTCTGTGCCTCCGTGTCTCTGCGTGAGCCCCTCGCCTTGACTCGCCTGCGCCGCCCGCCTACGATTGCGGACCCTTGACCGCGCCGATTCGATGCTGCAGACCGACACCGTAGCCGCCCTCCTCCCCCGCGCCCGCCGCGAGTGGGGGGACCTGTTCAACTGGCCGGAGCTCACCGCCACCGGCCTGCGCGTGTTCGGCGCGCTGGTGGTGGCGGCGATCGCCTACTACGCGCTGGAGGCCGTCCTCCGCCGCGTGGAGCGCACGGCCGAGAAGGACGGCATCATCACCGTGCAGGAGCAGCGCACCCGCACGCTGGTGAGCCTGCTGCGCAGCGTGGGGACCGTGGTGATCGGGGTGGTGACGCTGTTCATGGTGCTGGGGGCGCTGGGGCTGCAGCTGGGGCCGCTCCTGGCCGGCGCCGGCGTGGTGGGCCTCGCCGTCTCCTTTGGCGCGCAGTCGCTCGTCAAAGACGTCATCAGCGGCCTCTTCATCCTCCTGGAAAACCAGTTCGGCGTGGGCGACGTGGTGCGGCTGGAGGGGGTGTCCGGCTCGGTGGAGCGGATGACGCTGCGCGTGGTGGTGCTGCGTGACGTGCACGGCGTGGTGCACATCGTGCCGAACGGCGAGATCAAGAAGGTGAGCAACCTCACCCGCGGCTGGGCGCGCGTGGTGCTGGACGTGGGAGTCGCCTACAAGGAAGATCCCGACCGCGTGATGGAAGTGATGCGCGACGAGGGGCGGAAGCTGTGGGAAGACCCGCAGTGGCGCCCGCTGATGCTGGAAGAGGCGCAGGTGCCCGGGATCGAGTCGTTCGGCGAGAGCGGCGTCAACGTGCGCATGTGGCTCAAGGTGCTCCCGCTGAAGCAGTGGGACGTGGCCCGCGAAGTCCGCCGCCGCCTCAAGTACCGCTTCGATGCAGAGGGCATCGAGATCCCCTTCCCGCACCAGACCGTGTACTGGGGCGAAGGCCAGTCGCCCGCGGAGATCGCGGCGCTGGCGGGCGCGCGCGCCCAGACCACGGGCGAAAAGGGAGCGGTCAATGCGGAAGGGTAGCGCCGGCCGGCGATGTAGGGAACGGACCGCCGCACTCTGAGGACGCGGGCGCCTGTGCCCCCGTTCCCCGTTTCCCGTTCCCGTTCCCCAATCATGCCCTTACGCTTCTACAATACGCTCACCCGCCGCGAAGAAGAGTTCGTCCCGCTGGAACCCGGCAAGGTCGGGATGTACACCTGCGGCCCCACGGTGTACGCCCCGCCGCACATCGGCAACATGCGCACGTTCTTCTTCTCGGACCTGCTGCGCCGGTACCTGGAGTTCCGCGGCTACGAGGTGAAGTTCGTGATGAACCTCACCGACGTGGACGACAAGACCATTCGCGGCGCGCTTCGTGACGGCGTCTCGCTGAACGAGTACACCGAGCCGTTCATCGACGACCTGTTCCACAACTTCGACCAGCTCGGGATCCGCCGCGCGGACGTGCACCCGCGGGCCACGCACTACGTTCCGCAGATGATCGACATCATCCGCCGCCTGCAGGAGCGGGGGTTGGCGTACGAGGCCGAGGGCTCGGTGTACTTCGACATCTCGGAGTTCCCCGCCTACGGCCAGCTCTCCAAGGTGGACGTCTCCGCCGGGCGCCGCGGCGAACGCGTGGCCGCCGACGAGTACGACAGGGAGGACGTGCGCGATTTTGTCCTCTGGAAGGCCGCCAAGCCCGAGGACGAGCAGGTGGGCGCCGTGTGGGACACGCAGTGGGGCCCCGGGCGTCCGGGGTGGCACATCGAGTGCTCGGCCATGAGCATGCAGGAGCTGGGGGAGAGCTTCGACCTGCACGTGGGCGGGGTGGACCTGGTCTTCCCGCACCACGAGGACGAGATCGCCCAGAGCGAGGGGGCCACCGGCAAGCCGTTCGTGAAGTACTGGCTGCACGGCGAGTTCCTGCTGCTGGAGGGCGACAAGATGGCCAAGTCCACCGGCAACATCTTCAACCTCCAGGACCTGGTGGAGCGCGGGGTGAAGCCGTCGTCGGTGCGCTACCTGTACCTGACGGCGCACTACCGCAGCAAGCTCAACTTCACCTTCGAGGGGCTCGCCGCCTCCGCCGAAGCGGTGCGCCGCCTGCGCGGCACCCGCAACCGCCTGCGCGAGCACCCCGCCGCCCGCGATCCGGACCCGGCGGACACGCCCACGCTGCACACGGCCGTGGACGAGGCGCTGGCCGCCTTCACGGCGGCCATGGACGAGGACCTCAACACCAGTGTGGCCCTGGCCGCGCTGCACCGCCTGGCCGGTGCCGCCAACGCGCGGCTGGAGGAGCTGGGGGCGCGCCCCATCAGCCACGCCGAGCAGGCGGCCGCGCTCGCCGCCTTCGAGCGCATGGACGCCGTCTTCGGCTTCATCGGGCTGGCCGACGGCGAGTCCCAGGTGGACGAGGGGCTGGCCACGTGGGTGGAGGAGCGCATCGCCGCCCGCCAGGCCGCCCGCAAGTCGCGCGACTTCGCCACCGCGGACGCCATCCGCGACGAGATCGCGGCGCGCGGGGTGGTGGTGGAAGACACGCCCATGGGGGCGCGCTGGTCGCTGGCGTCGTAGGCCGGCGGGGGTGGTGAAGGGGCCGGGTTTGGATTACATTCGAACCCGGCTGCCACCTTAGCTCAGCTGGTAGAGCACTCGATTTGTAATCGAAAGGTCGTCGGTTCGATCCCGACAGGTGGCTCTCGGCGCCTGCCGATCCTGGATTGCGTGCCCCACGGCGATCCGCTACTTTTTCCACCCCGCCAGCCCATTGGCGGGTACTCCCGGGCGGGAGTAGCTCAGTTGGTAGAGCATTAGCCTTCCAAGCTAAGGGTCGCGGGTTCGAGTCCCGTCTCCCGCTCCTCGGTAAAATGAAGCCCCACCGGCCTCTGGCTGGTGGGGCTTCGTGCGTATCCGAAACAGTGCCGGGCTGGCACCCGCCGCGGGTGCCGCCCGTCAGTCCGGCACGTGCACGCGCTCCTTGATGTGCTTGAGATTCGCCACGATCGTGACCGTCATCACCACCAGCAGCGACCATGAGCTCCACTTGCCTACGTGGACCGTGGTCCAGGCGCCCAGTTGATCCGGATACCGCCAGATGCCGAAGAAGGTGCTGATGTTCTCGGCGAGCCAGATGAAGAACCCGATCAGGAGAAAGGAAGTGAGCAGCGGCATCCTGCGGTCGCGGTCAAGTGGGCGGAACAGCACCGTGGTGCGGGCATACAGGCCCAGCGCCAGCGCCGCGAGGTACCACCGCACGTCGGGAATGAAGTGGTGCGTGAAGAAGTTCGCGTAGATCGCCAGCGCGATCACTCCCGCCATCCAGTAAGGCGGATGATGGCGGATCCGCAGGTCGAAGAGCCGCCACGCCTGGATGATGTAGCTGCCCACGGCCGCGTACATGAATCCGGCGAATAGGGGAACGCCAAACACCTTGCTGTAGGCAAAGTCGGGATAGCTCCACGAGCGGATGGCGTCGGATGTCTTGAACACCTCGAGCGCGAAGCCGATCACGTGGAATACGGTGATCGCCTTCAACTCGTCCCACGTTTCGAGCTTCCCCGCCACCATCCCGGCCTGGATCGCTATGGCGATGAGGAGCAGGAGGTCGTAGCGCGGGATACCCAGGATGCCGGAACGCGGCACGCCGAAGATCGCGAGGAAGAAAAGCCCGGCGAACAGGCATGCGCGCGCGTTCTTTATCCCAAACCAGAGGAATTCGAGCAGCGCATGCCGCACGCCCGAGCGCCCCGGCCGTGCCGGCAGGGCGAGCAGGTCTGCATCGACGACCCCGTCACGCGCGTGGTCCGCGGTCACACGTAGCTCGGCACAGGGTCAGCCCCGGGGATGACCAGTTGATCCACTCAGGTGCGAACTCCTTCCCCACGCGCAATCTCCCGGCCACAGAGGGTCGAGGGTTCGCCGGAACGCTTAATGCGGCTCCGGTAGCACGCGCACTTCGCCTCCCATCCGCACATCCTGGATGAAAGATACTGATCGCGAGCAGGTAGAACGCTACCTCGGGTTCCTGCGCAGGCTGGCGCCGCACACGGTGTGGTTCGGGTCGGTGTCGGCGGAGGAGGGGCTGGAATGGGAGTGGATGCTGGAGTCGCGCGGCGGCGGGCTCCCGTCCAGTACCGAGGTGACGTCGCTGCAGGTCTCGTCGCGGCGGGTGGGGCGCACGCAGTGGGCGCAGCCGTTCATCGGCGCGGCCACGGAGCGACGGCACAAGGGCGTGCGGATCACGGTGGACGTGGGGAGCGCCCACCTGCGGCTCCTGGCGCAGTCTCCCGACATGGCCCCGTTCGGCGAGTGGCTGCAGGCGTTCTACACGGATCTGGCGGCGAGGTACGCGGCGCAGGCGCCGGTGTGGGAGCCGGAAGTCCGGACGGATACCTCCGATCTCGTGAAGGCGATCGACGAGGCGCGGGCGCGCTGGTGCGGCTGAACGGATGGGCTCACACAGAGACACCGCGGCACGGAGACGACTTCATCTCTGTGCCTCTGTGTCTCTGTGTGACACCGCGGTTTACCGGCACTCCCCGGTCGCTGCCTGCCGCCACGTGTTCGGGTTGGCCTGCTGGTAGCGATATCCCGCCGAGTAGCGCGCCTGGAACCGCTGGAGGCGCTCCGTGCTGGTGTGGATGCTCGTGCGCGAGTGGTGCGTCCACGGCGCGTACGCGCTGCACCCCGGCCCGGCGACGGAGAAGCTCGCCCCCGGCACGCACGCGCCCAGCGAGGCCACGGCGCCCAGCGCGACCGCCGCGATGGCCATCTTCCTCATACATCCCCCTCGGTTACGGGTTTCCGCCCCGGCCCGGCGCGCGGCCGAGGAAATCGGCAACACGGTCCGTGCCATCTACTCCGCGTCGGTTCGCCCTACGCCGACCAGCTTGATCTGGAACTGCTGCGCGTCGGCAAGGCGGGCCATCTCCTGGCGAAGCCCTTCCACACTCTGCATCTCCTGCTCCAGCAGCGCCATCCTCCGCTCCAGCAGGGCCAGCGACTCGCCGCTGTTCCCCGCTTCCTTCATCCGCACGATCGCGTCCACCACGGGGCGCAGGGCGAAGCGGGCGGTGAGCCCCACGACGGGGACCAGGACGACGAGCCCCGCGAAGAAGGCGACGATGATCTCGGAGATGCTGACGGGAAGCACGGGCGGCATGGGGAGCTCCTGTGGAGGGGGAAAGCGCGTCTCGCGCGGAACTACGCGGAACGGCGCGGGAGGATTCATCCGCGGAAAATCAAAGATAATGCGGAGCCCATCCAGCGCTAACCCGCTCCTCACCTCGCGGGGTGGTGCTCACGGCGGGGGGTGCTAACTTTTTCACCGTGATCGAACCGCGCCCCGTGCGGGGCGGACGATCCGGCGGCGGGCGGATGCAACCCTGAGCGGGGTGAATGCATCCAACCATCGCCGACCACACCCGGTATGCCCGGGGGCGGACCCACCTTCCACTCGCCATAAACTCCCATGAAGCGGACCAGCGGACTCTCCCTCGCGCTTCTATTCGCATGCGGCGCCCAGGCCGCGTTCGCGCAGCAGCCCGGCACCGCTCCGCAGCAGCGCTCCGCCGGCCAGGCGCCCGCGGGCGCACCCGGCGCGGCGCGCCCCGGCGGCATGATCCCCCAGCAGGGGGGCGCGCAGCTTCGCGGCGTGGTGCTGGACGCGGCCAGCGGCCGTCCCGTCGCCTCCGCCTCCGTCTCCGTGTGGAGCCGGGCGGACTCGGCGCTCGCGGCCGGCGCCGTCACGCGGCCCGACGGCTCCTTCCGCGTGGAGGGGCTGCGCCCGGGACGCTACTACGTGCGCGTCTCGCACCTGGGGCACACCCCGGCCAACTCGTCGGACATCACGATCGCGCCGGGCGCAACCTCGGCGGACGTGCCCGCGGTGCGGCTGGCGGCGGGGGCGGTGCAGCTGGAGGGGATCACGGCCACGGCGGCGCGCAGCGAAGTGCGCATGACCGCGGACCGCAACGTCTTCTCGGCCAAGGACCTGCCGGCCGCGGCGGGGGGCAACTCCACCGACGTGCTGCGCAACGTGCCCTCGGTGGAGGTGGACCAGGACGGGCGGGTGAGCCTGCGCGGCAACCAGAACGTGGCGGTGCAGATCAACGGGCGCGCCGCCCCCATGCGCGGCGACCAGCTCGGCCAGTTCCTCCAGCAGCTCCCGGCCAACATGGTGGACCGCGTGGAGGTGATCCCCAACCCCTCCGCCAAGTACGATCCGGAGGGGATGGCCGGCATCGTCAACATCGTCCTCAAGGGCAACGCGGAGCTGGGCCTTTCCGGCGGGGTCACGGCGAGCGCCGGCACCAGCGACCGCTACAACGGCTCCGGCAACCTGGGGTACCAGCGCGGGCGCATGACGCTCTACGGCAGCCTGGGCCTCTTTGGCGACGGACGGCGGATGAGCGGCTTCAACAACCGCACGAACCTGGACGGCGGCGCCCCGGTCGGCTTCCTGGACCAGCTCTCCACCGGGAGCGGACGGATGCGGTCGCACACCCTCAACACCAACGCGGAGCTGAAGCTGAACAAGACCAGCTCCATCGCCAACACGCTGATGGTGAGCGGGCGCGACTTCCGCCAGGAGACGCGCAACGACTTCACCCGCTTCGACGCCGCCCGCAACCCGCTCCTGGGCTCGGACGACCGGCAGCGCATGACCTCGGACGACGCGACCTTCGATGGCACGCTGTCGTACAAGAACGTGATCCAGCCGCGCCAGAACGAGGTGTCGGTGGAGGCGCGCTTCAACCGCTCCGCGTTCGACCAGGTGAACGCCTTCACGCAGCAGCCGCTGGACGTGGCCCGCAACCCGGTGGGCAGCCAGCCGCTGCGCACGCAGAACCTGACGGACGCGGTGAACAGCGAGATGTACCTGCAGGCCGACCTCACCCGGATGGTGCAGGGGGTGCGGGTGGAGACGGGGTACAAGGGGCAGCTTCGCCAGGTGGACAACGACCTCACCACCGAGCGCTTCTCGTACGACGCCAACGCCTGGGCCAACACGGGCGGGAGCAACCTGTTCAAGATCGACGAGCGGGTGCACGCCGCCTACGGGGTGTTCACGCGCAACACCGGGAAGCTGGAGCTGCAGGGCGGGGTGCGCGTGGAGCGCACCGGCCGCGCCACCAACCGCGCGGACGACGAGCTGGAGCCCTTCACCGACCTCTTCCCCAGCGCGCTGGTCGCCTACAACGTGGATGCCGCGCGCCAGGTGAAGGCGAGCTACTCGCGCCGCATCCAGCGCCCGCAGACGCAGCTTCTCAACTCGTTCCTCTTCTACGAGGACCCGCTCAACCGCTTCCGCGGCAACCCGTACCTGCGCCCGGAGTACACGGACGCGTACGAGCTGGGCCTGCAGCAGAGCGGCCGGCTGGGCTCGCTGCAGCTCACGCCCTTCTACCGGCACACCACGGGCGCCATCCGCCGCGTCCGCACCACGCAGGGCGACACCATCACCTCCACGGTGGACAACATCTCCACGGCGGACTCGTACGGCGCGGACGCCAACGCCTCGCTGCGGGCCGGGCGGCTGACGGGCTCCGTGGGGCTGAACGCCTTCCACCAGGAGTCGGACGGCAACACGTCGGCGGGGGCGGTGTCGAGCTCCGGCCTGGGCTGGTCCACGCGCGGCAACGCCAACCTGAAGCTGGGCAAGCGCACGGACGTGTCGGTGTTCGGGATGTACCGCGCGCCGATGAACACGGAGTACGGCCGCATCGGGGCCTTCGCCATGACCAACATGTCGCTGCGCCAGAAGTTCATGAACGACAAGGCCAGCGTGACCTTCCGCGTGCAGGACCCGTTCAACACCATGCGCTTCCGGTCCTACACGGACGACCCGAATGGCATCCTGGGCTACCGGATGGACACGGAGCGGCGGTTCGGCGCGCGCGGGGCGTTCATCTCCTTCAACTACAGCTTCGGCCAGACGCCGCGCCTGCGCACTCCCTCGCAGCAGCAGCCGCAGTCGGACCCGGGGCAGCCGATGGGCGGGCCCTGAACGGATAGGGGCTCACACAGAGACACAGAGGCACAGAGAACTTCATCTCTGTGCCTCTGTGTTTCCGTGTGAGATGCTGTTTCAGCGGGAGCGGATGGCGATCATGGGGTCGACGGCCGCGGCGGCGCGGGCGGGGAGGTAGCTCGCGGCGAAGGCGACGGCGGTGAGGAGGAGGGCCACGCCGGCGAGGAGCGCGGGGTCCCAGGTGTGGATGCCGTGGAAGTAGCCCTGCAGGGTGCGAGCGGTGGCGAGGGCGGCCAGGGTGCCCAGGACGAGGGAGGTGCGCGCGAGGCGCATGGCGTCGCCTACGACGTGGCGGACCACCTGCTCCTGGCGCGCGCCCAGCGCCATGCGCACGCCGATCTCGCGAGTGCGGCGCGCCACGCCCTCGCGCACCACGCCGTACAGGCCCGCGCAGGCGAGCATCACACCGATGGCCGAGAGCACGGCGAGCATCGCCGCCGTCCAGCGCACCGGCGCCGCGAAGCGCGCGAGGCGCTCCTCCATGGTCGCCACGTCGCGGATGAGGGCGCCCGGAATGGCGGCGCGCACCGCCCGCTGCACCGCGCCGGAAAGCCGCATGGGGTCGCCCGCCGCGCGCACGGCGAGCCCCACCACCATCGGCGGGTGGCGCAGCGCGGAGAGGTAGATGGTGGGCGACACCATCTCGCCCACGCCGGGGCCCAGCGGCCGCACGTCGTCCACGATCCCCACCACGCGATACTTGGGGACGGAGACCGCCGCGCTCAGCAGGCTCGCCTCGCGCCAGGGGAGGAGGTGCTGGCCCACCGGGTCGACGCCGGGGAAGAGGAGGCGCCCCGCGGAGCGCGTGACGACGGCCTCCATCTCTCCCCTCCCCAGAGCGCGCCCGCTGAGCACGGGCACGCCCATGGCCTCGAAGTAGCCCGGGCTCGCCACGAGCTGGTGGACCTTGCCCTGGAGCACGGGCACCAGGACGAAGGCGTAGCAGAACGGCTTGCAGTACGAGGTGACCACGTCGCGCGGGCCGGTGCCCAGCCATGCGTCCCCGCTGGCCAGGCTCGCCGCGCGCACGCCGGGAAGGGCGCGCACGCGGTCCAGCGTGTCGCGCAGGTAGGTGGCGCGCAGGGCCGCGTCCGTGCGCGCCTCGGCCGGGAGGGTGACGGTCATGGTGAGGGTGTCGCGCGGGTCGAAGCCCGTGCCGGCGCCGGCCTGGTTCCCCAGCGTACCGCGCAGCAGCGTGCCGGCTCCCACCAGCAGCGCCATGGAGGCGGCGAACTGGGCAATCGTCAGCACCCGCCGCACCCATCCCTCGTAGCGCCCGGCCGTAGCGCGGTCGCCGGTGCCCAGCCCCGACGCCAGCTCGCGCCGGAACGCGATGGCCACGGGCGCCATCGCGCACAGCAGCGCCACTCCGACGGGCGCCACGACCGCGGGGAGCAGCGCCCTGAATCCGCCGCCCGCCGCCCAGCTGTCCTCCGGCGCGGGCCAGGTGGCCCGCAGCAGCTCCAACGCGGCCCAGCCCAGGCCCACGCCCAGCACGGCGCCCGCCAGCACCGGCACCGCCGCGTCCGCCGCGACGAAGCGGACGATCCGTCCCACGGGCGCCCCCAGCACCACGCGCATGGCCACGGCGGGCCGCTGCGCCGCGCCCCGCGCCAGCAGGCGCGCCGCCGCGATGATCAGCGCGCTCAGCACCACCAGCGCCGTCGTCCCCCACAGCATGCGCATGAGCGACTGCACCCCGGAGTGGCGGATCTCCTCGGCCGTGCGAAGGCCCTCCGTCCACCCGTGCCCGTCTGCCATGCGGTCCCACGCGGGAAGGACGCGCGCCGCCGCGTGCTCCAGCCCCGCGTCCGCGAACCCCAGGAGCGACACCCCCGCCCCGATCCCAACCGCCAGCGTGAAAGCGACCGACACGCGAAATTTCGTCATGGCACCGGGAGGGCAGGAAGGTGAGCGGCCCCTCCATCATACAGGGCCCGGAACCTCCCCGCGACCCTCTTGTCTCCGTGTCTCTGTGCCCCTGTGTGACACCGCTCTTCCAGAGCCTGCAGGGGGTTGACGCCCCCGGACGCTTCGGCTATGTTACCTGTCTTCTCTTCCCCCGGGAGACGTGTACCTATCGCGGCCTCGCGGGGAGGACTGGAGCATCGGGAAACCTTGCCGCGGAATGGCACGGCAAGGTTTCCTGTCTGTCGTCCGGGCTAAGGCGCCCGGGATCGGGGGAGCACGCTCGCGTAGCTCAGCCGGCAGAGCACTTCCTTGGTAAGGAAGAGGTCATGGGTTCGAGTCCCATCGCGAGCTCTGGCGCCTCCTCGTCGCAAACCACCCGTACGGGATCCATAACGGACAATGGCTAAGGCTAAGTTTGAGCGGAACAAGCCGCACGTGAACGTGGGCACCATCGGCCACGTGGACCACGGCAAGACCACGCTCACGGCGGCGATCACGCGCATCCAGGCGGCGCAGGGGCTGGCGGACTTCATCAGCT
>CADCTW010000155.1 GCA_902805735.1 uncultured Gemmatimonadota bacterium | reverse complement strand
CCCCGCGGGACGCAGATCGAAGGCCCACATCCACACCTGGCTCGCGTGGCAGGAACAACCGGGCTCGCCGATGGGGCAGGCGATCGGCAAGGGAGACCTGCGCGCGGATGCAGCCGGCGGCCCAGCGCTTCGTCGCCTGGCTGCGGCGGCTGATGGTTGACGCGGCCGGCTGACGTTCTCCTCTGTGTCTCTGTGCCTCTGTGTGAGCCAATCAGTTCTCTGTTGAAGCGGGATCGGTTGCCCGCACGGGTGCCGCGGCTTACCTTACGCGCGTTTTGTCGCGGCTCCGCGCGTTGCGGGGCCGCAGAGAGGTGAGCCGGCGAGTACCTGGAGCGTATGCCTACGTACGAGTATCGCTGCCCGAATTGCGGCAACGACTTCGAGCTGTTTCAGAAGATGTCCGAAGAGCCGGTGGCGGCGTGCCCCAAGTGCGACACGCCCTCGCAGCGGCGGCTCTCGGGCGGGGCCGGGCTCCTGTTCAAGGGGAGCGGCTTCTACATCACGGACTACCGCGGCGACAGCTACAAGAAGGCCGCCGACGCCGACAAGGGCGGCGGCACGGGCGGCGAGACGAAGTCCGACTCGAAGCCCGCCGACAGCAAGCCGGCGCCGAAGAGCGACTGACCGAAAACGCGCACACGGCCGGCCCGCCTCAAGACCGGGCCGGCCGTGCCGCGCGCGCCAGAAACCCGAGGCGGGCGCCAACCCGGCGGCCGCCCCTCGCAAACCACCGATTCCTGAGCCCATGTCCCTTCTAGTCGTAGGAAGCGTCGCCCTGGACACCGTGGAGACGCCCTTCGGCCGCGCGGAAGACGCGCTGGGCGGCTCGGCCACCTTCTTCTCGGCCGCGTCGTCGCTCTTTGCCCCCGTGCAGCTGGTCGGCGTCGTAGGCGACGACTACCCGGTGGACGCGCTCCGCTTCCTGGGCGAGCGCGGGGTGGACCTGGCGGGGCTGGAGCACGCGCCGGGCGAGAGCTTCCGCTGGTCGGGCGTGTACAACTTCGACCTGAGCTCGCGCGACACGCTGGAGACCCGCCTGGGCGTGTTCGCCGACTTCGCGCCCAAGATCCCGGAGGCGTTCCGCGACACCGAGCTGGTGTTCCTGGGGAACATCGACCCGGAGCTGCAGATCAACGTGCTGGACCAGGTGCGGCGCCCGCGCTTCGTGGCGTGCGACACCATGAACCTGTGGATCGACATCAAGCGCGACCGCCTGCTGGACCTGCTCAAGCGGGTGGACCTGCTGCTGGTGAACGACGGCGAGGCGCGCCAGCTCTCGGGCGACTTCAACCTGTCGCGCGCGGCCAGGTGGATCATGGACCGCGGCCCCCGCTACCTGATCATCAAGAAGGGCGAGCACGGCGCCATCCTCTTCACCCCCACGGGCGTCTTCTTCGCCCCGGGGTACCCGCTGGACGAGGTGTTCGACCCCACCGGGGCCGGCGACGCCTTCGCGGGGGGCTTCATGGGGCACCTGGCCCGCTGCGGCACCTCCATGGACGACGCGGACATGCGCCGGGCCGTGATCTACGGCTCGGTGCTGGGCTCGTACGCGGTGGAGAAGTTCTCGGTGGAGCGCTTCAAGGACCTCACCATGGAAGAGGTGGAGGAGCGTGCCCGCGCCTTCCGCGAGATGACGGTCTTCGACCTCCCCGTGGGAGCCGCGGCGGGTGTCTGACGCCGCACCGGGGCTTTCGTACCGCGCCGCCGGCGTCGACATCGACGCGGCGGCGCACGCCATGAAGGGGGTGGCGGCGCTGGTGCGCTCCACCGCCACGCCGGACACGCTCTCCGAGCTCGGCTCCTTCGGCGGGCTCTTCCGCGTGCCGGTGGACGTGAAGCGCCCCGTGCTGGTGGCGAGCACCGATGGGGTGGGGACGAAGCTCAAGGTGGCCTTCACCACCGGCCGGCACGGCACGGTGGGGGAGGACCTGGTCAACCACTGCGTCAACGACATCCTGGTGCAGGGCGCCCGTCCCCTCTTCTTCCTGGACTACGTGGGGGTGGGGCGGTTGGAGCCGGGGGTGGTGGAGGAGCTCGTGTCGGGCGTGGCGCGCGGGTGCCGCGAGAACGGGTGCGCGCTGCTGGGGGGCGAGACGGCGGAGATGCCGGACATGTACGCCCCCGGCGAGTACGACCTGGCCGGCACCATCGTGGGCGTGGTGGAGGAGGACCGCGTGCTCGACGGGCGTGCCATACGCCCCGGCGACGCCATCGTCGCGCTCGCCTCCAGCGGGCTGCACACCAACGGCTACTCGCTGGCGCGCCGCATCCTGTTCGACCGCATGGGGCTGGGACCGGACGACGGGTTTCCGGAAGAGGACGGCAGCGTCGCCGACGTGCTGCTGCGCGTGCACCGCTCGTACCTGCGCCCGCTGACGCCGCTGCTGGAGCGCGTGCGGGGGCTGGCGCACATCACGGGCGGCGGGCTCACGGACAACGTGCCCCGCATCCTCCCGGCGGGTACGGCGGCGCGCTTCCGCACGGCGTCGTGGGAGGTGCCGGCGCTCTTTCGCGTGCTGCAGCGCGAGGGCGGGGTGGAGCGGGCGGAGATGTTCCGCGCCTTCAACATGGGAGTGGGGATGGTGGCCGTGGTCCCCGCCGTCGACGCGGACGCGGTCGCCGCCGCGCTGAACGCGGCGGGCGAGACGGCATGGATCGCGGGGGAGATCGTCCCCGGCGAACGCAACGTGCTACTGGACTGACGGAGATCCGATGAAGCGCACCCTCGCGGCCGCCCTGGCGGTGGCCTTCGCCGCGCCGCTGGCGGCACAGAACGACATCGACACCGTGTGCGACGAGCGCTTCAGCAACGCAACGCTGCGGAGCCGCTGCGCGTCCGTGGCGCAGGCCGTGGACGCGGCCCAGCCCCAGCTCGGCATCCTCATGGCGGGGGGCAACCCCACGCTGGGCACCGCCAGCACGGGCGGCGTGCGGCTGGGGCTGCTGCCGCGGGTGAGCGCCGGCGCGCGCGTGAACGTGGTGTTCGCGCGGCTCCCGGACATCCGCGAGGAGAACACGTCGGAAGGCGAGATGGCGCTGGACCAGTTCAGCGTGCCGGCCCCGGCCATCGGCGGCAACGTCTCCATCGGCGTCTTCCCGGGGATCAGCCTGGCGCCCATGATCGGCGGCTTCGGCGCCATCGACCTGCTGGGGAGCGCGACCATCCTCCCCGTGTCGCTGGCGGGCGTCGAGGGGCTGGAGAAGAACCCGGTGTCGTGGGGCGGCGGCGCACGGGTGGGGCTGCTTCGCGAGTCGTTCATCACGCCCGGCGTCTCCGTCTCCGTGATGTACCGCAAGATGGGCGAGCTGCAGTTCGGCGACGTGTGCGAGGGCGACGAGCTGCCGGTGGCCGCCGATCCCAACGGACGCACCTGCAGCAGCAGCGAAGGCGACTTCGGCGAGATCAGCTTCGGGCTCACCAACCTCAGCGCGCGCGCGGCGGTCAGCAAGCGGCTGCTTGGCTTCGGGCTCACGGCCGGGGTGGGGTACGACAAGTTCGACACGGACGCGAACCTGGCGTTCCGCGGGCCCCGGCCGCTGCAGGTGGCGCCCCAGACCATCTACCGCCTGGACGACGTGGCGGTGGACAACGACCGCTGGTCGGCCTTCGGCAACGCGTCGTTCACGCTGCTGGTGGGCTCCATCGTGGCCGAGGCGGGGTGGATGCAGGGCCAGGAGCCGATCCGGGGATTCCCGGAGCGGAGCGACTTCGATCCGCGCCGGGGGACCTTCTTCGGCAGCATCGGCGCGCGCCTGTCGCTTTGAGCGAGGACGCGCGCTGGATGGCCCGCGCGCTGGAGCTGGCGGCGCGCGGGTGGGGCAGGGTGGCGCCCAACCCGCTGGTGGGCGCGGTGATCGTGCGGGACGGCGTGGCGGTGGGCGAGGGATGGCACACGGAGTACGGCCAGCCGCACGCGGAGGCCGAAGCGCTCCGGGCCGCCGGCGAGGCGGCCCGGGGCGCGACCGCTTACGTGACCCTGGAGCCGTGCAGCCACTTCGCCAAGACGCCCCCGTGCACCGACGGCCTGCTCGCGGCCGGCGTCCGCCGCGTCGTCTTCGCCGCGCACGACCCGAATCCCAGGGCGGCGGGGGGCGGCGAGGTGCTGCGCGCGGCGGGGGTTGAGGTGCTGGGAGGGGTGATGGAAGCCGAGGCGCGCGACCAGAACGCCCTCTTCTTCCACGCGCACTCGAATTCCGCCCGCCCCTTCGTCGCGCTGAAGCTGGCGCTGACGCTGGACGGCCGCATCGCCGACCACGCGGGCAGCTCGGTGTGGATCACGGGCGAGGGGGCGCGCGCCGAGGTGCACCGCCTGCGCGCCGGCTTCGACGCGGTGGCGGTGGGCTCCGGCACGGCGCTCGCAGACGACCCGCGGCTCACCGTGCGCGGCCCCGTCGAGCCCCGCGTGCCGCCCACGCGCGTCGTCTTCGACCGCACGCTGCGCCTTCCGCTGGCCAGCCGCCTGGTGGGCACGGCGCGCGAGGTGCCGGTGACGGTGGTCGCCGGAAGCGATCCTCCGGCGGAGAGCGCCGCGGCGCTGGGGCTGCATGGCGTGCGCGTGCTCGTGAGCACGGGCATCCACGACGGGCTGCTCGCCCTGCGCGAGAGCGGGATCGGGTCGGTGTTCGTGGAGGGCGGGGCGAAGCTGGCGAGCGCGCTGCTCAACGCGGACGTGGTGGACCGCCTCTACCTGTTCTACGCGCCGCTCTTCCTCGGCCCGGGCGGCGTCGGCGCGTTCGCGGAGCTGGACACGGTCGAGATCGGCGCCGCACACCGCTGGCGCCGCCTGCGCACTGAGACCTTCGGCGCGGACACGCTGATCACGCTCGCGCGGCACACCGGGGGATGAATCCC
Source organism: uncultured Gemmatimonadota bacterium (assembly GCA_902805735.1). Classification (GTDB taxonomy): domain Bacteria; phylum Gemmatimonadota; class Gemmatimonadetes; order Longimicrobiales; family Longimicrobiaceae; genus Longimicrobium. Next base: position 10,251 of record CADCTW010000155.1, on the reverse strand, counting down.
CCGGCTGGAACTACGGGAAGCCCGCTGAAGCGGGCTCGGTAGCCGGACCCATGCGGGCCCGCTTCAGCGGGCTTCCCGTGGTTCCAGCGCGGGGCTTCAGCCCCGTGCAGCGGGGATCACACGCACCTGGGACCTCTGATTTGTTCACCGGGATCATCGAAGAGATCGGCACGCTGGCGGAGGTGCGCGAGGACCGCGGGGGGAGGGTCTTCGCGCTGGCGTGCCGCGGCGTGCTGGAGGGGATGAAGCTGGGGGACAGCGTGGCCGTGGATGGCGTGTGCCTGACGGCGACGGACATCCGCCCCGACGGGTTCACGGTGGAGGCGGTGGCCACGACGCTGGGGCGCACCACGCTGGGGAGCTTCGCGCGGGGGCGGCGGGTGAACCTGGAGCGGGCGCTGGCGCTGGGGGCGCGGCTGGGCGGGCACATCGTGCAGGGGCACGTGGACGGCGTAGGCCGGGTGATCGCGATCCAACCCCGGGGCGAGCTGACGCTGATCGACTTCTCGCTCCCGGACGACGTGGCCGCGGTGACGGTCCTCCACGGCTCCATCACCCTCAACGGCATCTCGCTGACCGTCAACGAGATCCCGGCGCCGGGGGTGTGCCAGGTCTCCATCATCCCCCACACCTGGCAGCACACCAACCTCACCGACCTGCGCGTGGGCGACCCGGTAAACCTGGAGGGCGACACGATCGGCAAGTACGTGAGGCACTTGCTTTCGGCTCCCGCGGGAGGCGCCGGCGCGGACGCGGCGAACGTGCGACGGGCGTGGGGTTATGAAGGAAGTGCCTAGTGCCTAGTGCCTGGTGCCAAGTAACTGCGCCGCTGTTCACTAGGCACTCGGCACTTGGCACCAGGCACTTCTGTTCTCAAAGGACCGACGAAAATGAGCTTCTCCCGCGTCGAAGACGCGATCCAGGATATCCGCGACGGCAAGATGGTGATCGTGGCCGACGACGAGGACCGCGAGAACGAGGGCGACCTCGTCTGTGCGGCCACGATGGTGACGCCCGAGATCATCAACTTCATGGCGACGCACGCGCGCGGCCTCATCTGCCTGGCGCTCACCGCCGAGCGCGCGGACGAGCTGGACCTGCGCCAGATGACCGACAACAACACCGAGGCCCTCACCACCGCCTTCACCGTGTCGGTGGACGCGGCGCACCGCTTCGGCGTGACCACCGGCATCAGCGCGTGGGACCGCGCCAAGACCATCCAGGTGTGCATGGACCCGGCGAGCGTGCCGTCCGACCTGCGGCGGCCGGGGCACGTCTTTCCCCTGCGCGCGCGGGCGGGCGGCGTGCTGCGGCGCGTGGGGCAGACGGAGGCGTCAGTGGACCTGGCGCGGCTCGCGGGGCTGCCGCCGGGCGGGGTGATCTGCGAGATCATGAACGAGGACGGCACCATGGCCCGTCGCCCCGAGCTGGAAGAGTTCGCGGCGCGGCACGACATGAAGTTCATCACCGTCGCGCAGATCGTGGCGTACCGGCTGAAGCGCGAGCGGCTGGTGCACCGCGCGGCCGAGGCGGCGATCCCCACGCCCTTTGGCGAGTGGCGCATGATCGCCTACCGCAACGACGTGGACGCGCACGAGCACGTGGCCATGGTGAAGGGCGACTTGGAAGGGCGCGAGGGGACGCTGGTGCGGATGCACTCCGAGTGCCTCACGGGCGACGTGTTCCACTCGCTGCGCTGCGACTGCGGCGAGCAGCTCGACACCGCCATGGAGCGCATCAACCGCGAGGGGAGCGGGGTGATCGTGTACCTGCGCCAGGAAGGGCGGGGGATCGGCCTCGTGAACAAGCTGCGCGCCTACAACCTGCAGGACCAGGGGATGGACACGGTGGAGGCCAACGAGGCGCTCGGCTTCCGCCCGGACCTGCGCGACTACGGGATCGGCGCGCAGATCCTGCTGGACCTGGGGCTCACCTCGGTGAAGTTCCTGACCAACAACCCCAAGAAGATCGTGGGGCTGGACGGCTACGGCCTCTCCGTTGCGGAGCAGGTGCCGCTGGAGGTCGAGCCGAACCCGTTCAACGCGGAGTACCTGAACACCAAGCGCGACAAGATGGGCCACCTCTTCCCGGCCACGGAGGCCGGGGAGCTTCCAATCCTCGGGGCGGACGAACAGCCGGCATGAAAGAGCATCAGGGGCACCTGCGGGGCGACGGGCGGCGGTTTGGGATCGTCGCGGCCCGCTTCAACGAGCTGATCACGCGTCCCCTCCTGGCCGGCGCGCGCGACTGCCTGGTGCGGCACGGCGCGTCGGACGACGACATCGAGGTCGCGTGGGTTCCCGGCGCGTGGGAGATCCCCTCCGCGCTGGACCGGCTGGCGCGCACCGGGCGCTTCGACGCGCTGATCGCGCTGGGGTGCGTGATCCGCGGCGCCACGCCGCACTTCGACTACGTGGCGGGCCACGCCGCCAGCGGCACGGGCGCGGTGGCGCAGCAGCACGGCCTTCCCGTGATCAACGGGGTGCTGACCACGGACACCATCGAGCAGGCCATCGAGCGGGCGGGGACCAAGGCGGGGAACAAGGGGTGGGACGCCGCGGCCGCCGCCATCGAGATGGCGGACCTGTTCGCCCGCCTGGACGCGGAGGGGGCCGGTGCGTAACCGAAGCCGGGCGCGCGGGTGGGCGCTGCAGGGCCTGTACGCCTGGGAAGCGCGCGGGGCCATCCCGGAAGAGATGATGCGCATCCTGGTGGAGCTCTTCTCCACCCTCAACGTGTCCGCGCAGAACCGGCCGTACGCGGAGGTGCTGGTGCGGCTCGTGTCCGCCAACCTGCGGCGCATCGACCGCTCGGTGGAGGAGTCGCTCACCAACTGGCGGATGTCGCGCCTCTCCGTGATCGACCGCAACATCCTGCGCCTGGGCGTGGCCGAGATGCTCTTCGTGGACGACGTGGCGCCCCGCATCACCATCCGCGAGATGGTGATGCTGGCGGAGAAGTACGGGACGCACGAGAGCCCGCGCTTCGTGAACGGCGTGCTGGACGCGGTGATGCGCCGCGAGGTCCCGGAGGAAGGGAGCGCCCCCCGGTGAAGCTGCTGGTCCTCAACTGGCAGGACCTCAGCAACCCCCAGTCTGGGGGCGCGGAGGTGCACCTCCACGAGATCTTTGGGCGGCTGGCGGCACGCGGGCATCGCGTGTCGCTTCTCGCGTCGGGGTACCCCGGCGCCGCCGCGCGCGAGACGGTGGACGGCATGGACGTGCACCGCGTGGGCGGCCGCCACTCGTACACCCTGGCCGCGCGCCCCTACTACCTGCGCCACCTGGCCAGGGAGCAGTGGGACGTGGTGGTGGAGGACCTCAACAAGGTCCCCCTCTACACGCCGCTCTGGGTGCGCCGCCCCCTCGTCCTCCTCGTGCACCACCTCTTCGGCGCCACGGCGTTCCGCGAGGCGTCCGCGCCCTTTGCGGCGGCCACCTGGCTGATGGAGCGCCCCATCCCCCGCGTCTACCGCGGCGTCCCGGTGCAGGCCGTCTCCGAGAGCACGGCGGACGACCTGGCCTCCCGCGGCCTGGATCGCGAAGGGATGCGCATCATCCACAACGGGGTGGAGGTGCGATTCTTTGCGCCGGACCCCGCGGTGCCGCGCACGCCTCACCCCACCTTCCTGTACGTGGGCCGCCTCAAGCGCTACAAGCGGATCGAGCACGCCATCCACGCCGTCGCCCGCCTCCCCGCCGTCCGCCTGGTGATCGCCGGCCGCGGCGACGACGAGCCGCGCCTCCGTGCGGAGGCCGAGCGCCTCGGAGTCACGGAACGCGTCGAGTTCGCGGGCTTCGTCACCGAGGAGCGCAAGCGCGAGCTGCTGCGGAGCTGCTGGGCCAACGTCTTCCCCTCGCCCAAGGAGGGCTGGGGCATCGCCAACATGGAAGCCGCCGCCTGCGGCACCCCCTCCGTGGCCAGCGACTCCCCCGGCCTGCGCGAGTCCGTGATCCACGAGCAGACCGGCCTCCTCCACCCCCACGGCGACATCTCCGCCCTCACCTCCGCCCTCGCCCGGCTGGCCACGAACCCGCCCGAAGTCGCGCGCCTCGGCGCCGGCGCCCTGGCCTTCTCCCAGAACTTCACCTGGGACCGCGCCGCCGACCTCACGGAGTCGCACCTGGCGGATGTGGCCGGACCCACCGCCGGGGGATGAATCCCCCGGCCGGAACCACGGGAAGCCCGCTGAAGCGGGCTCGCACCGTACAGATCCAAGCGCACCGAAAGGGCGGGCGCGATGAGTCGCGAACCTGCAACGCCGGGCTATCGAGGCGAGGTGAAGTTTCCTCTGTGCCTCTGTGTCTCTGTGTGACCAAAGCAGTTCTCGCCCGATTCCTGCAAGAGGCATGGTGCGCCGGGCCGCCGCGATGTATCCTGTCGCAGACGCCGACCACACCGCCGCGGAGTGCGTGTTGACCGTAGACGACCTGCTGAGCAGCAAACGGGAGTCGCTCGCGCTGGAGCTGCTCACCGACGAGCGCGGGCTCATGCGGCCCATCCACAATCCCGAGATCAGCAGCCCGGGGCTGGTGCTCACCGGCTACTCCGAGCGCTTCCCCTCGGACCGCATCCAGGTGCTGGGCGAGACGGAGATCTCCTTCCTGGAATCGCTGGACGACGAGCGCCGCCGCGCCGCCATCACGGCGTTCCTGGCGTTCGACATCCCGGTGGTGTTCGTCACCAAGAGCCAAGAGCCGCCCGAGCCGCTCCTGGAGGTGGCCAACCTGGTGGGGACGCCCGTGATCCGCACGGCGCTCAAGACGTCGGACTTCTACACGCGCATCAAGCCGTTCCTGGAAGAGCGCTTCGCCCCCAGCACCACGCTGCACGGGTCGCTGGCGGACGTGTACGGCGTGGGGCTGCTGTTCATGGGCGCCAGCGGGATCGGCAAGAGCGAGGCGGTGCTGGACCTGGTGGAGCGCGGGCACCGGCTGGTGGCGGACGACCTGGTGATGGTGTCGCGGCGCGGGCACGAGGTGCTGATCGGGCGCGGGCACGAGCTGCAGCGGCACCACATGGAGATCCGCGGGGTGGGGATCATCGACATCCGCCGCCTTTTCGGGGTGCGCGCCATCCGCCTGCAGAAGCGGGTGGAGGTGGTGGTGCAGCTGGAGGTGTGGGACCAGGGCGCCACGTACGACCGCACGGGGCTGGACATGAGCACCCAGGACATCCTGGGCGTGGAGGTTCCCCTGATCAAGATTCCACTCGTCCCCGGGAAGAACATCACCGTGGTGTGCGAAGTGGTGGCGATGAATCACCTGCTCAAGTACGCGGGCATCAACACGGCCGAGCTGTTCAACCGGCGGCTGCAGCGCCACATGGCCGGGATGCCCGAGTACCTGGAGGAAGACTATGAGTGAGCCCGTGCGCGGCGTGGTGGTGGGCCACGCGTCGCTCGCCGCGGGGATGGTGGCGTGCGTCCGCCAGATCGCGGGGACCGAGGAAGACGCGCTGGTGGCGCTGAGCAACGAGGGGTGCGGGCCGGAGACGCTGGCCAGCCGCCTGCAGGCGGCGCTGGGGGAAGGCCGCGCCATCGTCTTCACGGACCTGGGGAGCGGGTCGTGCGCCTTCGCGGCGCGGCGCGTGGCCATGGAGCGTCCGGGCACGGCCATCGTCACGGGGGTGAACCTCCCCATCCTGCTGGACTTCGTGTTCCACCGCGACATGCCGCTGGGCGAGCTGGTGGAGCGGCTGGTGGAAAAGGGACGCGCGGGCGTGTCGGGCACCCACCGGGAAGGGGCGGCGCATGCCGATCGTGCTCTTTCGCGTTGACGAGCGGCTGATCCACGGTCAGGTGGTGGTGGGGTGGGGCGGTCCGCTCCACGCCGACCGCATCGTGGTGGTGGACGATGCCATCGCGGACTCGGCGTGGGAGCAGGAGCTCTACTGCCTGGGCGTGCCCCCGGAGATCGAGGCGCAGTTCGTCTCGGCCGAGGGCGCGCGCGAGGCCTTCCCCCTGTGGAAGAGCGGCCCCAAGCGCACCATCGTGCTGGTGCGCGACGTGGCCACCGTGGGACGGCTGGCGGAGATCCTGCGCGGCGAGGAGGTGAACCTGGGTGGCATCCACCACGCCGAGGGCCGCGAGCGGGTGCTGCCGTACCTGCACCTGACCCCGGCGGAGCACGACGTCCTGCGCGGCGTGGCCGCCGGCGGGGTGGAGGTGACGGCGCGCGATCTTCCCGGATCGCGCCGCTTCACGCTGGACGAGCTGGCCGGCGAGGGGTGACGATGGGGGCGGCGGAGCTCCTGGTGCTGGCGCTGCTGGGCGGCGTGCTCGCGCTGGACGGCACCTCCGTGGGCCAGTTCATGGTCTCCCGCCCCCTGGTGGCGTGCACGCTGGCCGGGTGGGTGGCCGGCTCTCCGGCCCTCGGCGCCCTGGTGGGAGTGGTGATGGAGGCGCTGCACGTGGCCGTGCTTCCCGTGGGCGCGGCCCGCTACCCGGAGGGGGCCCCGGCCGGGGTGGCGGCGGCGGCGGTGTTCGCCAGGGGGGGCGGGAGCGAGGCCCTGCTCCTGGGCGTGGTGCTCTTCGCGCTGGCCTGGGAGTGGGTGGGGTCGTTCAGCGTGCACCACCTGCGCAACCTCAACGTGCGGCTGGCCGCGGCGGACGGCGCGCCGCTGGCGCCGGGGACGCTGGAGCGCCGCCACCTTGCGGCCCTCGCTCTGGATTTCGCGCGCGGCGCGCTGGTGACCGGGGCCGGGCTGCTGCTGCTGGAAGCGCTGGCGGCGCGGATGCCGATGGAATTTCCCGTGGGGTGGGGAGGGCTGGCGGCGGGGCTGGCGGCGGCGGCGGCGGTGGCGTCGTCCATCCGCCTCTTCGGCAAGCACCGGCTGGCGTGGTTCGCGGCGGGCGCGGCGGCGGGCACCGTGTTCCTGCTGGCGCGATGAGGGCGGGCGTGCGGCGGTCGATGCTGCTGCGCTCCTTCGCGGTGCAGGGGTCGTGGAACTACCGCACCCTGATCGGCACGGGACTGGCGTTCGTGCTGGCACCCGCACTGCGCGAAGTGCACGCGGGCGACCCGGCGGCGCTGGCCGCCGCCACCGGCCGCCACGCGGAGCTTTTCAACAGCCACCCGTACCTGGCCACCGTGGCCGCCGGCGCCCTCGCGCGCCTGGAGGCCGACGGCGCTCCCCGCGAGACGGTGGAGCGCTTCAAGGCAGCGCTGCGCGGCTCGCTGGGCACCCTGGGCGACCGGCTGGTGTGGGCCGCGTGGCGCCCCGCCTGCGCGCTGCTAGGGGTGGCGCTGCTGGCGGCCGGGGCGGCGTGGTGGGTGGGGCTGGCGGCCTTCCTGCTCGCCCACAACGCGCTGCACCTGTGGCTGCGGGTGTGGGGGCTGCGGGTGGGGCTGCGCGACGGGCTGGCGGTGGCGCGGGCGCTGCGCGAATCTCCCCTGCAGCGGCTGGGGGAGGGGGCGTCGGCGGCCGGGGCGGCGCTGGCGGGGTTCGCGGCGGTGGTGCTGGCGGCAGGCCCGGCCGAGGGGCCGGGGCAGCTGGCCCTGGCGGCCGGCGCGGTGGGCGCCGGCCTGTTGATGAAGACGCACGTGCGCACGGCCATCGCGGCGGCGCTCCTGGCAACGACGGTCGCGGGGATCCTCCTCGCGCGCACACTCTGACGGCGCACCGGATGGAACACGCAGCGGAAGTGACCATCATCAACAGGTACGGGCTGCACGCGCGGCCCGCGGCCGAGTTCGTGAAGCTGGCCAACCGCTTCGGCGCGGAGGTGTGGATCCGCAAAGACGACGTGGAGGTCAGCGGCAAGAGCATCATGGGGGTGATGATGCTGGCGGCCGAGTGCGGCTCCGTCGTGAACATCCGCGCCCGCGGCGACGACTCCGAAGCGGCGGTCGGCGCCCTGGCGGGGCTGATCCGCGACGGGTTTGGCGAGGACTGACGCGGTGACGCTCGTCCGCGACGGCATCCCGTCCGCCCCCGGCATCGTCATCGCCCGCGCCCGCGTGCTGCGCTGGGAGGTGCCGCGCGTTCCGCACGGCGCCACCGTGGCCCCCGCGCAGGTGGAGGGCGAGGTGGAGCGCTTCCGCGAGGCGTGCGACTTCGCCAAGGGGCGCATCCGCGACCTGCAGGCGCGCACGGCCGAGAGCATGGGCCCCGTGGAGGCCCAGATCTTCGAGCCCCAGGTGCTGATGCTGGAGGATGCGGACCTGGTGGAGGGAACGATCGCCTACATCCGCGAGAGCCACCTGACGGCGGAGCGCGCCTTCGAGTGGCGGGTGCTGGAGTGGGAGAGCGCCCTGTCGCACACCTCGCACCCCATGGTGCTGGACCGGCTCAACGACCTGGCCGACGTGCAGACCCGCGTGCTGCGCCGCCTGATGAACCTGCCGGACCCGGAGCTGGGCTCGCGCGACCAGGGGCAGGTGATCCTCATCGCCCGCGAGCTCACCCCCTCGCTCACCGTGCAGCTGGACCGGCGCCACGTGGTGGGGCTGGCCACCGACAAGGGGACGCGCACCTCGCACTCGTCCATCCTGGCCCGCTCGCTCGACATCCCCTGCGTGGTGGCGCTGGGCGACCTGAGCGAGCAGGTGCGCGACGGCGACGAGATCATCCTGGACGGCCGCACGGGGCGCGTGATCGTGGCGCCCAGCGAGGAGGACAAGCGCGCCTACCGCGAGCGCGACTTCCAGGTGCGCGAGTGGGAGCAGGAGCTGGTGCTCCTCGCCCACCTCCCGGCCGAGACGCGCGACGGCGCGCGGGTGGCGCTCCTCTCCAACATCGACCTTCCCGGCGAGGCGGACAGCGCGCGCACCCACGGCGCGGAGGGCGTGGGGCTGTACCGCACGGAGTTCCTGGTGGTGGGGCGGGGGACGGCGCCGGGCGAGGAGGAGCAGTTCCGCGCGTACCGGCAGGTGGTGCAGGCCTTCCCCGGGATGCCGGTGGTGATCCGCACCTTCGACCTGGGGGGCGACAAGTTCCCGGCCTTCCTGCACATGGCGCCGGAGGAGAACCCCTTCCTGGGCTGGCGCGCCATCCGCGTGTGCCTGGACGAGCCGGTGATGTTCAAGACGCAGCTGCGCGCGCTGCTGCGCACCCTGCGCTTCGGCGACGTGCGCATCATGCTCCCCCTGATCAACGACGTGGACGAGATCACGGACACGCGCGCCCTGATGGAGGAGTGCGCGGCCGAGCTGCGCGCCGAGGGGCACGAGCTTCCCGGCAGCTACTCGCTGGGCGCCATGATCGAGACCCCCGCCGCCGCCATCTCGGCCGCGGAGCTGGCCCGGCACGTGGACTTCTTCTCGGTGGGCACCAACGACCTGGTGCAGTACACGCTGGCGGTGGACCGCGGCAACAGCCGCCTGGCGCGCCGCTACAACCCCTTCCACCCCGGCGTGGTGCGGCTGCTGGACCAGGTGGCCCGCGCCGGCCGCAAGGCGGGCATCCACGTCAGCGTCTGCGGCGAGCTGGCGGCCACTCCGCTGGGTGCCTTCATGCTGATCGGCATGGGCGTCACCTCGCTGAGCGTGGGCCCGGCCGCCCTGGCCGAGATCAAGAAGGTGATCCGCTCCGTGCGCCACGAAGACGCCGCGCGCGCCGCGGGACTCGCGCTGGAGGCCGGCACGCCCGACGAGGTGGTGCACGCGCTCACCGAGGAGCTGCGCAAGGTGCTGGACCTCACCAAGTTCGCCGGGCCCTGGAGCTTGTCGGCTCCCGCCTGAGGCAAAACTGCCACGACGGGCTCACACAGAGGCACAGAGGCACAGAGAAAGCAGGTCCGTCCGTACGGCTGCGAGTTGCACCACCTTCCTTCATGAATGAGCCTCACGCAGAGCGCCTGCTCACGGCGTGGAGCCGATGGCGAAGTGAAGGTCGCACCTGCACGAGCAGTCGCGCGCGCCGTCAGTGACGCCGCGAGTCCGCATAACACATCGCACAGGCGTGTTATCTCGCGATCCCGCGTGCCTATCCCGAATTCACCGCACAGCCGGATGCGGCCACGGCGAGTGCGGGCAAGTTGTTGATCCACCTACCGGCTCAGAGGCAGAGCGCATTATCTGGAATTCCCTGATTCGGGATAACGCTCCGCCGCTGATCGACGTAAGACGCGGCGCGGACGTACACAAGACATGCAAATAGTTGCGCGCATAGCCGAATTCTGTCTACTTGGAGAGTAGTTCGGCAGCTACTCTTGGCGGCATAACGACCGCCCCTCTCACGGCCTCAGTCGACGATGGAAGCTACCGCTTGGTCTAACAGCAGCGGCACCTTCGGCATCCGAGTCGGAGC
>CADCTW010000154.1 GCA_902805735.1 uncultured Gemmatimonadota bacterium | reverse complement strand
CGGCGCGCGCGGCGAGGGCGCCGGCCGCCGCGCCGGAGACACACCAGAGCGCCCCCTCGGCAAGCGACGCCAGGGGGGTGCGCGCGCGGCGGGACCGGCGCGCGCGCCCGATCCACCGCCCCATCGCCACCGTGGGGTGCACGGCGGAGGGCGGCTCGCCCAGCAGCAGGTCCACCCCCAGCGCGGCCAGCGCGGCGGCGCTCATCCGGGCCTCACGGGGGAACCCCGGCGAAGTGGCTCGACGGAGTCAGGGAGTGGAACACGGGACGTCACGGGCTTCCCCAGGGAAGAAAGGCCCAGAGCACGGCGAGCTCGGCGGCTTCGCCCGCGGCGCCCAGCACGTCGCCCGTGATGCCGCCGAAGCGCGCGGCCAGCAGCTCGATGGCCATGAGCCCCGCCAGGATGCCCAGCGACACGGCGACGGCGATGCGCACCGGAACGGGGGAGAAGATGGTGAGCGGCACCAGCACAAGCGCCGCGGCGGCGGTCGCCAGCGAGAGGGGGACGGCGCGGCCGATGGTGGCGGCGAGGCCGTCCGGGCGCGCGGCGGGGTAGCTGCGCAGCGCGTACACCATCACCCAGCGCCCCAGCGGCACCGCCACCAGCGGCGCGGCGGGGCCCACCTCGGCCAGCGCCACGAACTTGGCCAGCAGGAGGAGGACGACCCCCGCCACCCCGAAGACACCCGCGTGGGGGTCTTTGAGGATGGCGTGGCGGCGCGCCATCGTCTCGTCGGGCGTGGCGCGCGGCGGGGCGAAGGCGGCGTCGCAGCAGTCCGCCCACCCGTCCAGGTGCAGCGCGCCGGTGATCGCCACCCACACCGCAAGCGCCAGCGCCGCGCGCGGCAGGGCCGGCAGTGGCGCCAGGAGGGCGAGGGTGGGGAGCGCCGCCAGCGCCAGCCCCACCACCGGGTACCAGGCGGTGGATGCGCGGAGATCGGCCGGCGTCACGGGGTCCCGCACGGGGACGCGGACGACGGAAAGGGTGCCGGCGGCGAGCGCCAGGCCACGGAGCGCATCGGTGCGGAGCTGCATGACGGCAGAATGCGCAAGCTCATGTGCAAAGAAGGAACTGCAGGGCTCACACAGAGACACAGAGCCACAGAGGAGTGTTTTTCTCTGTGTCTCTGTGTCTCTGTGTGAGCCCTGCAGTTTGCCTACCGCCGCGGCAGGGAGGTGAACTCCACGGCGATGGGGCAGACGCCGGTGCGGGCGCTGGACGCGGGGGCGCCGCTGGGGTCCAGGCGCACCAGGAGGCCGGGAGCCGTGCAGCTCCCCCGGTGCAGCGTGTAGATGAAGCCCGCCGGGTCCATCGCCACGCGCGAGGCGGGGGCCATGCTGGCGCTGCCGATGGGCGACTCCAGGCCGCGCACGAAGGTGCCGGTGAGGTCGTACACCAGCACGCCGCGCGTGGGTACGGCCACGTACAATTCGCCGCGCGGGCTGAGCGCCATGGCCTCGGGCGACTCGCCGAAGCCCTGGACGATCCCGATCTCGCGGTGCGTGGCGATGTTCACCACGGAAACGGAGCCGTTCCCCCGCCCCGGGTCGCCCGCGTTGAGCACGTACGCCAGCGCGCCGCGCGTCACCACCGCGCGCGGGTTGGGCGCGCCGAGCTCCACCACCGCCGGCGCCAGCGTGGAATCCAGCATCACCAGCCGGCCGTTCCCGGAGGTGGGGGCGAGGACGAAGAGCCGCCCGCCCCACTCCTGCACCACCTCCGGGCTCCCGCCCGTGGCCACGGCGCGCGGCGCGGTGACGCGGAACGGGTTGATGAAGAAGACCGCCCCCGCGCTGGGGGAGGCGATCGCCAGCACCGTGTCGTGCAGGAAGGCCGCCCCGCGGGCCACGGCCCCGTCGGGGAGCCGCACCACGCGCTGCAGCGTGCCGCCGCGCAGGTCCACCAGCCCCACGCCCGCCGCCCCCAGCGGCACCGCGGCCCGGTCGCCGCGCACGGCCACTCCCGCCACTTCGCCCTCGGAGCCCAGCGGCACGCTGCGCACGCCCACGCTGTCCGCGAAGGGGATCAGCGTGAGCGTGCGGTCGCCGCGGTTCGCCACCACCGCGGCCCGGTCCAGCGGGGCTTCCTCGGTCATGCTGACCAGGTCGCCGCTGTCGCACGCGGCGAGCCCCGCCAGCATCCCCAGGAGAACCGCCGCGCGGCGGAAATTCCAATCGTTCACTTGCCACCCACGATGGTTGAACACGCCGTGGCCGCGCGGGGGATGCAGGGTTGCATCCGCCACGCGCCCCACGAAGGTCGCGCACGCGCCCCGGCGTGTCTACCGGGGGCGTCAGAAGGAGCGTACTTCGATGGCGGTGGGCCCGTTCACCGCACCGATGCTGTCGGTGAGGGCGAAGGTACCGGCCCGGTACACGAAGACGTTGGAGGCGAGCCCCTGCGACTTGCTGCCGAAGAACGCCTGATACACGTTTCCTTGCACATCCGTCGCCACGTCGAAGGCGCCGCGGCACGCGCCGCTCGCCAGCCTGGCGCAGAGCGGGTTGTCCACCCCGCGCACGAAGGTGCGCGTGCGGGTGTTCCACACCACCGTGCCGGTGCTGAAGCTGCTCACGTACGCCAGCCCCGCGTCGTCGATGTGGATGCCGGACGCGCCGGGCCCGAAGCCGGGGACGGTGGCGACCACCGTCATCGTCTGCGGGTTGATGATGGTGACGCTTCCGTCCGCCGTGTAGTCACGGGTGTTGACCACGTACAGGAGGTTGTCCGGCCCCACCGCGGCGTTGGTGGGGTTGGTGTCGCCGGTCCGCACCACCCCCTGCACCTGCAGCGTGCGGGGGTCCAGGAAGGTGACCACGCCGTTGCCGATTCTCTGGAACTTGTCGTCGAGGTTGCTGGAGATCACCGCCGCGCGCCCGGCCGCCATCACGATCTCGGTGGGCGCGGGTGCCACGTCCACCCGCTGGCGGATCGAGTCGCCGGCCTGCCCCACGGTGACGCGCCCCACGTAGTCCGCCTGGAAGTTGGCAGCGAGCAGCGTGGTGTCGTCCGCGAAGGCGGAGCCGGTGGCGTTCCCGCCGGGGAAGAGGAAGAAGCGGGTGATGCGCAGCGCCTCCAGGTCCACCAGCGCCACGCTCCCCGCGTTGCCCAGCGGCACCGAGGCGTAGCGCCCCCGCACCGAGATCCCCGTGGGCGTGACCGACGACGATGCGCCGAAGGGGATCTGCCGGGTCTCGGTGGGCCTGTCCGTGTGGAACAGGGTCAGGTACTTGCCGGTGGAGTTGACCACCAGGCCGATCTCGCCGTCGGCGTCCAGGATGAAGGGCCGCTCGCCCCCGGTGGAGTCGCCCTCGCAGGCGGCCAGGAGTGCGGTGGCGGCCACGAGCGCCATGCGGCGCAAAAGGGAATTGCGGTTCATCGGTCGGTCGATCCAGGGAATGATGATGAATGGGATGCGCCCCTGCGCAGGCGCACCCCGAGGGTCCAGGCACGGCCCGGGTACGGATAATCCACCAGCATGGCCGCGCCGCGTCCGGCCAGGTTCTCTACGGCCAGGGTGCCCTCGCCCGCCCACGCGCCCAGCGCGAAGGTGCGGGCGAGGCGCAGGTCCGCCATGGCGTAGGCGGCCAGCATGTTGAGGGTGTCGCCGGCCACGGAGCGCCGCTCGCCCACCCAGCGCCCCTGCAGCTCCGCGCGCACGCGGCCGGGGAGGAGCGCCGATGCCGCCGCGCTGGCCGTGTGGCGCGGCCGGAAGGCCACCTGGCCGCTCAGCGCCGGCCCCGCGTACTCCACCGCCGCGCGCGACGCCGTGCCGCGCAGCTCCGCCTCCGCCCGCGGAAAGCGCACGCGGGCGGAAAGGTCGGCCCCGGCGCGGCGCACGTCGTAGTTGGAGGGGCTCCAGGTGAAGCGGTGGTCGGGGAACCAGAGCACCATCCCGTCCACGTCCGCGCGGAAGGCGGCCAGCTCGGCGTCGACCACGAGCGCGCCCAGAGTGGCGGCGCGAAGCTCCAGCGCCCCCTCCACCTCCGCGCGCACGCGCTCGGGGCGCAGGGCGGGGTTGGGCTTCACCAGCACGCCCTCGTGGAAGAACTGGTCGGCCAGGCTGGGAGGCGCGAACGCCTGCCCGGCCGACACGCGCGCCGCCAGCGCCCCGCGCCCCGCCGACGCCCCGATGCGCGGCGAAAGCGTGGTGCCGCGGACGCGCGCGCTCCAGTCGGCGCGCACCGCCGGGAGCACGTCCAGCGTCCAGCCGCCCAGCGCGCGGCTCCATCGGCCCTGCAGCCACGCGCCCGCCGACTCGTGCCCCTCCGGCGCGCCTTCGCGGAGCATGGAGCTGCGCACCCCCAGCCG
>CADCTW010000153.1 GCA_902805735.1 uncultured Gemmatimonadota bacterium | reverse complement strand
TCCCGTTTCTCGCCTCGATCCCCGTCGCGACGACGACCGCGCGCGCGTCGGCCGGCACGCTGTGGAGCTTCACGCTCATCGGCCTGTACGTCGGGATCCTGCCGGTCCTGCTCGGGATGCTGTGGCTGCCGGCCCTCGAGCGCGTCGGCCCCGGAACCCTGATGTTCGTGACGGCGGCGACCGTGGGGCTGCTGCTGTATCTCGGGCTCGACGCGACGGCCGAGGCGCTGGAGATGGCCGGGACGCTGAGCGCCACGTACCAGGGCGTCGGCCTCGTGGGGATCGGGGTCGCCGGCACGTGGCTCCTCCTCGACGCGATCAGCCGGGGCCAGCGGAGCGTCGGACAGAGCGAGGCCAGCCAGCGGCGCTCGCGCGCCACCGTGATCGCGGTCGGGATCGGGCTCCACAACCTGGGCGAGGGGCTCGCCATCGGCGCCGCCTACGCGGTGGGCGCCGCGGCGCTGGGCACCGTGCGCGGCGGGACTACCGAGGCGCCTGTGGACGCAGCCACCATCCGCTGGACGGCGCCCGCCGAGCTCGCCACGCTCCCAACCGACCGCATCCGCCTCACCGCTGTCCCCTTCGCCGGCACGGGCGCGGCGACGCTGCTGGCGGCATCCAGCGCGCAGGGCGGGCTCCTCGCGCTGCGTCCGCTGGGCCGCGGGCGGGCCGCATCGCTCGCCATCACGGACAGCTGGCGCTGGCGGATGGAGGGCGGTCGCGTGGAGGAGCACCGCGAGTTCTGGCGCGGCCTCGTGGACTGGCTCGCCTCCGCACCGCGCGCCCCCGTCTCCCTCCGCCCGGCCGAGAGCGTGGGCACCGTCGGCACGCGCCAGGAGGTCGCCGTCTTCGCGGAGGGATCGCCGCCGCCCTACGTGCTCCTTGGCCGCCCCTCCGGGCCTGCCGACACGCTGCGCCTCACCGCGGCGCGTCCCGGCACGCTGCTCGCCTCCTTCGTGCCGGCCGAAGAGGGCGTGTACACGCTGGCCGTCCCCAACTTCGCGGCCCGCGCCGGCTTCCGCGCGACTCGCGGTGTGGTGGATGCCGGGTGGGCGCGCCTGGCGCTGATCGCCTCCTCCTCCGGCGGCGGGCTCCTTCCGCCGGATGAGCTGGCACGGGAAGTCGCCGCGCGCGCCGGCCCTGACGATGCGCCGCCCTGGCCGCTCGCGTGGCTCCTGTTCGCGGCGCTGGTGGCCGCGGCGGGCACGGAGTGGGCGATCCGCAGGCTCACGGGGCGGGTTTAAAGGGGGCGGGGGGGCCCTCACCCGGCAGCTTACAGCTGCCACCCTCTCCCAGTAACTGCCCTGGGAGAGGGGACTACCTCGGGCGCGGCGCGCGGGCGCCGGGCGCGCGGACAGGCGGGCGAGGGATGCCTCGCCCTACGATGCACGTTTGCTGTGATCGGTGTCCCATGCCGCGGGCCGACGAAACCCGTCTCGCGCGGACACAGAGGATGCGCCCCCCTCTCCCATTATTGGGAGAGCGGGGGTCGGGGGGGTGAGGGCCCGCAGTGCGAGCCGAATCCGGCCGGGTGAACAGCGGCGCAGGCGCCCGTCACACACGGAGAGCAATTGGCCAGCAAGATCACGGCGTTCGTCAGCCACGAAGACATCCCGCGCCACGACACGGGGTGGAACCATCCCGACCACCAGGGGCGGATCCCGGCCATCGCGCGGGCGGTCTACAGGGACATGCTGACGCTGTTCGAGCCGATGCTGGAGCTTTCGGCGGTGCCGGCGACGGACGAGGATCTTCGTCTGGTGCACACCGCGGAGTACGTGCGGCGGGTGCGGGAGGCGGCGGGGGCGCAGGCGGCCGAGATCGATGGAGTGCGCATCTCGGGGGCCAGCGACGAGGCGGCGCGTGCGTCGGTTGGCGGTGCGCTGACAGCGGTGGACGCCGTGCTCGGGGGCGACGTGCGCAACGCCTTCGTCCTGGCGCGTCCGCCGGGCCGCGACGCGCTTCCGGACGCGGCGGCGGGTTTCTCCATCTTCAACACCGTCGCCATCGCCGCCCGGCACCTGCGCGAGCGCCGCGGGACCCGGAGCGTGCTCGTGGTGAGCTGGGGATCGAGCCCCGCCACCCACCTGCGCAGCGTACTGGCCGCGCCGTGGCTGCAGATGATCGACATCCACACGCCCCAGGAAGGCGCCGCGTTCGCCGACGCCCTGCGTGACGCCCTCGGAGCGCTCCCATCGGCCCCCGGGTTCGTCCTCCTCTCCGCCGGCTTCGACATCCTGGCCGGCGACCCGGTCGGCACACTGGCCGTGGAGCCGCGCGAGGTGTACGACATCACCCGCGTACTCCGCGAATGGGCGGACCAGCACGCCTCCGGCCGACTCGTCTCAGTCCTTGAAGGCGGCTACGACGCGACCGCAACCGCCCGCGCCGTCGTCCAGCACCTCCGCGCCCTCATCGGCCTCCCGCCGGCCTGATCCCTCTCTGTGTCTCTGTGCCTCCGTGTGAGCCAATCCGTTCACCGCTGGCGACCGGGGGACTCCCGCCCTATACTCCACCCCCATGTCGTCGCACGTTCCCTCCATGCTGGACCTGGTGCGCCTGAGCCGCGAGGCGGTGTTTCCGCCCGGCGGCGAGGCGTTGTACCGGAAGATCGCGAGCCTCACCGAGATGAGCTCCGGGATGGAGGTGCTGGACGCCGCCTGCGGGCGCGGCGTCTCCACCCGCTTCCTGGCGTCGTTCGGCGTGCACTGCGTGGGCGTGGATGCCGACCCGGTGCTGGTGGCCGAGGCCGAGCGCCGTACCCGCGAAGAGATGCCGGACGTGCCGCTCGCCTTCGAGGCCGGCGCGCTCGACGACCTTCCGTACAAGGACGGCATCTTCGACGTGGCCATCGGCGAGCTGGGGCTGGCGGCGCTGGCGGATCCGCGGCGGGCGGTGGCGGAGCTGGCCCGCGTCACCAAGCCGTTCGGGTGCGTGGTGCTGGTGCAGCTCATCTGGACGGGGAACGTGGACCCCGAGCGCCGCGAGATCCTGGTGCAGCACCTGGGCGCGCGCCCGCTGATCCTGGTCGAATGGAAGCAGCTCCTGCGCGACGCGGGGGTGGTGGACCTGACCGTCGAAGACTGGTCCGACGCGCCCTCGCCCTTTCGTCCTTCGGCGGGCGGGCCGTTCCCGGACTTCAGCGAGATCTTCACCTTCCGCGAGAAGGTGGCGATCCTGCGCCGCGCGCTGCGGCGGTGGGGGTGGCGCGGAGTGCGCGGCGCCATCGTCCGCGAGCGTGAGATCCACCGCCTCCTCACCCGCGAGCGGGTGCTGGGGCTCACGATGATCAAAGGCACGCGCTGGACGCCGGAAGCCGCTGAAAACCTCTGACGCAGACTGGAAATGGCCGTCACCGAACAGACCGTCGCCCTCACCGCCGAGACCGTCGCGCGCATCCAGGAAGAGCTCCTGGCGCGCGGCCTGGACGGCTGGCTCCTCTACGACTTCCGCGGGCAGAACCCCGTGGCCGGCACCCTGCTGGGGCTCCCGGCGCTCACGCGGCGCTACTTCGTCCTGGTCCCCGCGCGCGGCACGCCTGTCGCGCTCACGCACCGCATCGAGCAGCAGCCGTGGACCACGTGGACGGGTGACAAGCGCGTGTACTCGTCGTGGCGCGAGATGGAGGCGGAGCTGGCCTCCATCTGCGGCGGGATGGGGCGGCTGGCGATGGAGTACACGCCCGGCGACGCCGTCCCCGTGGTGGACCGCGTCCCCGCCGGCGTGGTGGAGATGGTGCGCGCCGCCGGGGCCGAGCCGGAGGGGTCCGGCGACCTGATCTCCTTCTTCACCGCCCGCTGGTCCGCGGAAGGTGAAGCCAGCCATCGCCGCGCCTCCGCGGCCGTGCGCGAGACGGCGCACGCCGCCTTCGAGCGCATCGCCGCCGCCGTCCGCGCGGAGGGGAGGACGAGCGAGTGGGAGATCCGCCAGTGGATCCAGGGCGAGCTCCTGCGCCGCGGGCTCCAGGTGGGCGGCGACACCATTGTCGCGGTCAACGCCAATGCCGCCAACGCGCACTACGCGCCATCCGCGGATCACCACGCGGAGATCCGGGCGGGCGACCTCGTGCTGATCGACCTGTGGGGGAAGGAGAACGACGACGCCATCTACGCGGACCAGACGTGGATGGCCTTCGTGGGCGACACCATCCCCGAGCGGCTGGAGCAGATGTTCGGGGTGCTGGTGGAGGCGCGCGAGGCCGCGTGCGCGGCGGTGATCGACCGCTTCGCCGCGGGGAACGCCGTCTCCGGCTTCGAGGTGGACGACGTCGCGCGGGGGATCATCGAGGCGCGCGGCTTCGGCGCCAACGTGATCCACCGCACGGGCCACTCCATCGACCGCGAGCTGCACGGCTCCGGCCCCAACATCGACAACCTGGAAACGCGCGACACACGCACTCTGATCCCGGGCGTCGGCTTCTCCATCGAGCCGGGGATCTACCTCCCGGGCGACGTTGGCTTCCGCTCGGAGGTCAACATGTTCATCGGCTCGAACGGGCCCGAGGTGACCACCGAGCGTCCGCAGCGTGGCCTTTACGCGCTGCTGCGGGACGACCCATTCCTGGGATGAACGACCGGGACGTGGTGCCGATCGACGCGGGGCGCGCCGCCCGCGGGGTCTCGCTGCTTGGCGTGGTCCCGCTCGACGGCGGCGTGGTGCCGGAGTGGGACGCGGCCGAGCCGCGGCTGGGCGTTCGGCTGGTGGGACACCAGGATGTGGCCGCCATCATCTGCACCGCGCCCCCGACGGGCTGCGACACGGACCCGTTACATGTCACGGCGCGTCACTGGGAGGTGCACCGCGCGCTGCTGCAGGGCGACGTGGTCCCCGCGCCGCCGGGGGTGGTGTTCGCGGGAGAGGAGGAGGTGCAGCGGTTCCTGGCCGATTCGTACCCCATGCTGCGCAGCGCGCTGGCGCGGGTCGCGGGCCGCTGGGAGTTCCGCCTGCACGTGGACGTGGTGGACCAGGCCTTCCCCAGCGCGAAGGCGCTGGACCTGGCGACGCACATCTACGCCGAGCTGCGCCGCATGGCCGGCTCCGCCATCCCGGCCCCCACCACGGAGACGCGGGTGCTGAGCGCTGCCTTCCTGGTCCCGCGCGCCGCCTCCGCCGCCTTCCGCGACCGCGTGGAGCACCTGTCGCAGCTGAATCCCGCGCTGGAGCTGGACCTCACGGGGCCGTGGCCGGCGTACGATTTCGTGCAGATGGTGGGGTGAGGGAACGGTGGGGGCTGAGAGAGGCCCTCACCCCCCCGACCCCCGCTCTCCCGATAACGGGAGAGGGGGGCGCATCTTCGGTGTCGGGCGGAGACCTGGGGGTTTCAGGCAGGGCCGCGGTTGCGCCAACGCATGAGGGATGGGCGGATCTGTGGAAATCGCCCCCTCTCCCGTTATCGGGAGAGGGGGTTGGGGGGTGAGGGCTTCTCTCCGCACGCACCACGCCCTCCGGATCCACACGGGAGCGTGATTTGTCACGACCGCGGGTTCGGCGCGGGGCGGAGGGCTGACGACAACGGGTGATCGATGTAGGGGCGGCTCCGTGTGGCCGCCCGTCCTTTCGGTGCAGATCCAACACAAGACCGCCGATGAAGCTCGACTTCCAGATACTCGACCTGCGGACGAAGCACGCGTTCAACATCGCGCGGATGAAGGAGCCGCCCACGCGGCGCACGGTGTGGGTGCGCGTTACTGATGACGATGGGGTGGAGGGGTGGGGCGAGGCGCCGGCGACTCCGTTCTACGGGGAGACGGTGGATACGGTGGCGGCGGTGCTGCCGGGGCTGGCGGGGGTGCTGGAGGATGCCGGGCAGGGCGATCCGTTCGCGCTGGAGCGGATCGAGGCGGCGCTGGCGATGCACATCGGGCGGAACCCGGCGGCGCGGGTGGCGGTCTCGGCGGCGCTGCACGACCTGGTGGGGAAGCGGCTTGGTGTGCCCGTGTGGAAGCTCTGGGGGCTGGACCCGGCCGCCGCGCCGAAGTCGTCGTTCACCATCGGCATCGACGAGCTGGAGGTGATGCGGCAAAAGGTGCGCGAGGCCGCGTCGTACCCCATCCTCAAGATCAAGGTGGGCACCCCGCGCGACGCCGAGATCCTGCGCATGATCCGCGAAGAAGCGCCCGAGAAGACGCTGTACGTGGACGCCAACACGGGGTGGACCACCAAGGAAGCCATCCGCCTGATCCCCATGCTGGAGGAGTTCGGCGTCTCCTTCGTGGAGCAGCCGGTGGCAAAGGGCGACCTGGCGGGCCTGCGCATGGTCCGCGAGCACTCGCGCCTCCCGGTGGTGGCGGACGAGAGCTGCGAGGTGGCGGCGGACGTGGCCAAGCTGGCCGGCGTGGTGGATTGCGTGAACATCAAGCTCGCCAAGTGCGGCTCCCTGCGCGAAGCGCTGCGCATCGTCCACGCGGCGCGCGCGCACGGGATGCAGGTGATGCTCGGCTGCATGATCGAGTCGACCCTGGGCATCGCCGCCGCCGTGCAGTTGACACCCCTGGTAGACTTCGTGGACCTGGACGGCGCCGCCCTCCTCGCCAACGATCCCTTCGAGGGGCCGGGGATCGAGGCGGACGGGAGCCTGCGTTTCAACGACGCGCCCGGGCTGGGGGTTACGCGCCGATAACAGCAGGCTCACACAGAGGCACAGAGACACAGAGGAGCAGTTGTTCGTCGAAGTCGCTCTCCCGCTTCCGCTCCCGCGCACCTTCACGTACCGGGTGCCGGACGAGCTGCGCCCGGCCGCACGGCCGGGCGCGCGTGTTCTCGTGCCCTTTGCGGGCAAGGAAAAGATCGGGTGGATCGACCGTGTGGCCACCGGCGAGCCCGCGGGAAAGGTGGAGCGGATCAAGCCGATCACCGGCGTGCTCGACGAGGCGCCCAGCGCCACGCCCGTCATCCTCAAGCTCTCGCGCTGGATCGCCGACTACTACCTGGCGCCCCTCGGCCAGGTGCTGCGCACGGCGCTGCCGGCCGGGCTCACCGAGTCCACGACGGACTACGTGGTGCTCGCGGCGGGGGCGGCGGTGCACGAGGAGGGGCTATCGCCGCAGGAAGCCAAGCTCGTCGGGTGGCTGCAGAGCCGCGATGGGCCGCAGCCCGTGGCGAGGCTGCGGCGGGAGATGGGCGACCGCGCGTGGTGGCCCGTCATCCGCCGTCTCACCGACGCCGGGGTCGTGGAGGTGGTGAGCGAAGGGCCGCGTACGGCGCCGCCCGTCCGCACGCGCCGCGTGGTGCGCCTCGTCCGCCACGTGCCATCGCTGCTGGAGCGAGAGGAGCTGTTCTCGCGCGCGAAGCGCCAGCGCGAGGCGTACGAGATGCTGGAGGCCATGGCCGGCCAGGCCGAGCTGAGCCACCTCACGGGGACGCTCGGCTTCTCCAGCGCCATCGTGAAGGGGCTGGTGGAGAAGGGGCTCGCGTCCGTCACCGAGGAAGAGGTGTCGCGCGATCCGTACGCCAACATCGAGGTCGGCGCCGCGCCCAAGCTGCGCCCCACGCCGCAGCAGGCCGAGATCATCCGCCGCCTCTCCGAAGCCTCGCGCACCCGCGAGCCCGGCACCTTTCTCCTGCGTGGCGTCACCGGCTCGGGGAAGACGCTGGTCTACATCGAGCTGCTGCGCGAGGTGGTGGAGCGGCAGGGGAAGACGGCCATCGTCCTCGTCCCGGAGATCGCGCTGACGCCGCAGACGGTGGGGCGCTTCAAGGCCGTGTTCGGCGACCGCGTGGCCGTGCTCCACTCGGCGCTGTCTGACGGCGAGCGGTACGACGAGTGGCGCTCGCTGAGGGCGGGGGAGAAGCAGATCGTGGTCGGCGCGCGCTCGGCCGTGTTCGCGCCGCTGGCCAACCTCGGCGCCATCGTGGTGGACGAGGAGCACGAGAGCTCGTACAAGCAGGCCGACGCCCCGCGCTACCACGCGCGCGAGGTGGCCGTAGTGCGCGCGCGCCTCGAAGGCGCCGTCTGCCTGCTGGGCTCCGCCACCCCGGCGCTGGAGAGCTGGACCAACGCGCAGAGCGGCAAGTACCAGCTCGTGGAGCTCCCGGAGCGCGTCGGCGGGCAGCCGCTCCCGCCCATCCGCATCGTGGACCTGCGCAAGGAGCGGAAGCGGCAGAAGGAGACGGCGGGCCCGCTGCAGAAGGCGGACATGGGTCCCATCATCCTTTCCGACGTGCTGGTGGACGCGGTGCACGCGCGGATGCGTCTGGGCGAGCAGACGATCCTGCTGCTCAACCGCCGCGGCTACGCCAGCTTCGTGCAGTGCCGCGACTGCGGGTTCGTGTGGCACTGCCCCAACTGCAACGTGTCGCTGACCTTCCACCGGCGGCGCGGCCTCCTGACCTGCCACTACTGCCTGCACGAGGAGCCGTCGCCGAAGACTTGCACGGCGTGCGGCTCCGCGGACCTCAGCTTCCGCGGCGTGGGAACGGAGCAGGTGGAGCGCTCGGTGGGCGAGGCGTTCCCGTCGGCGCGAATCGCGCGCATGGACGTGGACACCACGGGCGGCAAGTGGGCGCACCACGACATCCTGGGGCGCGTGGAGCGCGGCGAAGTGGACATCCTCCTCGGCACGCAGATGATCGCCAAGGGGCTGGATTTCCCCAACGTCACCCTGGTGGGCGTCATCAACGCGGACGTGGGGATCAACCTCCCGGATTTCCGCGCCACCGAGCGAACCTTCCAGCTCCTGACGCAGGTGGCGGGGCGTGCGGGGCGTGGCCCCAAGGGCGGGGAAGTGTTCATCCAGACCGCCCTCCCCAGCCACTACGCCATCGAGAGCGCCACCGAGCACGATTTCGTGGGCTTCGCCGCGCGCGAGCTGGAGGCGCGCCGCGAGCCCACGTATCCCCCCCACTCTCGCCTGGTGAACGTCGTCCTCAGCGGCCTGGAGGAGCCCGCCACCCAGGAGCTCGCCGTCCAAGCCTCCGAGTGGCTCGCGGGCCTGCTCTCCTCACGCGGGCTCAAGGAAGTCGCGCTGGTGGGCCCCGCCCCGTGCCCCATCGACCGCATCCGCAACCGCTGGCGCTGGCATTTCCTCCTGCGTTCCGAGAACTCCAAGCTCCTCGGCGAAGTCGCGCGCTACTTCTACGAGCGCTTCGATCCACCCAAGAGCAAAGCCGACCTGCGCATCGCGCTGGATCGGGATCCGGTCGCGCTCCTTTAGGCAGGGCCCTCGTCCCCCCAAACCTCCTCCCCCGTTAACAGAGGCGCCAGCCTCTCCAGTCATCGGGAGAAGAGGGAGTGAGCCTTCCCGTGCATCCCACGCTGTGTAGGGGTCGCCCCACATCTCTGCCGGTGTCTTCCCTCGCACCGGCCCCATCCGCCACACACAGATCCACGCAACCCCCCACCGGCAGTTTCGGGGAGGGCGCTTGTGTCGTGGAGCGAACGGCCGGGCTGCGGCCGTAGCTCTCTTGACTCGCGTGGACAGCGGCTGAATCGCCGTCCGGTGAGCATCAATCAGGTGTCTCGAGGCAGGAAACAACCTTATTGATGCGCACCCAAACGCTTACTAATATTGACCCGAGTTACTCTCCGCTGGCCACCTTCGCAGGAGCTTCCCCAATGTCGTTCAGATCTCCCCGCCGGTTCAGCCCGTGTGCCACCGCCTTCCTCCTCCTGATCGCGGGCACACCCCATGTTGCGGCTCAACAGCAATCGTCCCGTACCCGACAAGCCACGGGAGCCGCGTTGGTCGTCCCCCGGGCGAATTCAGACCTGAGAAAGCACGCTATATTCGTGAACAGACGTGGCGAGGCGATGCGGGTCGCTGTCGAGAGTGACACGTCTCCTCAAGTTTCTGCGGGCAAGCTGATGACCGATCGCGAGTACGATGTATACCTGCACGAGATGATGCAAGCGCTCCGTGCACGCCCGCGTATTCCGGTCCTGCTCTACGCGCACGGCGGACTGGTGACGCTGCAGGGGGCCCTCGAGAACAACACCGTCATGGAGAAGGCGATCACGACAGAGGGTGAGTACTACCCGATATTCGTGAACTGGCACGCGTCTCTCCCCACGACTTTGGGCGAGCACCTCTGCTGCGTGAGGCAGGGAGAGCGCGAAAGCTGGGCGCCGCTGACGATTCCGCTCGCATTTTTTGGCGGACTAGCAAACTCCGTGGTGGAGGCGATCCCGTCTTGGGGCTCGCAGGTAGGTGACGGGACGGTCCCGCTACGGCGGAGCCCCCAATCATACGACATCGTGTACGACTCGTTGCGCCGAGAATTTGGTCAGCCGAACCAGATTCGGGTGTCGCGAGGCGACGTAGCCAGGCTCCCACCGGTGGTTCAGCGATTTGGCGGACTGACGGTCGGATCTCCGTTCCGGGCGTTCGGCTCCCCCTTCGTGGCCGGGTTCGGGGCTCCCGCCTGGGAGAACATGCTGCGGCGCATCCACCTGATGTTTCGAGCCGATGACGAGCGGAGCACTGCCCTGGCGATGGCGAAGCAAGGGACTGTCGACTACCGCGCGCCCTCGGGAGCACTGGGCGTGCTGATGGACTCGTTGAGCACGCTTGTCGCCGAAGAACGGGGTTCGCGCACGATCACGCTGATCGGGCACAGCATGGGCGCTATCGTCATGAACGAACTGCTGCAGCGCTACCCCGAGCTCCCGGTGTCTGACATCGTTTACATGGCTCCGGCGTCTTCCGTCCGCGACCTAGAGACATCCGTCATTCCGTTTATGCGCGAGAACACGAGCACGCGCTTTACCTCCTTACCCTGCATCCGCGCGCGGACATCCGCGAACGGGCACTCGGAACGGACTTCCTCCCCGGCGGCAGCCTGCTCGAGTGGCTGGACGATTACCTGACCAAGCCGCGCACGCGGCTGGACCTCCGCTTGGGCAAATGGCGGAACGCCCTCGACCACCACTACGTCTTTCCGCAGGAGGTGCGGGGTCGCGTGAGCATCAAGGCCTTCGGGATCGGTGATTCCACCGTCGCCCCGTACGGAAACCGTCCAACGCGTCACGGCCAGTTCAACGATCCCCGCGTCCCCTTCTGGCGCCGCAGCTTCTGGGAGCCGGTGTCCCCCCGTTAGCATCCGCCCTGCGCTCCTCGCCCGACGGAGGGCGGACCCTCGCGAGAGCAGCGGGGTGGACCTTTTACGGCGTGAAGCTGACGGGTAAGCGCGAGATGGGCGGCTTGGTCGATGAATGGGTTTGGTATCTCGCCGCGGCCCTACGAGGTGAACCGGTGGCAGTACTAACGTCCAACGATCAGGTTATCGTGGTAAGAAACCCCCAAGAACCGGGCTCGCCGCCATCGAAGTAGTCCCCTCTCCCAGGGCAGTTACTGGGAGAGGGTGGCGGCTATCAGGCCGCCGGGTGAGGGCCACCGACACAGAGGCACAGAGACGAACTTCTTCTCTGTGCCTCTGTGCCTCTGTGTGAGATTGCTTTTTAGCGGATGCCCGCCAGCGTCAGCACCAGCAGCAGCGCCCACTGCGTGCCCTTCTCGCTCCCCGCGGAGTCCCAGCTCTCGGCGAGGGAGTGCGCGCCCTGGCCGGTGCCGCCCGCGTCGATGGTCAGCGACGAGATGCCCATCGATATCGGGATGTTGGCGTCCGTGCTGGACGGTGTGGCCGCCGGGGTGAAGCCGAGGCGCTCGCCGGCGGCGCGCGCGGCGCGGACGATGGGGGCGTCGGCGGGCTGGGTGCCGGCGGGGCGGATGCCCGTGCTCTGCACCTCCACCGTCACGCGGGCGGTGCTGCCGGGCCAGCGGGCGTTCTCCTGCTCCGCGGCCTGGCGCACGGCGGCCTGGAAGCGGGCGTCCACGGAGTCCAGCGCGGCGGGGTCCACGGAGCGCATGTCCACCAGCATGCTCGCTTCCGCCGCGATGGCGTTCACCGAGCTGCCGCCCTGCACCACGCCCACGCTGAAGGTGACCTTGGGGTCGGACGGGACCTGGAAGTCGGCGATGCGGGCGATGGCGCGGCCGAGGGCGTGGGTGGGGTTGGGCATCCCGAAGTCGCCGTAGCTGTGGCCGCCCGGGCCCTTGAAGGCGACCCGGTACCGGTGGCTCCCCACCGCGTCCTTGGTCATCGTGTAGCCGGTGCCGTCTACCGAGATGAAGTGCGTGACGCGGCCGCGCAGCTCCTTCTCGAAGAGGTGGCGCACGCCGCGCAGGTTGCCGGCGCCCTCCTCGCCCACCGTCCCCACGAAGAGCACGGTGCCGCGGGTGCGCAGCTGCGCGTCGTTCATGGCCCGCGCCACGGCCAGCACCACCGCCAGCCCGCGGCAGTCGTCACCGATGCCGGGGCCGCGCAGCATCGTCCCCTCGCGCTTCACCCGCACGTCCGTGCCCTCGGGAAACACGGTGTCCAGGTGGCCGGAGATGACGATCACGGGCTGTCCGGGCTCGCCGGGGCGCTCGCCGATCACGTTGCCAACGGAGTCGATGCGCACGTTGCGCAGTCCGAGCGCCTGCATGCGGCGCACGTAGTCCGCGGCGCGGCGGGCCTCCTTGAAGGGCGGCGCCTCGATCTCGCAGATGGCGATCTGCTCCTCGATGGTCTGCGGCTCGGTGCGGACGGCGTACGCCAGCGCCCTGCGCACGCCCGGCCCGTCGGGCACGCGCGCGGACTGCTGCGCCGCGAGCGGAGTGGCGAGGATCGCGGCGGCGATGGCGGTGTGGAGCGAGGCGCGCATGCGGGAACGGGGGCGACGGGGAACCGGTTTTTCAGGATCTACGGAAGGTAGGTCACCCCCGGGACGCGCGACAGGGGCCCGCCGCGGATCGCGACAGGCCCCTGTGGGCGTGAAGAGGGCGGACCGCCGAGGTGGCGACCCGCCCGTTCAGGCCAGCAGCGCGAGGTGGCGCTCCCCGTCTTGGGGGTGCTCCGCTCCGCGGGCTTCGGCCTCGCGATCGTGGCGGCGCAGCGCCTCCAGCACCTCTTCACCGTAGAACATGGCGATGTACTTGGCCTGGACGTCGGTCACGCGGCGCACGGCCCACACCAGCTCCACGTAGTTGGGCTCGCGCGGCACCGAGTGCACGATCATCCCGCACTCGTCCGGCAGGTGGTTGCCCTTGCGGTTGTTGCACTGCGAGCACGCCGTGGTCACGTTCTCCCACGTGTTCTCGCCCCCGCGCGAGAGCGGGTGGATGTGGTCACGCGTGAGGAACTCCCGCCCCCTGAGCGTTCCGCGGTGCCGCAGGCAATACTGGCAGCGGTACCCGTCGCGCGCGAAGAGGAAGGTGTTGGTGACCTGCCGCCGGAAGCGCCGGGGCACGTGCACGTAGCGCTTCAGGCGGATCACCAGTGGGCAGGCGATCCGCGAGCGTTCCGACCGGAAGATGCGTGCGTCGTCCGCCTCCAGCACCTCCGCCTTCCTTTCCAGGACGAGCCGGAGGGCGCGCTCCACGGGAAGGATGGTAAGAGGCTCGAACGACGCGTTGAGTGCCAAACACCCCATACGGATGTGCCCTCTCTGCAGCAGTGGCCGGACGGGCGGCTCGCCTCGGATACGGCCTGGTTACACGCTTTTCTTCAAGGATCGTGCGCAAGCTGCAAGCAAGGTCGCGCTCGTGTGAATAAGCGCGGCGACGGGCCTGCAACGGAAGCGCGACAGGGGTGTTTTGTGGAGCGCGGATCGCGCACGGACCTTCTACCTGCAAGTTGAAGATGCGGAAATCCGCGAGAGCGGTCAAGGCGCGCACTACATCTTGGGCCACCCGGGGAGAGTAGGGGCGGCGGGTTGGGGACGTGCGGCAAGGGGCCCTCACCCCCCCGACCCCCGCTCTCCCGATAACGGGAGAGGGGGGCGCATCTTCGGTATCCGGCGACGATGGGGATCTCCCGGTCCTCTGCACTGATGACAGCAACGGTTCCGCAGGGGCTGCCCGATGAAGCTGTCCGCGCTGTCGCTCGGCCGAACCTCGTCGCCGCGTGCGGCGGCGCGGGGTGAAGAACGGGGCGGTAGGCACAGTGCTGCGGGCAGGAGCCTCTCTCACCCGCGGCCCGCACCTTCACAGAGCAACGCGCAGACAGGTGGAATGCGCCCCCCTCTCCCGTTATCGGGAGAGCGGGGGTCGGGGGGGTGAGGGCCTCCGTCAGCACGAGCGGATGTACGGTTCAGCCGGCCGCGCTATCCGGCCGGGCGGCGGATGAGTCCCGCTTCGCCGGCACCGTGTCGCGCGCTGGCGGCTTCTTCGGCCGGGGACGCTCCTCCTCTGGCGCGCCGGAGGTGGGTGGAGGCGGCGTTACAGGTCGCGGTGCAGGCGTGGGCGTCGGTACCGGCGGCGGACCCGGCTGCGCCACGGGCCGCTGAACGGGCGGGGGCGCGGGCAAAGGCGCCGGCTGGATCTCGGGGGGCGGGCCGTGGGTGAGCGGGGGGCCGACCTGGGGGGCGGCTTTCGCGGCCTGGCGCGCGGGGTCGGAGGCGTCGGCGCGGCGGGCGATCTCGGACCAGGTTTCGGCCAGGAGCACCGGGTCCTCCAGGTGCGCCCGGAGCCAGGCCTGGAGCTGCGCCGCGGTCACCTTCTCCGAGCGCAGCGCCCGCGCGCGCAGCGAGTCCACGTCGGGCGCGGAGTCGCTCACGGCGCGCAGGGCGGTGTTGGCGCGGATGAACTGCTCGCGCGTGATCCCGCCCGGCTGCTCGCCGCCTGAGCAGGCGGCGAGGGCGAGACACACGGCGGCGGCGGCGGTGCGGAGCTTCACGGGGCGCTGGGCGCGGGGAACGGACGATTTGACCCGGTGGAGGGTATCCGCGGGCGGCCCGCGGTGTCAAGCCGCCGCGTTGCGCACCCGTGCGGGCGCACGTAGCTTCCGCGGGGGCAACCCCTTGCACGCACCCTCCATACGCATCGGCATGGCACTTCGCACGCTTCGCAGCGCGCCGCTCCTGGTGGCCGCGCTCCTCGGCACCGCGTCCGGGCTCCGGGCGCAGTCGGACCCGCCCTCCCCGGCACAGGTGCTGGGGTACGGGATGGGCGAGCGCTTCACTCCGTACGCCGGGGTGCAGCAGTACGCCCGCGCCCTGGACGCGGCGTCGCCCCGGGTGGAGTACCGCCCGTACGGGCAGACGTACGAGGGGCGCGAGCTCTTCCAGCTGATCATCGGCACGCCCGAGAACCTGGCGCGGATGGACGCCATCCTCGCCGCCAACGCCGAGCTCACCCGCCCGGAAACCACGGCGGAGCGCGCGCGCCAGATCGCCGCCAACAACCCGGCGGTGGTGTACTTCAGCTACGGCGTGCACGGCAACGAGAGCTCGTCGCCCGAGGCGGGGATGTGGACGGCGTACGACCTGGCCCGCGAGGCGCCCGAGGTGCGGGGCGTCCTGCAGTCGCTGGTGGTGATCCTGGACCCCGTGGCCAACCCCGACGGGCGCGACCGGTACGTGCAGTGGTACCGGTCGGTGCGCGGCGCCCGGGCCAACCCCAACCCCGCCGCGCGCGAGCACCGCGAGCCGTGGCCGGGCGGGCGCTTCAATCACTACCTGTTCGACCTGAACCGCGACTGGGCGTGGGCCACCCAGGCGGAGACGCGCGCGCGCCTGGCCACCTGGTTCCGGTACAACCCCCAGGTGCACGTGGACTTCCACGAAATGGGGTACAACAGCAGCTACTTCTTCTTCCCGGCCGCGGCCCCCATCAACCCCATCTACCCGCCCCACATCCTGGAGTGGGGGAAGCGCTTCGGGCAGGCCAACGCCCGCGCCTTCGACCAGCAGGGGTGGGCCTACTTCACGGGCGACACGTACGACCTCTTCTACCCGGGCTACGGCGACTCGTGGCCCGCGCTCACCGGCGCCGTGGGGATGACGTACGAGCAGGCCGGCGGCGGCATCGCGGGCGAGGCGATCGTCCAGTCGTCGGGCGACACGCTGACGCTTCGCGACCGCGCGCTCCATCACCGCACCACCGGCCACGCCACGCTGCGCACCGCCGCGTCCGGCAAGGCGCAGCTCCTGGCGGACTACGCGGCCGGCCAGCGCTCCGTCGGGCAGGGCGAGCGCGACTTCCTCCTGGTCCCCGGCGGCGACGCCAGCCGGGTGGAGTCGCTGGTGGCGCACCTCCGCCGCCAGGGGATCGAGGTGGAGCGCGCCGCGGCCGGCTTCCGCGCGGGCGCCACGCCCTTCCCCGGCTTCACCGGCCGCAGCGACTTCCCCGCGGGCACGTACCGCGTGCGTGCGCGCCAGCCGCTGGGCCGCCTCGCCATCACCCTGCTGCAGCCGGAGACGCCGCTGCGCGCCGAGTACTCGTACGACGTGAGCGCGTGGTCGCTTCCCTACGCGTACGGCGTGGCGGCGTACCGCGCGGCCGCCGCGGGCGGCACGGGCTGGACGCCGGTGCGCGCCACGGGCGAGGAGATCCCCGCGCAGGTGGCGCCGCAGCGGAGCGCGTACGGCTACCTGGTGCTCCCGGGCGAGCAGGCGTCGCTGGGTGTCGTCGGCTTCCTGCGCGCGGGCGGTCGCGCGCAGGTGCTCACCAGGCCCTCCACCCTGGGTGGGCGGCGCTACCCGGCGGGAACCTGGTTCATCCCCAACCGCGGCAACGACTCGCTGCAGGCGCGGCTGGCCCGCGCCGGGCTGGGCGCCGCCGTCGTCCCGGTCGCCAGCGGCCTCGCGGAGAGCGGGATCGACCTGGGCAGCTCCAACGTGCCCGTGGTGAAGACGCCGCGCCTGGCGGTGGTGGCGGGCGAAGGCGTCAGCCCCACCTCGTACGGCGCGCACTGGTGGTTCCTGGACAACCGGCTGGGACTGCCCTTCGACGCCCTCCAGTCCACCGACCTGGCCTCCGCCGACCTGTCGCGCTACGACGTGATCGTGCTGCCGGACGCAACGCCCCGCAGCGTGCGCGACGCCACCGACGCGCTGAAGGGGTGGGTGCAGCGCGGCGGCCGCCTGGTGGCGGTGGCCGGCGGCGCCGAGGCCGTGGCGGCGATGGCCGACGTCAAGGTGCGCGAAGCCACGGCCGACACGGGCAACGCCCGCGCGCGCTTCCTGGCCGGCCGCGAGGAGCGCGAGCGCCAGGAGTGGCGCCAGGAAGTGCCCGGGACCATCCTGTCCGTGCGCCTGGACCCCGCGCACCCGCTGGCCTACGGCGCCGGCCTCGACGACCGCCCGGGCGAGACCTTCACCCTGCACCAGGGCACCACCGTCTTCGAGCCGGCGGCCAACCTGGAGGCGGTGGCGTATCTCCCACAGGGCCCGGCCCGCATCTCGGGCGTCATCTCTCCCGAGAACCTGCGGCGGCTGGGCCAGGGCGCCGTCGTGGCCACGCGCCGCATGGGCCAGGGCAGCGTCGTCCTCTTCGCGGACGACCCCCTCTTCCGCCTCTTCTGGCGCTCCATGCAGCCGATGTACGTCAACGCGCTGCTGATGGGGCCGTGAAGGAAGCGCTGAGTGCTGAGCTGCAGTCGCACTCAGGACGCAGGACTCAGGAGGGTTAACGTTCCATGGGGGCGGGCCGGCGCGCATTGACGCCGGCCCGCCCGCGCGCGATTTTACCCGCCGTCCGCTTCCGGACCTCGCCCATCCCCCCGCACTCACTATGCGACACATGATCCGCTTCCCGGCGGCAGTCACCGCCGTGGCGCTCGCCTTCGTGGCGCCCGCGCCGGCGCCGCTCGTCGCCCAGCAGCAGCCCGCCCTCACGCAGGAGATCCCCCTGGATCCCGCGGTGCGCACGGGGACGCTGCCCAACGGCCTGCGCTACTACATCCAGCCCAACCGCGAGCCGCCCAACCGCGTGGAGCTGCGCCTGGCCGTGAACGCGGGGAGCGTGCTGGAGGATCCCAAGCAGCTCGGCCTGGCGCACTTCCTGGAGCACATGGCGTTCAACGGGACGCGCAACTTCGCCAAGAACGAGCTGGTCAACTACCTCCAGTCCGTGGGCGTGCAGTTCGGCGCGCACCTCAACGCGTACACCTCGTTCGACGAGACCGTCTACATCCTCCCCCTTCCCACGGACAGCGCGCGGGTGGTGGAGCGCGGCTTCCAGATCCTGGCGGACTGGGCCGGCGGGCAGATGCTGGACGACGAGGAGATCGAGCGCGAGCGCGGCGTGGTGATCGAGGAATGGCGCCGCGGCCGCGGGGCGGGGATGCGCATGGCGCTCAAGCAGTTCCCGGTGGAGTTCGCCGGGTCCGCGTACGCCGAGCGGCTCCCCATCGGCACGCGCGAGTCGCTGCAGACCTTCTCGGCGGCCGACCTGCGCCGCTTCTACACCGACTGGTACCGCCCCGACCTGATGGCGGTGGTGGTGGTGGGCGACATCGACCCGGCGCGCGCCGAGGCGCTGATCCGCGAGAAGTTCGGCTCCCTCGCCGCGCCGCGCTCGGCCCCGCCGCGCCCGGTGATGCAGGTGCCGCCGCACGCGGAGCCGCGCTTCTCCGTGGTCACGGACCCGGAGGCGACCAACACCACCGTGCAGGTGAGCTTCCAGCACCCGGCGCGCCCCACCCGCACCGTGGCCGACTTCCGGCGCGGCGTGGTGGAGGGGCTGCACGACGCCATGCTGAACGCGCGCTTCGACGAGATCACCCGCTCGCCCAACGCTCCGTTCGTGGCCGCCTTCGCCAACCAGGGGCGCAGCGTGCGCACGCTGGAAAGCTACACACTGTACGCCATCGCGAAGGAGAACGGGGTGGAGCCGGCGCTCACCTCGCTGCTCACCGAAGCGGAGCGGGTGAGCCAGCACGGCTTCACCGCGTCGGAGCTGGAGCGCGCCAAAACCGAGCTGCTGCGCGGCGCGGAGCGGGCGTACGCCGAGCGGGAGAAGATGCGCTCCGCCCAGATCGTGGACCGCTACGTCGCGCACTTCCTGCAGGGCGAGCCCGTCCCCGGGCCGGCCGCCTCGTACGAGATGCACCGCGCGCTGGTGCCGGGCGTGACGCTGGAGGAGGTGAACCGGCTGGCGCGCGAGCTGATCACGGACCAGAACCGCGTGGTCATGGCCAACGGCCCGCAGAAGGCGGGCGTCACCCTCCCCACCGAGCAGGCGCTCGCCGCGGCCTTCGCGCAGGTGCGGGGCAAGGCCGTGGCGGCGTACGTGGACAACGTGGCGACCGCCCCGCTCCTGGCCAACGCGCCGCGCGCCGGCCGCGTGGTCTCCGAGCGGCGCACGGACGCGATCGGCACCATCGAGTGGCGCCTGAGCAACGGCGCGCGGGTCGTGGTGAAGCCCACCGAGTTCAAGGCGGACGAGGTGCTCTTCCGCGCCTACAGCCCCGGCGGCACCTCGCTGGCCTCGGACGCGGACTTCCCGGCGGTCTCCATGGCCTCGGCCACGGTGGCGGCGGGGGGCGTGGGCTCCATGAGCCGCGTGCAGCTCCAGAAGGCGCTGGCCGGGAAGGCGGTGCAGGTCAACCCCTTCATCTCCGGCACCGAGGAAGGGCTGGGCGGCGGCGGGTCGCCCAAGGACCTGGAGACGCTCTTCCAGCTCATCCACCTCCACTTCACCGCGCCCCGCGCGGACGCGGAGGCCGCGGCGGCGTTCAAGAACCAGATGAGCGGCTTCCTGCGCAACCGCGACGCCAACCCCGAGTCCGCCTTCCAGGACACGGTGCAGGTGACGATGGCGCAGGGCCACGCGCGCGCCCGGCCGTTCAACGCGGCCACCGTGGAAGCGCAGGACCTCGCCCGCTCGCTGGCCTTCTACCGCGACCGCTTCGCCGACGCGGGCGACTTCACCTTCGTGTTCGTGGGCAGCGTGCGGCCGGACTCGCTCAAGCCGCTGGTGGAGAAGTACATCGCGAGCCTCCCGGCCGCCGGCCGCCGCGAGAGCCCGCGCGACATGGGGATCCGCCCGCCGCGCGGCGTGGTGCGCAAGACGGTGCGGCGCGGCACGGAGCCCAAGAGCATGACGCGCCTCGCCTTCACCGGCGCCATCCCGGTGCGCCCCGAGGAAGTCCACGGCCTCCGCTCGCTGAGCGAGCTGCTGCAGATCCGCCTCACCGAGGCCCTGCGCGAGCGGCTGGGCGGCACCTATTCGGCCAGCGTCAACTGGTCCGTGTCGCGCCTGCCGGTGGAAAGCTACACGCTCAACGTGCAGTTCACCTCCGCGCCGGACCGCGCGGACGAGCTGGTGCGCGCCACCTTCGCCGAGATCGACCGGATCAAGAGCGAGGGCGTTCCCGAGGCGGACCTCACCAAGGTGCGCGAGGCGCAGCGCCGCAACGCGGAGACCAACCTGCGGCTCAACCAGTACTGGCTGGGCAACCTGGTGTCGTACGACACGCGGGGCTGGGACCCGCGGCTGATCCCCAACGACGCCGCGCTGGCCGAGCGGGTGACCTCCGCGTCGCTGCAGGCCGCGGCCCGCCGCTTCCTGGACGCGCAGAACCACGTGCAGGTGGTGCTGGTGCCGGAAACCGCGCGGTAATAAAGTAGTCTCACACAGAGGCACGGAGGCACAGAGACCAGGCCGGTCTCTGTGCCTCCGTTTTCCACCGGGACGAATGTCGGATACCACACTCGGCGCTTCCATCAGGGAGGCGCTGCGGGGCTCGAACCAGGACTACACCACCGGCCCGGTGGGACGCTCCATCATGCTCCTCTCCATCCCCATGGTGCTGGAGATGGCGATGGAGAGCGTCTTCGCCGTGGTGGACATCTTCTTCGTGTCGCGCCTGGGCGCGGACGCGGTGGCCACCGTGGGGCTCACCGAGTCGCTGCTCACGCTGGTGTACGCCCTGGCGATGGGGCTCTCCGTCGGCGCGTCGGCGCTGGTTGCGCGCCGCATCGGCGAGCGCGACCCGGAGGGGGCGGCGCGCTCGGCGGTGCAGTCGCTCCTGCTGGCGCTCGGCATCTCGCTGGTGCTGGGGGCGCTCGGCGCCTTCTACGCGCCGCGCCTGCTGGCGCTGATGGGGGCGTCGCCCGGGGTGCTGGAGATCGGCGTGACGTACGCGCGGGTGATGCTGGGGGGCGAGGCGGCCATCATCCTCCTTTTCGTGGTCAACGCCGTCTTCCGCGGCGCCGGCGACGCGGCCATCGCCATGCGGGTGCTGTGGATGGCGAACGCGCTCAACATCGTGCTGGGCCCCTGCCTGATCTTCGGGCTGGGCCCGTTCCCGGAGCTGGGCGTCACGGGCGCGGCGGTGGCCACCACCATCGGGCGCGCCACGGGGGCGGCCTACGCCATCTGGCGCCTCACCCGCCCCGGCGGCCGCATCCCCGTGGCGCGCCGCCACCTGCGCCCGGAGCCGCGGCTGATGGGGCAGATCGCGCGCCTTTCCGGCTCCGCCTCGCTGCAGGCGCTCATCGGCACGGCGAGCTGGATCGGGCTGGTGCGCATCATCTCCACCTTTGGCAGCTCCGCGCTGGCGGGGTACACCATCGGCATCCGCGTGGTGATCTTCGCCCTCCTCCCCAGCATGGGGATGAGCAACGCCGCCGCCACCATGGTGGGCCAGGCCCTCGGCGCCGGCAAGCCCGAGCGAGCCGAAGAGGCCGTGTGGAAGGCCGGCTTCTACAACCTGATCTTCCTGGGCGTCATCGGCGCGCTCTTCGTCCTCTTCGCGCCGGGCCTGGTCGGGCTCTTCACCACCGACCCCGCGGTGGCGGTGCACGCCATCTCCTGCCTGCGCGTGGTGGCGAGCGGCTTCCTCTTCTACGCCTACGGCATGGTGCTCAC
Source organism: uncultured Gemmatimonadota bacterium (assembly GCA_902805735.1). GTDB lineage: Bacteria > Gemmatimonadota > Gemmatimonadetes > Longimicrobiales > Longimicrobiaceae > Longimicrobium. Next base: position 22,463 of record CADCTW010000153.1, on the reverse strand, counting down.
CCAGTCCTTCAACGGCGCGGGCGACACCCTCACCCCCACCCTCATAAACCTGGTGGTCTTCTGGCTGTGGGAGATCCCCCTGGCCTACATCCTGGCCATCCACCTGGGCTTCGGCCCCAGCGGCGTCTTCTGGTCCATCACCATCGCCTTCTCCACCCTCGCGGTCGTCAGCGCCCTACTCTTCCGCCGCGGCAAGTGGAAGACGCGTAAGATTTGAATCTCACACAGAGACACAGAGGCACAGAGGTGAGTGTCTCTTGGAAGTCGATGCGTTGGTGATTATCTTACAATGCATATGCATTGTCTTCAGAAAGTGGAGATCAGGTGATGAAGTCCAAAGCTGCCCGCCTCGCCAGCAAGGTCACCTCCCGCGCGCAGACCACGCTTCCGTCGGGCGTGCGCAAGGCGCTCGGCCTGCGCGCGGGCGACCAGATCGCGTACACCATTGAGGGGGACCAGGCGGTAATCCGGAAGCTGAGCGACGAGGAAGACCCGGCGCTCTCGGGCTTCCTGGACCTGCTCGAGCGCGACATCGCGAAGAACAAGGGGCGCGTCCTGTTCGCCACCCAGGACTTCGCCGACTACCTGGCCGAGCTCACCGAAGGGGTCGAGGTCGACTACGATGCGCCGATCGAAGGCGACTTCCAGCTCTAGCGGCTCCGTACCCGATCCGGGGGCGGAGCTTTTCGCCGTGAACGGCTGGCGGATCGGCTTCCACCCGGAGCTGCTCTTCCAGCTCGAACGCCTGATCGCCGCGGTGGAGCAGGGATCTGGCAAGCGCTCGCAGCCGGCCCAGATCCTCGCCAGCCTGCGGCAGCTGATGTTCGTGGACGTACCGGCGGACCCCACGAGGAGCACCTACCGGCAGGGCCACACCCTTGGCGGCAGCCGGAAGCACTGGTTCCGCGCGAAGTTCGGCAACGGACGGTACCGGCTCTTCTTCCGCTATCGGCTGCGGGAGCGCATCCTCATCTTTGCGTGGGTCAACGACGAGCGCTCCCTGCGGACCTACGGCAGCTCGACGGACGCCTACGCCACCTTCGCCCGCATGCTGGACGAGGACAACCCACCGGACGACGGGGACGACCTCCTGAAGGCATGCACCACCCCCGGCACCGTGCGCCGCCTCAAGCGCATCTCCGCTCTGATGTAGTTCTCCGTGCCTCTGTGTCTCTGTGTGAGTCTGCCGTTGTGGCAGTTTCGCCGGGCACAGAACTTCCTTTAGACCGCGGCCCAAGGCCCGATCCAAAGGAGCACATATGACCAACTTCGAACGTCTTACGGTGAAGGCCGGCGAGGCGCTGCAGGCGGCGTCGAACGCCGCGCGGCAGGCCGGCAATCCGCAGATAGAGGACTCGCACCTGCTGGCCGCGCTGCTGGACCAGGAGGAGGGGATCGTCGTGCCCATCCTCCAGAAGGTGGGGGTGAACGTGGCGCGGCTGCGCAGCGAGAACGACGCGGCGGCGGCGCGCCTCCCCAGGCAGTCGGGAGCGCAGCCCACGCTTTCGCGCGAGCTTCACCAGGTGCTGGACCGCGCCGAGCAGGAGGCACACGACCTCAAGGACGAGTACATCTCTACCGAGCACCTGCTGCTGGCGCTGGCGGAGAAGGGCTTCACCACGCGCGACCTGCTGCGCGCCCAGGGCGCCCGGCGCGAAACGCTGGCCGACGCGCTGCAGCAGGTGCGCGGCTCGCACCGGGTGACGGACCAGAACCCCGAGGACAAGTACCAGGCCCTCCAGCGCTTCTCCGTGGACCTCACGGAGCGCGCCCGGCGCGGGCAGCTCGACCCCGTCATCGGCCGCGACGAGGAGATCCGGCGGGTGGTGCAGGTGCTCAGCCGCCGCACCAAGAACAACCCCGTGCTCATCGGCGAGCCGGGGGTGGGGAAGACGGCCATCGCGGAGGGGCTGGCGCAGCGCATCGTGAACGGCGACGTACCGGAGGGGCTGCGCGACAAGACGCTGGTGTCGCTGGACATCGGCGCCATGCTGGCCGGCGCCAAGTACCGCGGCGAGTTCGAGGAGCGTCTCAAGGCCGTCCTCAAGGAGCTGACCGACTCGGACGGCAAGTTCATCGTCTTCATCGACGAGCTCCACACCATCGTGGGGGCGGGGAAGACGGAGGGGTCGCCCGACGCGGGGAACATGCTGAAGCCGGCGCTGGCCCGCGGCGAGCTGCGGCTGGTGGGCGCCACCACGCTGGACGAGTACCGCCAGTACATCGAAAAGGACGCGGCGCTGGAGCGGCGCTTCCAGCCCGTGTTCGTGGGCGAGCCCAGCGTGGAAGACACCATCGGCATCCTGCGCGGCCTCAAGGAGCGCTACGAGGTGCACCACGGGGTGCGCATCACGGACCCGGCCATCGTGTCCGCGGCCACGCTCAGCAACCGCTACATCGGCGACCGCTTCCTGCCCGACAAGGCCATCGACCTGATCGACGAGGCGGCCAGCAAGCTGCGCATCGAGATCGATTCGCTGCCGCAGGAGATCGACGAGGTGCAGCGGCGCACCATGCAGCTGGAGATCGAGCGCAACGCCCTGCAGCGCGAGAGCGACCCGGAGAGCCGCGACCGCCTGGCCCGCGTGGACCAGGAGATCGCCGAGCTGCGCGAGCGCTCGTCGGGGATGAAGGCGCAGTGGCAGAGCGAGAAGGCGGTGATCGCGGACCTGCGCGGGCGCAAGGAGCGGCTGGACGAGCTCAAGGTGGAGCTGGACCGCGCCTCGCGCACGGGCGACCTGAACCGCGCCGCCGAGATCCAGTACGGCCAGATCCCCGCGCTGCAGAAGGAGATCGGCGAGGCGGAGGCGCGCCTGGGCGAGCTGCAGAAGACGTCGCGCTTCCTCAAGGAGGAGGTGGACGCGGACGACATCGCCGAGGTGGTGGCGAAGTGGACCGGGATCCCCGTGACGCGGATGCTGCAGAGCGACCGCGAGCGGCTGGCGCACCTGGACCGGCACCTGAACCGGCGGGTGATCGGCCAGACGGAGGCCACGGAGGCCGTAGCCAACGCCGTACGCCGCTCGCGGGCGGGGATGCAGGACCCCAACCGCCCCATCGGCTCCTTCATCTTCCTGGGCCCCACGGGGGTGGGGAAGACGGAGACGGCGCGCGCCCTCGCCGAGTTCCTCTTCGACAGCGAAGAGGCCATGGTGCGGATCGACATGAGCGAGTACATGGAGAAGCACGCCGTCTCGCGCCTGATCGGCGCGCCCCCGGGGTACGTGGGGTACGAGGAGGGCGGGCAGCTCACGGAGGCGGTGCGGCGGCGCCCATACTCGGTGGTGCTCTTCGACGAGATCGAGAAGGCGCACCCCGACGTCTTCAACGTCCTCCTGCAGATCCTGGACGACGGGCGGGTGACCGACTCCCAGGGGCGGACGGTGAACTTCCGCAACACGGTCATCATCATGACCTCCAACATCGGCAGCCCGCTGATCCTGGAGCGGTCGCGGCTGATGGCGGACCCGGCGGGGGCGATGGAGGTGGAGGCGGCGGTGCTGGGCGAGCTGCGGCACCACTTCCGTCCGGAGTTCCTGAACCGGGTGGACGACATCATCGTCTTCAAGCCGCTGGGCACGGAGCAGCTCACCACCATCGTGGACCTGCAGCTCAAGCGCCTGGAGCGGATGCTGGCCGAGCGCAAGCTCACCCTGCAGGTGACGGACGCGGCCAAGCAGTGGATCGCCGAGGAGGGGCACGACCCGGCGTACGGCGCGCGCCCGCTGAAGCGCGCCATCCAGCGCCTGGTGCAGAACCCGCTCGCCATGCACGTGCTGGAGGGCGAGTTCAACGACGGCGACACGGTGATCGTGGATCGGGAGCCGGGCTCGCACCAGCTGGTGTTCCGCGCGGAAGCGGTTGTGTAATCTCACACAGAGACACAGAGGCACAGAGAAAAGCCGTTTCCCTGTGCCTCTGTGTCTCTGTGTGAGATTTGCTTTTCAGCGTAGCCCGGCCTACTCTTGGACAACCGACCCCTATTCTTCCGCGGAGGCTCCGTGCAGCTCAGGCGCATCATTTCGCTCGCCATCCTGGTACTCCTGGCCGCGTGCGGCGGCAGCCGCGGGAGCGTGCCCGCCGGCCCCACGGGCGCGGCGGCGCCGGCCGCGGCGGTGGAGCGCTTCCTCAGCCTGGCGACCGCAAAGAACTACCGCGAGATGGGCCTCGTCTTCGGCACCCGCGAGGGCACCATCTACCGCCTGGACCCCAGCCGGCAGGTGGAGCAGCGGATGTACGCCATCGCCGAGATCCTGAAGCACGAGCGCTTCGCGATCGTCAACGAAGAGCAGATCCCCGGCCGCAACGGCGAGGCCGTGCGCATGACCGTCAACATCACCAACCGCGGCCAGCGCAAGGCCGTCCCGTTCACCGTCGTCCGCTTCGGCAACGCCTGGCTCGTGGAGCAGGTGGACCTGGAGCGAATCACCCGCACCCCGCTCTAGACCCTTTCTCTGTGCCTCTGTGCCTCTGTGTGAGCCCCGTTTTTACCCGTGCCCGGCCTGGAGCAGCTCCACCAGCACGCCGCCGGTGGACTTGGGGTGGATGAAGGCCACGAGGTGGCCGGCGGCGCCCGGGCGGGGCGTCTGGTCGATGAGCTGGGCGCCCTCGGCGCGGTAGCGCTCCAGCTCCGCGGCCACGTCGTCGACGCGGTAGCACAGATGGTGCATGCCGGGGCCGCGCCGGGCGAGGTACTTCGCTACGCCCGAGTCTTCGCGGACGGGGGCGAGCAGCTCCACGCGGCCGGCGCCGGAGCCCACGAAGACCACCTCGACGCCCTGGCTGCCCACGACCTCGCGGCCGTAGCCCTTGCCTCCGGTGATAGATTCGAAGAGGGGAAGCGAATCGTCCAGGGAATGCACCGCGATCCCAACGTGGTCCAGCGCCCGCTCGGTCATCGGCTCTCTCGGCAGTGACGGGTGTAGTAAATGCATCAGGTGGCCGCCAAGTTAGCCCCGACCCGCGGGGGCGGCTACCGGACTTCGGAAGAGGAAGGATCAGATGGCGGATAGCGCAAACGTAGTGGAGATCACCGACGCCAACTTCAGCGAGGTCACCGGGCAGCCGGGGCTCTCGATGGTCGACTTCTGGGCCGTATGGTGCGGGCCGTGCCGCATGGTCGCCCCCATCGTGGAGCAGCTCGCGGACGAGTACGCCGGCCAGGTGACGGTGGGCAAGCTGGACGTGGACAACAACCAGCGCAGCGCCGCGCAGTTCAACGTGCGCTCCATCCCCACCATCCTGTTCTTCAAGGACGGCAAGGTGGTGGACCAGGTGATCGGCGCGGTCCCCCGCCCGGCGCTGGAGAACAAGATCAAGCAGCTCCTCGCGGCGTAAGCCCGGGGCTCACACAGAGACACAGAGGCACAGAGATGAAGTCGTCTCCGTGCCTCTGTGTCTCTGTGTGAGATTGCAGTTCACCGGCGGAAAGTATACGATTGGGGCGTCACCCAATTTCCCGCGGCCCCGCATGATCCACCACTTCCCCCACGAAGCGGCGTTCCTGCCGCGCACCAAGCTCAGCTACGTCAATCTCCCGGGCATCCTGGGCGACGGGAAGCGCGACCGCGCGGCCCGTGTGTCGGGCTTCGTGTGCATCCAGCTAGGGGAGCGGTGCTACCTGATCTTCCTGCGCAACGGCGAGCCCTTCCACTCGGCGCGGCTGCAGGCGGCGGAGGGGCGGGGAGCCGCCGCGCTCTCCGAGGTGGTGCGCATCGCGGCCACGGAGTGCGAGCGCGGGGAGGCGGGGCAGATCGGCTACTTCGGCGCACCGGAGGCGCAGCTCCAGGCGATGCTGGCCACGCTGGTGCAGGAGCCGGTGGAGTGGGCCTCCACGGTCAGCAACCAGCGCCCCGAGCTGCTCTTCCCGCAGCTCCGCGAGCGGCAGTTCAGCGGGGTGCTGGAGCTGTGCGCGGCGGGGCGGCACCACTACATGATCTTCGAGGACGGCGCCTTCCGCTCCGGCTACTTCACGGAGCGCAACGACGCCGTGCCCATCCCCGACTTCGTGCGCTCGGTTTTCGAGGGCGACGCGCCCCGCGTGGCGCCGTACCCCGCGCTCCCCGAGCTCCCCGTGCAGGCCGGGCCGGGGCTGGTGGACCTGTACCGCCGCCTGACGGGGGGCGTGCTGCTGGAGCTCTCGTCGGCCATCGGGCGCGAGCCCGCGGTGGCGGTGATCCGCGAGGCGCAGGCCAGCGTGGGCGAGCGCTTCCCCGCCGTGGCCGCCTTCCGCCTGACGGACGAGGGGCGCATCGCGGGCGACCCCGTGGCCTCGCCGGACGGGCTGACGGAGGCGGTGGCGGCGTGGCTGACGGCGGCGCTGGTCGCCGGGTCGCGCTACGACGGGGTGGACCCGTCGGCCGTGGTGGAGCGGGTGGCGCGCGACAGCCGGTTCGTGCTGCAGGAGCACGGCTTCTTCGCGCGGCTCCCGTGGGCGGTGGCGCTCTAGTGGCGGCGGCGCTGTACGTGGTCTCCACCCCCATCGGCAACCTGGGCGACATCACCCGGCGTGCGGCCGAGATCCTGGGCGGCTCGGAAGTGGTGCTGGCCGAGGACACGCGCCGCACCGCCATCCTCCTGCGCCACCTGGGCATCCAGACGCGGCTGGTCTCCGCGCACGAGCACAACGAGGCGGGGCGCGCCGCCACCGTGGTCGCCATGCTGGGCGAGGGAAAGCAGGTGGCGCTCGTCTCCGACGCCGGCACCCCGCTCCTTTCCGACCCCGGCGCGCGCATCGTGCGCGAGGTGGTGGCGGCGGGCTTCCAGGTGATCCCCATCCCCGGCGCCTCCGCGCTCCTCTCCGCCCTGGTGGCGTCGGGGATCGAGGCGGACACCTTCACCTTCGCCGGCTTCCCGCCGCGCAAGGGCCCCGAGCGCGCCGAGCTCCTGGACGAGATCGCCTCTTCCCGCCGCGCCACGGTGCTCTACGAATCCCCCAACCGCGTCGCGAAGCTCCTGGCCGACCTCGCCGAAGCCGCCGGCGGGGACCGCCGGGTAGCCGTGGCGCGCGAGCTCACCAAGATGCACGAGGAGTTCTTTCGCGGCACCGCCGCCGAGGCCGCCGCCCATTTCGCCCAGGGGGAGGTGCTGGGCGAGATCGTCGTCGTCGTAGCCGGCCGCACGGCGGACGCCCCGGCCGAGGGCGCGGTGGACGAGCTCGCCGCCCGCTCCATGGCCGACGCCCTCCTGTCCCAGGGCCAATCCCCCAGCGCCATCGCCAAGGAGCTCCGCCGCCGCCTGGGCATCTCCCGCAACGACGCCTACCGCATCGCCCAGGAAGCCGCGGAACAGCAATAGGGCCTCACATGGCCCTCACCCGGCAGCTTACAGCTGCCACCCTCTCCCAGCAACTGCCCTGGGAGAGGGGACCAAGGCGTGTGCGGCGAGCTGCCACCCAGCGCGCCGAGAGGGCGGGCGCGACGAATCGCGCCCCCACAAGCTCGCGCGGATACAGAAGATGCGCCCCCTCTCCCAGCTGTTTGGGAGAGGGGGACGGGGGTGAGGGCCGGGTGCAGGCGCCAAGCCGGCGAGGCACGGAGATGAAGGTCTTCTCTGTGCCTCTGTGCCTCTGTGTGAGCCCCCGTCTTTCGGTTTTCTTCCGCTCCCCGTACATTCCACCGGTTTGCAAGTCCGGAAATCGCCCAAATCGACATAAAAGAGTCTGATGGAACGGTACTTCGACGAGAACCACCTGATGATCCGCGACATGGTGCGCGAGTTCGCCACCAACGAGATCGCCCCGGTCGCGGGGGAGATGGACCAGAAGTCGGAGTTCCCCTGGGAGAACGTCAAGAAGATGGGCGAGCTGGGCCTCCTGGGCGTGCCCTGGGAGGAGGAGCTGGGCGGGGCGGGGATGGACGGGATCGCCTACATGATCACCATCCACGAGCTGGCCCGGGTGGACGCGTCGCACGCCATCACCGTGTCCGCCCACACCACGCTGGGCACGTCGCGCATCATGACCTTCGGCACGCAGGAGCAGAAGGAGCGCTTCGTCCCGCACCTGGCCAGCGGGCAGGTGCTGGGCGGCTTCGGGCTCACCGAGCCGGGCGCCGGGTCGGACGCGGGCGGCACGCAGACCACCGCCGTGAAGGTGGACGGCGGGTGGCGGCTGAATGGCAGCAAGATCTTCATCACACACGCGGGCGTCGGCGAGGTGTTCGTGGCCACCGCCGTGACGGACCGCGAGAAGGGGTCCAAGGGTATCACCTCCTTCATCGTCACCAAGCCCACGACGGACCTGGAGCGCGCCCGGGAGCTGGGGGTCGGCCACTCGGACGAGCTGGAGTTCATCGAAGGGGTGCGGGCGGGGAAGAAGGAAGACAAGATGGGGTGGAGGGCTTCGGACACGCGGGAGCTGGTGTTCGAGGACGCGTTCGTGCCGGACGCGAACGTGCTGGGGGAGCCCGGGATGGGCTTCATCAACTTCATGAAGACGCTGGACGCCGGCCGCATCGGCATCGGCGCGCTGTCGCTCGGGATCGCCGAGGGCGCGTACGAGCAGGCGGTGAAGTACGCCAGCGAGCGCAAGCAGTTCGGCAAGTCGATCGCGGAGTTCCAGGGCCTGCAGTTCATGCTGGCCGACATGGCTACCGAGATCGAAGCCGCCAAGCACCTGGTCTACAACGCCGCGTGGCTCAAGGAGCAGGGGAAGCCCTTCTCCAAGGAAGCGTCGATGGCCAAGCTCTTCGCCTCCGAGGTCGCCATGCGCGTGACCACGAAGGCGGTACAGGTGCACGGCGGGTACGGCTACACGAAGGAATATCCGGTGGAGCGCATGATGCGCGACGCCAAGATCTGCGAGATCGGGGAGGGCACCAGCGAGATCCAGCGCATGGTGATCGCGCGCCACATCCTCCGCGAGCTCAGCGCCTAACGGAAACGGCCGTCCCCGCCGGCGCGGGGGGGCGGCTCCAGAGGTCTACATGGTCGGAGACACCCCGGTCGGGGAGCGCCCCTGCGCTTCCCGCGCTCGTCATTTTGAGCCCGGGAGCCGCGCTCGCCCCCTCCCGCGGGAGGCGATGTGAAGCGCGAGATCCTGATGAACACCACGGCCAAGGAGACGCGCGTCGCCATCCTGGAAGACGACGTGCTCGTGGAGCTGATGGTGGAGCGCCCCGACGCGGCGCGGATGGTGGGCGACATCTACAAGGGCAAGGTGGAAGCGGTCCTCCCGGGGATCCAGGCCGCCTTCGTCAACATCGGCACCGAAAAGGCCGCCTTCCTGCACGTGTCCGACGTGGCGCTGGAGGAGGACGGCGAGGACGATGACGACGCCCCGGTGCCGGTTCCCGCGGTAGCGGAGGAGGACGACGCCTCCGGCGGCGGCGGGCGGCGGGGGAAGCGCTACCCGCCCATCCAGGAGGTGGTGAAGAAGGGGCAGGACCTGGTGGTGCAGGTCTCCAAGGAGCCCATCAGCACCAAGGGCCCCCGCGTCACCGCAAACATCTCCCTTCCCGGCCGCTTCCTGGTGTACATGCCGGGGTCGGACCACGTGGGGGTGTCGCGCAAGATCGAAGACAAGGAGGAGCGCGCCCGCCTCCGCGCCCTGGCCCGCGAGATCCTGCCCGAGAAGGCGGGCGGCGTGATCGTGCGCACCGTGGGCGAGGAGCTCACGCGCGAGACCTTCGAGCGCGAGATGCGCTCGCTGATGAGCACCTGGAAGAGCATCCAGAAGAAGGCCACCAAGTCGCGCGCGCCCGCCCCGGTGCACCGCGAGGCCAAGCTGACCTCCGGCATCATCCGCGACCTGTTTTCGCAGAAGGTGGACTCGCTGGTGGTGGACCAGCAGAGCGTGTACGACGAGGTGCGCGCGTACCTGGAGCAGGTGGACCCCACCCTGGTGGAGCGGGTGCACCTGTACACGGATTCCGTGCCCCTCTTCGACGCGCGCGAACTGGAGAGCGAGATCCGCGACGCCTTCCAGCGCCGCGTCAACCTCCCCTCGGGCGGCTACATCATCGTGGAGCCCACGGAGGCGCTGGTTTCCATCGACGTGAACACGGGCCGCTACACGGGGAAAAAGGACCCGGAGAAGACGATCCTGAAGACCAACGTGGACGCGGCCCGCGAGATCGCGCGGCAGCTTCGTCTGCGTGACATGGGCGGGATCATCGTCTGCGACTTCATCGACATGGAGTCGAAGCAGAACCGGGAAAAGGTGCTGCAGGAACTGCGCACCCATCTCGCGCGCGACCGGGCCCGCACCAAGGCGTTCCAGGTCTCCGAGCTGGGGCTGATCGAGATGACGCGCCAGCGCGTGCGCCCGTCGCTCTACCAGACGCAGACGGAGGCGTGCCCCACCTGCGGCGGCACCGGCCGCGTCTTCACCCCCGAGACGCTGGTGCGCCGCATCGAGCGCTCCGTGCGCCGCGTGGCCTCGGAGGGGAAGGAGAAGGCCCTCCAGTTCCGCGTGCACCCCGAGGTCGCGCTGTACGTGATCGAAGAGGAGCCCGGCTTCCTCAGGGGCCTGGAAAAGCAGTTCCGCCTCCAGGTCGGCCTCCGTGACGACCCGCTGATGCGCCCCGACGAGGTGCGGCTGCTGGTGCCGCAGTCGCAGGTGGACCTTACGGCGCGGTACGTTTCGGAGTAGGAACCGCGGGGGACGGGTGATGGGTGGGTGCGCGCTGACGGTGGCCCTCACCCCCCAACCCCCTCCCCCAAACCGCTGGGGGAGGGGGCGCATCTTCGGTGTCCGCGCGCGAGCCGGGCATCACGGGGGCCGCGGGATGCGAGGTGCCCGGGCGAGGCTGGATGTATGGAATGCGCCCCCCTCTCCCATTATTGGGAGAGCGGGGGTCGGGGGGGTGAGGGCCCCTTTCAGCGCGCCGCCAGCCTCCTCCCCGTCACCCGCTCCCGCTCCCCCCAGTTGACAATCTCGCCATGCGCGGCGATATTGCCTGTCTTCTGTCCCTTTGGACGAGTCCGTGTAACCGGGGTTTCCTCAAGCATGTACGCCATCATCCGCACCGGCGGCAAGCAGTTCCGTGCCGAGCCGGGCAAGACGCTTCGCATTCCGTCCGTCGACATCGAGCCGGGGCAGAGCCTTACGTTCGACGACGTCCTCCTGGGCGGCGACGGCGACACCGTGAAGGTGGGGATCCCCACGGTTGCCGGTGCAGCCGTGACCGCCGAGGTCGTGCGCCACGGCAAGGGCGAAAAGATCATCATCTTCAAGTTCAAGCGCCGCAAGAACTACCGCCGGAAGCAGGGCCACCGGCAGAAGTTCACCGAAGTGCGCATCAACGACGTCAACCTGGGCTAAGGGAGCGCACCCATGGCACATAAGAAGGGCGGCGGCTCTACCCGCAACGGCCGCGATTCCAACGCCCAGCGACTGGGCGTCAAGAAGTACGGCGGCGAGCGCGTGCTCGCCGGCAACATCCTGATCCGCCAGCGCGGCACCAAGTTCCACCCGGGCGCCAACGTGATGCGCGCCAGCGACGACACGCTCTTCGCCACGGTGGACGGGGTGGTGCAGTTCGGGCGCAAGGACAAGTCGCGCAAGAAGGTGTCGGTGATCCCCTTCGAGGCGCTCGAGGTCATCTCGGCCGAGGTGCCCGCGGAGATGGACGTCGCGGCGGACTGAAACAGCAAGTCTCACACAGAGACACAGAGGCACAGAGATGACTTCATCTCTGTGCCTCTGTCTGTGTGGGACGCCTTGACGTTGGATCGGGGCTCGGCCTATTCTGTCGCGCTCAGCCCACCCCAGAAAACAGGAAGATGACCGAGGCGCTCTCCAGCAACTCCATGATGGTACTCTCCGGCTCGGCGGACGTGCCGCTCGCCCAGGCGGTGGCGGCGTGCCTGAACGTCGAGCTGGGAGTGGTGACCACGCAACGCTTCGCGGACGGAGAGATCTTCGTACGGATCGACGAGAACGTGCGCGGGCGCGACCTGTACATCGTGCAGAGCACCGTGCCCCCCGCCGACAACATCATGGAGCTGCTGCTCCTGATCGACGCGGCGCAGCGCGCTTCGGCGGCGCGCATCACGGCCGTGATCCCCTACTTCGGCTACGCCCGGCAGGACCGCAAGGACCAGCCGCGCGTGGCCATCGGCGCCAAGCTGGTGGCCAACCTGATCACCACCGCCGGCGCGGACCGGGTGCTGAGCGTGGACTTCCACCAGCACCAGCTCCAGGGCTTCTTCGATATCCCGGTGGACCACCTGTACGCGGCGCCGGTGTTCACCCGGTACTTCCGCGACAAGAACCTGACCAACCTGGTGACGGTGTCGCCGGACGTGGGGTCGGCCAAGATGGCGCGTGGCTTCGCCAAGCGGCTGGGCGCCACCATGGGGATCATCGACAAGCGCCGCCCCTCGGCCAACGTGGCCGAGGTAATGAACGTGATCGGCGACGTGGAGGGGAAGGACTGCCTTCTCACGGACGACATGATCGACACCGCGGGGACGATGGCCGAGGCCGCGCGCGCGCTCAAGGAGCGCGGCGCGCGGGACGTGTACGCCTGCGCCACGCACGCCCTGCTCAGCGGGCCCGCGGTGGAGCGGCTGGTGAACGCGCCCTTCAAGGAGATCGTGGTGACCAACACCATCCCGATCCCCCAGGAAAAGCGCTTCCCCACGCTCACGGTCCTTTCCGTCGCGGAGCTGCTGGCCCGCGCGGTGCGGTACACCCACCTGAACGAATCCGTCAGCTCGCTTTTCGAAACGCCGTAAACGCGCGCGAAGCGCTGACGGCGACGTCCGCGCGCGAACACTCATCATGAGGAAATGACGATGGCTGCTACTTTGAATGCGACGGCCCGCACCGGGTCGGGGAAGGGCGGGGCCCGCAAGCTGCGCGCTACGGGGAAGGTGCCGGCGGTGGTGTACGGCCACGGCGACAAGAACGTGCCGCTTTCGCTGGACCGGCACGAGCTGGAGCTGCTCCTCCACGCCATCTCGGTGGAGAACACGGTGATCGGCCTGGTGACGGACGGCGGCGCGCCCAAGGACGTGCTGATCCGCGAGGTGCAGATGCACCCGTACCGCCCCGAGGTGCTGCACGTGGACTTCATCCAGCTCCACGCGGGCGAGGTGATGCGGATGAAGATTCCGGTGCGCATCACGGGCAATCCGGTGGGCGTGCGCGACAGCGGCGGCGTGCTGGACCAGGTGATCTACGACCTGGAAGTGGAGTGCCTGCCGGGGAACATCCCCGAGGCGTTCGAGGTGGATGTCACGAACCTGGCCGTGGGCGAGTCGGTGCGCGTGCACGACGTGAAGGCCGAGAACGTCCGCGTGCTGGCCGACGGCGACCTGCCGATCGCGTCGGTGGTCGGGGCGAGCACGGGCCCCGCCGGCGATGCCGACACGGCGTCGGGCGAGCCCGAGGTGATCACGGCGCGCGGGCCGCAGGGAACGTGAAGATAGTGCCTAGTGCCTAGTGCCTAGTGCCTAGTGCCTAGTGCCTAGTGCCTAGTGCCTAGTGCCTAGTGCCTAGTGCCTGGTGAACAGTGCCGAGTGCTGAACTGCTGTTGGGACTTAGGACCCTGGACTCAGGACTTCTGTTACTAGGCACTGGGCACTAGGCACTGAGCACTTTTCTTCGAGAGGTCGAGTGGCGGGGCTCAAAGTGATCGTGGGACTGGGGAACCCGGGGAAGGAGTACGCCCTCACGCGGCACAACGTGGGGTGGTGGCTGGTGGACGCCCTGGCCGATTCGTGGGGGCTCGGCCGCTTCCGGCTGGACAAGAACGCCGCCGTGGCCCAGGGGCGGATGGAGCCGCACGCCGTGCGCCTCATCAAGCCCCAGACGTACATGAACCGCAGCGGCGCCGCGCTGGGCCCCATCGCGCGGATGAACGCCATCGACATCACCCGCGACCTGCTGGTGGTGGTGGACGACGTGGCGCTGGAGCCGGGCGTGATCCGCTTCCGCGCCACCGGCTCCCCCGGGGGCCACAACGGCCTGAAATCGGTGGAGCAGGCGCTGGCGACGAAGGACTATCCCCGCCTCCGCATCGGGGTGGGCGCCAAGCCCCCCGCGATGGACCTGGCCGACTGGGTGCTCTCCCCCCCGCCCAATGCCGCGCGCCAGGCGATCCTCGACCGCTTCCCCGAGCTGATCGACGCCGTGCGGCTGTGGATGGACGAAGGCGTGGAAGCCGCGATGAATCGGTACAACGGATAGAAGTGCCCAGTGCCCGGTGCCGAGTGCCCAGTAACAGAAGTCGTGGCGCTGAACTGCAGTGACTAGGCACCTGGCACCAGGCACCTGGCACTAGGCACTAGGCACTAGGCACTAGGCACTAGGCACTAGGCACTAGGCACTAGGCACTAGGCACTAGGCACCAGGCACTTTCTCTACCCACCCCATCCCCACGAGACCTCGTGTCGCTGACGGACTTCACCGCATGGACCGGCTGGCCCCTGGGGGTAGTGGGGCTGCTGCTGGCGTTTGGCGCCCTTTCGTACGTCCGCCGGCAGCCCGCCGGCAACGAGGCGATGAACGACTGGGCCGTGCAGATCCAGCGCGGCTCCAACGCCTTCCTACGCAGGCAGTCCATCTTCCTGGCCGCCTTCATCGCCGTGGCCGCGCTCCTGCTGTGGCCCACCGCTTCGCTGGCCACGGCCGGGGCGTTCGCGCTGGGCGGGGCTACGGGGCTGGCGGTGGGATGGGTTTCCATGTACGCTGCCACCCGCGCCAACGTGCGCGTGGCCGAGGCCGCCCGCGTGGCCGGCGAGACCCCGGCGCTGCACGTGGCGTTCGGCGGGGCGGCGGTGGCGGGGCTGGCGGTGTCCGCGCTGGGGCTGGTGGGGCTGGGCGCCCTGTACTTCGCGCTGATCTACGTCCAGAACGCCTACCTGCCCGAGCAGTTCGCGCGCTTCGGCGAGGTGCTGGCCGGGTACGCGCTGGGCGCGTCGTCGGTGGCGCTCTTCGCGCGCATGGGCGGCGGGATCTTCACCAAGGCGGCGGACGTGGGCGCCGACCTGGTGGGGAAGACGGAGGCCGGCCTCCCCGAGGACGACCCGCGCAACCCCGCCACCGTGGCCGACAACGTTGGCGACTGCGTGGGCGACACCGCCGGGATGGGCGTGGACCTGCTGGAGTCGTACGTGGGCGCCATCGTGGCCACCGTGGCGCTGGGCGCGTACAGCGCGGCCTACGCCAACAACCGCGTGGAGGCGGTCGCCCTCCCGCTGCTGCTGGCGGCGGCGGGCTTCCTGGCCTCGCTGATCGCGCTGGGCGCGGTGCGGGCCATCAAGAACACCAATCCCGCCCTCGCCATGCGCGCGGCCACGCTGGGCGCGGCTGCCCTCTTCCTGGTGCTGGCCTTCGTCACGGTGAGCCTGCTGGGGCTGGACCTGGAAGACGCAACCGGCCGCACCTACCACCGCTTCGGGCCCTTTTGGGCGATCTGCGCCGGGGTGCTGGTGGCCGTGGGCATCGGCGCGGCGACGGATTTCTACACCGCCGCGCGCCCCATGCGGCGCATCGCGGAGGCGGCGCGCGGCGGGCCGGCCACGGCCATCCTGATGGGGCTGGCGGTGGGGATGGAGTCCACCGCGCTCCCCCTGCTCCTGATCGCGGCGGCCACCTGGCTGGCGAACGAGGCGGCGGGGCTGTACGGGATCGGGGTGGCGGCGGTGGGGATGCTGGCCACGGTGGCCGTGTCGATCACGCTCAACGCTTTCGCCGCCATCTCGGACACGGCGGGCGGCATCGCGCGCCTGAGCCACCTGGGGAGCGACACGCGCGGCATCACGCAGCGCCTCAAGGCCGCCGGCAGCGCCGCCGCGGCGGGGGGGAAGGGGATCGCCATCGGAGCCGCGGCGCTCACCTCGCTCGCCCTCTTCTCGGCGTACGCGTCGGCCGTGCGGCTGGAGTCCATCGACCTGATCCACCCCTTCGTGCTGCTGGGGCTGCTGATCGGCGGCGGCGTGCCCTTTTTCGTGGCGGCGCTGACGCTGGCAGGCGTGGGCCGCACGGCCGCCATCCTGTCCGCGGAGGCACGCCGCCAGCTCGCGGAGACGCCGGGGCTGATGGACGGCTCGGTGCAGCCGGACTCGGGGCGCCTCGTGGACATGGCGACGCACGCTTCGCTGCGCGAGACCATCGCCCCCTTCGCCCTGGCCATCCTGATCCCCGTGGCGGTCGGCGCGGCGCTGGGGACGGAGGCGCTCGGCGGGGTGCTCGTGGGCGCCACGGTGGCGGGCATCCTCCTCGCGCTCTTCATGACCAACGCGGGCGCCGCGTGGGACAGCGCGCGCAAGTGGATCGAGGCGCAGCCGGAGACGACGCCGGGCTCCGACATCCACAACGCTTCCGTGCTGGGCGACACCGTGGGCGATCCCATGAAGGACGCGGCGGGCCCCGCGCTCAACATCCTGGTGAAGCTGATGGCGGTGATCGCGCTGGTGCTCGCGCCCTGGTTCCTTTCCCTGCGCGGCCAGGAGGTCACCCCCCTCCCGCAGCCGGTGCAGGAGGAATCGATGGCCGCGCCAGGGGGGGACGTTCCGCGCGGCTGAACTGATTGGCTCACACAGAGGCACGGAGGCACAGAGAGAAGATCTCGGTGCCTCCGTGTTGCGTGGGGGACCTTACGGGGTACGTTTCGTGTAGATGGGGGAGCGAACGTAACCTGAACCGACGTATGGATTTGCTGAAGAAGTCACTTCGCGCCGCGGCTGTCGCGCTGGCGCTCTTCGCGGGGGCCTGCACGGATCTCCCCACCGGGCCCGCGACTCTGGACGAATCGCTGGACGGCATCGACGTTTCGCACTGGCAGGGGAGCATCGACTGGGCTGCCGTGCGGGGGAGCGGGGTCGATTTCGCCTTCATCAAGGCGACCGAGGGCGGCACGTACACCGATCCGCGCTTCGCGCGCAACTGGGCCGCGGCGGCGGACGCCGGGGTGATGCGCGGGGCGTATCACTACTTCCGCCCCAACGTGGACCCCGTGACGCAGGCGGAGAACTTCCTGCGCGCGGCCCGCATCGGCCCCAACGACCTCCCGGCGGTGCTGGACGTGGAGACGTCGGACGGGGTGGCGGGCGACGCGCTCCTCCGCGCCGTGCGCACCTGGCTGGAGACGGTGGAGCGCGCCACGGGGAAGCGCCCCATCGTCTACACCTACCCGGACTTCTGGAACCGGTACGCGTCGGGCCCCGTCGGCCCCTACCCGCTCTGGATCGCCAACTACGGCCGCGACCAGCCGCTCGTCCCCATCGGCTGGACGGACTGGACCTTCTGGCAGTACACGAGCACCGGCCGCGTCCCCGGCATCGTCGGCGACGTGGACCAGAACCGCTTCAACGGCGGCAGGGCGCAGCTCGCCGCGCTCGTCGCCGGCCCGCGGCGGATGCTCACCGCACGCTGATCCGCCGCGGCATAGCGCCCGCATCCCAGGAGCGATTGAAATCGCCGCTGGAACCACGCGAAGTCCCCTGCGAGGACTGTCCGGTCTACCCCCGGCGGAAGGTACAGGCCGCGAAGGCGGTCTTCGCGTTAGGTCCAGCGGCGATTTCGATCGCTCTGGTCAGAACCCCGGCACTTGCTGGATTCCACAACCCGCACACCTTCCCGCCCGCTCGGCCAAGATGAAGACTCGCTCGCTCCGCGCCTTCGTGCTCGCGACGCTCTCCGCCGCCGCGATTGGCGCGACCCCCCTGCAGGCCGACGACGCGCGTCGCCGCACGCCGGGATCGACGTGTCGCACCACCAGGGCCCCATCAACTGGACGGCGGTGCGCCGTGACGGGATCCGCTTCGCGTTCATCAAGGCGACGGAGGGGGGAGATTGGACCGATCCCGCCTTTGCGCGCAACTGGAGGCGCGCGCGGGAGGCGGGGGTGATGCGCGGCGCCTACCACTACTACCGCCCGCAGACGCACTCGGCCGTGCAGGCCCGCCACTTCCTGCGCCGGGTGCGGCTGGCGAAGAACGACCTTCCGGCCGTGCTGGACGTGGAGGCGACCGATGGGGTGAGCAGCGCCACGCTGCGGCGCGGCGTGCGCAACTGGCTGCGCATCGTGGAGGCGGAGACGGGGAAGCGGCCCATCATCTACGTGAGCCGCCGCTTCGCGCCGCACCTGGCGGCGCAGTTCGGCGACTACCCGCTCTGGATCGCGGACTACCGGAGCAACGGGCCCGCGGTGCCCCGCGGATGGCGCCGCTGGACCTTCTGGCAGCACTCCGAGCGCGGGCGGGTGGACGGAATCCGGCCGTGGGTGGACCGCAACTGGTTCCGCGGGACGCACGAGGAGCTGCGCAGGTTCGCGGAGCGCAGTTGACGCTCGCCGCGCGCGGGTTAGATTCCATCACTCGGCCGGGCCCCCGTGGGGTGTCCCGGCCGCTTCGTTTGCCGATCCAATCGTGGACTGCCGATATGCTGAAGCTCGGGATCGTGGGTCTCCCCAACGTGGGGAAGTCGACCCTTTTCAACGCTCTCACCGCCGCCGGCGCGGACGCGGCCAACTACCCGTTCTGCACGGTGGAGCCCAACGTGGGGAACGTGGAGGTGCCCGACCCCCGCGTGGACCTGCTGGCCGAGAAGGTGAAGCCGCAGCGCGTGCTGCGCGCCGTCGTGCAGTTCGTGGACATCGCCGGGCTGGTGGAGGGTGCCTCGCAGGGTGAGGGCCTGGGCAACCAGTTCCTCAGCAACATCCGCGAGACGGACGCGGTGGTGCACGTCGTCCGCTGCTTCGACGACCCGGACGTGGTGCACGTGATGGGGGGCGTGGACCCGGTGCGCGACCGCGACGTGATCAACCTGGAGCTCGCCCTTTCCGACCTCGCCGTGGTGGAGAAGCGCCTGGACCGCGCCCGCAAGGCGGCCCGCAGCCAGGACCGCGAGGCGCTGGCCGAGGTGGGCCTGCTGGAGCGGCTGCTGGAGGCGCTGGGGGCCGGGCAGCCCGCGCGCGTGGTGGACGCGAGCGACGAGGAGGAGAAGATCCTGCGCTCGTACAACCTCCTCACCAGCAAGCCGGTGCTCTACCTGGCCAACGTGGCCGAGGACGACCTCCCCGAGGGCGACAACGAGCACGTGCGCGCCCTGCGCGCGGCCGTGGCGGCGAGCGGCGAGCGCGCCGAGATCATCCCCATCTCCAGCAAGATCGAGAGCGAGCTTGCCGAGCTCCCCCCGGAGGAGCGCGACGAGTTCCTTTCGTCGCTGGGCCTCAACGAGCCCGGCCTCCACACCCTGATCCGCACCGGCTACGCCCTGCTGGGCCTGCAGGTCTACTTCACGGCGGGCGAAAAGGAAGTCCGCGCCTGGGAGATCCCCGTGGGTGCCCGCGCCCCGCAGGCCGCCGGCGTCATCCACTCCGACTTCGAGCGCGCCTTCATCCGCGCCGAGACCGTCGCCTGGGACGACTTCGTGAAGACGGGCTCCGTGAAGACCGCCCGCGAGCAGGGCCTGATGCGCTCCGAAGGCAAGGAGTACGTCGTCAAGGACGGCGACATCCTCCTGTTCCGCACCAGCGCCTGAACAGAAGGGGCTCACACAGAGACACAGAGGCACAGAGAAGATGCTTTTTCTCTGTGCCTCTGTGTCTCTGTGTGAGCGCTTGTAAATCGCCAGCGCAAATGCATCTGTGTTGGGCACTTAGCGGTGTACGCACGTGCCGTTGACAGGAGATTCGCGGGGTCGGTACACTTCACGTGTAAGTGACGGCCCGGTTCTCCCTAAGAGGCAGGCATCATGGATCGATCGGCTCTGAAAGCTCCCCTTGCGGGGCGGCAGGTTCCTCGCGATCGGGATTGCGAGCTGTTCCTGAAGGAGTACGAAGAGGCGCACGCGGAGTTGCGCAAAGATCCCGCTGCATCCGCCGAGCTCGACGCGGAGTGGAGTGCGCTGGACGGAACCCTGATGGACGGCCTCGAGGACGAGCCCGCGTGAGCGCGACCGTGCGTGGACCGCTCCAGGGTGAGGTCTGGATGGCGAACTTCAGCCCGATTGTAGGGCACGAGCAGGAGGGAATCCGATCTGCGCTGGTGGTCTCCCGGAACGAGCTCAATCGGACCGGCCTCTGTATGGTCGTCCCGGGTACCCGAACCCACAAGAACCTGCCGGGCCGGGTCAAGCTCCCCCGGGGGACTGGTGGGGTGGCGGACGACACATACCTCCTGTCCAACCAGATCCGCACGGTGTCGGCTGCCCGCTTCCTGCGCCTGCTCGGCGCGGTCGAGACGAAGTATCTCAGGCAGACGCTCACGCAAATCGGCTACTTTCTGACCATCCCGTAACCGGGCTCACACAGAGACACAGAGGCACAGAGAAGATGCTTTTTCTCTGTGCCTCTGTGTCTCTGTGTGAGACAGATGTTGTCAGTCGCCGGCCGGCACCGGCGCGTCGGACGCGATGGACGGGACGCGGACGCGCATGGGGACACTGCTCGCGGCGCTGGACTTGGTGTAGGTGTAGGTGTTCGGCTTGAGCTGCGTGAAGGGGCTGAGCGAGCTGGCGTTCAGCACGCCCCCCAGCGACACGGCGACGGCGGCGGCCGCGTTCACCCCCGTCTGCAGGGCGTTCTCCACCCAGCCGCCAAGGAAGCCGATGCTGTCACCCGCCAGGTACAGGCCGGTGTCTTCGGAGGTCCCGGCCTTCAGGAAATCGTAGAAGAGCGACTGCACGTAGGCGTCCTGCCCCGGCTGGTTCAGCTTGAACGCCCCGAAGAAGAACTCCTCGTTCTGCCAATCGATCACCTGCGCCGTGTTCATCCGGATGCTCTGCTCCACCACGGCGGCGAGCTCCGGCGACACGTTGGCGAGGTCGCCCAGGAGGAGCCGGATCCGCTGCTGCGGGTCGCGGATGGTCTGCTGCTTCACCGAGTCGTCCGCCCACGTGTAGCTGAAGAGGAGCGCGCCGGTGTTGCGCGGGGCCTGCGGGTAGGTGAGGGTGTAGAAATTCCGCAGGAGCGTGTCGCCCACCACGTTGCGCGGGAAGGTGGAGCCGGTGGCCGGGTCCTGCCGCTCCCAGAACGAGGAAGTCTCCACGAAAGCCTTGGACGAGTTCTCCATGTGCAGGCGGCGCACCGCGTCGGCCACGGGCTCCCCCAGCGGCAGGCCCTCCTGGCTGACGCCCAGCCCCATCGTGATCTCCATGGACCGGTGCGAGGTCGCCACGATCACGCGGTCGAACAGGCCGGAGGGCCCGCCGGGGAGCGAAAGGGTGTAGCCGGGCTGCCGCACGGTAATACCCGTGACCGGGGAGTTCAGCACCACGTGCGCCGATACCGAGGTCACCGCGCCGTTGGGCTGGGCGATGCGCTGGCGCATGAAGCCGTTCACCAGCGACTGCACGCCGGTCACCAGCTCGTGCTGGTCCGAGTCCACGGCGTTGATCACGAAGCGCATGATGTCCAGGAAGCCGATGGGGAAGAGCGGCCCGAAGCCGCCGAACCCGGTCCCCAGCGCCCCAAAGAATTCCAGGTCCGTCTCGTTCCACTGCTTGCCGTTCGGTGCCTTGGGATCGGTGAAGATGCGCAGCACCGCCTCGTAGAGGCTGCTGTTGACGAAGGCGTCGATGTATCCTGCCCACGCCTCGACGATGGCGTCGTGGTTGGTCCGCGGGTCGGTGAGCCAGGTGGTGATCCGATCGGGCGCGGCCAGGTGGATGGTGCCGTCGGCGCTCCTGAACCCGTCCTTCATGAACGCGTCCCACCCGTCCTTGCACACGTAGAAGCTGGGCGGAAGGGTGTTCTTCTCCCCCGTCACCCAGTAGTACGTCTTCCCCTGGAAGGCGATGTACGTGTTGTTGACCCCCGGATCGGGAAACGGCCCCTTGTCGAAGATGATGCTGGCCGCGCCCGAGTCGTTGAAGACCTCGCCATAGTAGTGGAGCACCTGCTCGGACGGGGTGAAGCGCATCGCTCCCATCTCGAACACGTTGTTGTCGCGCGTGCTGGAGGGCGAGGTGAAGAGGCGCCCGCCCACGCGCCCGGTGGCCTCGAAGAGCGTCACGTCGAATCCGCAGCGGAGGAGCTCGTACGCGGCGGCGAGCCCCGCCCCGCCGGATCCAATCACCGCCACCTTCTGCTGCGACGGGTCCGTGGTGGGAAAGTGGGCGATGGCGCTCCCCGCGCCCCGCAGCCACGCCACGTAGTCCATCGCGGGCGTGTCCACGTAGGTGACCGGGGTAGGCGGAGGAGTGGGCGCGGCACTGTCCGTGGTGCGGCGCAGATTGGGGATGACGGGCATCGGGGCTCCAGGAGGGGGGTGGGTACCGCGGGCTTGTAAAGCGACCATAAATGCTCACCCGCGGTGGCGTCCGCAAGGTTTGTAGCAGTTCCCGCCCCGCCGCGGTTCAGGACCCGCCCGCCAGAGCCTGGCACCTGGCACCTGGCCCCTGGCACCTGGCACCTGGCACTAGGCACTAGGCACTTGGCACTAGAGCCTGTTAGGCACTTTGGAGCAGAGCGGCGTAGCGGCTGAGCATCAGAGCGGCAAAGGCGACGAAGTGGAGCGCGGCGAAGGTGTCGGGTAGCCGCTCGTAGTTGCGCGCGAGGCGGCGGAAG